>NZ_JAMZIK010000123.1 GCF_024178315.1 Siccirubricoccus soli | reverse complement strand
GATGACGGCGAGGTTGGTGTAGACCCGGCGGATGCAGCGCAGCCCCGTCAGCGGGTAGGTGCACTTCTCCACCAGCTTCGGCCGCCCATCCTTCGTGGTGTGCTCCATCACCACCCAGACGCGCTTGGCACCGGCGGCGAGATCCATGGCGCCGCCGACGGCCGGCGCGGTGTCGTTCTCGCCCGTCGCCCAATTCGCCAGGTCGCCATTCTCCGCCACCTCGAAGGCGCCGAGGACGCAGAGATCGATATGCCCGCCGCGGATCATCGCGAAGCTGTCGGCATGGCCGACGAAGCTGGCGCCCTTGGCGAGGGTGATGAGCTGCTTGCCGGCATTGATCAGCCAGGGGTCTTCCTGTCCCTTCTGCGGCGCCGGCCCCATGCCGATGACGCCGTTCTCGGACTGGAAGATCACCTCCCGCTCGGCGGGCACATGGTTCGCCACCAGCGTCGGGATGCCGATGCCGAGGTTGACGCACCACCCCTCCGGCACATCGGCGGCGAGGCGGGCGGCCATCTGGTCACGGGTGAAGGGCATGATCTCGTCTCCCCCTTAACGCGCTTCGGGCTTCAGCCAGTCGCCGCCGCGATCCACCTGGACCACGCGGTTCACATAGACGCCGGGCGTGCCGACCATGTGCGGATGCAGCTCCCCGAGCTCGCGGATGTGCTGCACCTGGGCGATGGTGAGATCGGCGGCCATGGCCATGATCGGGTTGAAATTGGCGCCCGAGCCCCGATAGACGAGGTTGCCCCAGCGATCGGCCTCCCAGGCCTCGATCAGCGCCACATCGGCCTTCAGGGCCTTCTCCATGACGTATTCGCGGCCGTCGAATTCCCGCGTCTCCTTGCCGCGGGCCAGCAGCGTGCCGGCCGCCGTCGCGGTGTAGAAGGCGGGGATGCCGGCGCCGGCGGCGCGGATGCGCTCGGCCAGCGTGCCCTGGGGGGTGATCTCCAGCTCGAGCTTGCCCTCGCGGTAGAGCGTCTCGAAGACCACCGGGTCGCTGCTGCGGGGGAAGGAGCAGATGATCTTCCGCACCCGGCCGACCTCCATCAGCCGCGCCACGCCGACATGCCCGCTGCCGGCATTGTTCAGCGCGATGGTGAGGTTCTTGGCGCCCTGCTCGATCAGCCCCTCGATCAGCGCATCCGGCTGGCCGACCGCGCCGAAGCCGCCGATCAGCACCGTGGAACCGTCCTTGACGCCGTCCAGGGCCTCGGCGACCGAGGCCACGATCTTGTTGATCATCCATCTCCCTCCCGGGGGTCGGTTGGAGGTACCGCCAGCAGCGGCGCCGGTCCAGCCCCCAAGGCTCGGGAGAGGTGCCGCCCCTGCCCGCCGAGGCCGGGGATGCCGTGAGGCTCGCCGGAGGCGGGAGGCTCGTGCCGGCGGCATCGAGCCATGCCCGATGCTGCGGCGGCGGCCCGGCCGGGACAAGGGGCGGTGACCGTCGTCCCCGGGTGCCCCTGCATCAGGCGGGGGGCCGGCGCCGCTACCCGGCCTTGCCCCGCATCGCGCCATTGATGGCGCCATGCGGGGCGATGGCGGCGAAGCGCGGCAGGTCCCCGGCCAGCAGCGCCTTCCCATACTCCTGCGCGGCGGCATAGGCGGCGCGCGCCAGGGCGCCGCCGACCGAGACGCGGCGCACGCCGGCGGCCGCCAGCTCCGCCAGCGGCACCAGCCCGCTGCGCGGGCCGGCCAGCACGTTCACCGGCTTCGGCGCCACCGCCTGCACCACCCGGCGGATGGCGTCCATGTCCGGCAGGGCGGGGGCGTAGAGGCAATCGGCGCCGGCCTCGGCGAAGGCGGTGAGGCGGCGGATCGTGTCCTCCAGATCCGGCCGGCCATGGAGGAAATTCTCGGCCCGCGCCGTCAGCACGAAGGGCCGGCCCAGCCCCCTGGCCGCGGCGACGGCCGCCTGCACCCGGGCCAAAGCGGCGTCGAACTCATGGATCGGCGCGGCGGGGTTGCCCGTCGTGTCCTCGATGGTGCAGCCGGCGAGGCCGGCCTCTCCGGCGGCGCGCACCGTCAGGGCGCAGTCCTCCGGCGAAGGGCCGTAGCCATCCTCGAGGTCGCCAGAGACCGGCAGATCCGTCTCGGCCAGGATGGCGGCGGCGTTGCCCACGGCCATCTCCCGCGTGATGGCGCCATCCTGCCGCCCGAAGGTCCAGGCGGCGCCGGCCGAGGTGGAGGCGAGCGCCACCGGCCCGAGCGCCGCCAACAGCCGGGCGGAGCCGGCATCCCAGGCATTGGGCAGGACGAAGCAGCCTGCGGCATGCAGGGCGACGAAGCGCTCGGCACGTTCGGCGAAACTGGTCATGGTGCGTATTCCTCCCGCAAACGGTTAGAGCCGGGGCATAGCGAAGGGATGGCCCCGGCCTGGCTGGCACCCTGCCATGATGCCCCGCCCCGGCGTCCACCGGTTCGGGCGTGGACGAAAGGATCGACCGGACCCCAGTCCCAGGACGGCCGGACCGCGCCGCCGATCTGCGGCCTGGGCGCCCCCGCCTCCGCCAGCCATGCCGAAACCGCGCCCAGGCCAGTGTCCTGCCCGCGACGTTGACTGGACCCAGCGAAAGGGGCGGACGAGCATGCTACTAAATGAAAGCCTCGCAGCCGAACACGACATCCGCGAGGCTTCGGGATCGGGACCCTAGCCATCCCCTGGCCCGTTGGTGATGCCGTGCAGCTGCATCAGGGCGGGCGGCAGACCATGCAGCGCGCGCAGGATCTGCACGGCCAGCCAGGCATCCTCCAGCGCGCCATGCAGCGTCCCCTCCCGCCCCAGGCCGCATGCGGCGGCGGCATGGGCCAGGCCGGCGCGGCGGCCGGGGCGGGCCCGGCGCCAGGCCTGCAGGGTGCAGAATTCCGCGCCCCAGGGGGCGGGCAGGTGCAGCCGCTCGAACTCGCCGCCCAGCATCCGCCGGTCGAAGGCGAGATTGTGGGCGCAGCCCATGGCGCCGGCGAAGAAACCGGCGATCTCCCCGGCATGGGCGGCGAAGGGCGGGTGCAGCGCCAGGAAGGCGTCGGACATGCCGTGCACCCGGGCGGCGCCCCAATGGCAGGGAATGCCGGGGGCGAAGGCCAGGTGCAGCGTCGCCTCCGGCTCCAGCGCCGCATCCAGCCGCACCGCGCCGAGGGAGACGACGCGGTCGCCGCAGCCGACCCCGGTGGTCTCCGTATCGAAGACCACGACGGGACCACCCGCCCAGACCAGAGCGGACGGTTCCAGGGCGGACGGCCCGGCCTCCGCCGCGGCGCTTCCCCGGCGGTGCATCAGGCGAAGCGGAACAGCCCGTTGCTGACCACCACCTTGTCCCGCTCCACCACCCGGGCGCGGAAGGCGGCGCCGCCTTCCTCCTGCCAGATCTCGGTGCGGATGGTCTCCCCGGGATAGACGGGCGAGGAGAAGCGGAGGTCCATCCGCCCGAAGCGCGCCGTGTCATAGCCGCAGAGGGTGCGCAGCAGGGCGTGGCAGACCGTGCCGAAGGTGCAGAGTCCGTGCAGGATGGGCCGCGGGAAGCCGGCCGCCTTGGCGATGGCGGGGTCGATGTGCAGCGGATTCAGGTCGCTGTTCAGGCGATAGACCAGCGCCTGCTCCGGCCGGGTGGCGAGGTCGAGCGTCAGGTCCGGCGCCCGCTCCGGCTCCGGATGCGGCCGCTTCACCGGGCCGTCCGGCCCGCCGAAGCCGCCATCGCCGCGGAGGAAGCTGGTGGAGGTGGCGGTGGCCAGCACCTCGCCGCTGGCGGCATCGATGATCTCGCGCTCCGAATACATCAGCGCGCCCTTGCCGGCGCCGCGATCGACCAGGCCGGTGACGCGGGAACGGCCGATGATCTCGCCCTCGGTCGGCAGCGGCTTGTGCAGGACGAGGCCCTGCTCGCCATGCACGATCTTCACCCAGTCGATGCCGGTGTCCGGGTTGCGGGACCAGAAGCCGGGGGAGCCGAGCACCACCGGCATGGAGGGCATGACCTTCAGCCGCGGCTCATAGACGAAGTCGAGCTGCTGCTCGTCCATCGGATCCTGGCCGAGGCCGATGGAGAAATTATACAGCGCCACATCCTGCCAGCGGAGCGTCTGGCGGACCTCCGGGATGGGGTAGTTGAGCAGCTTTTCGTAGACGATGGGCATCGGCATTCCCCCGGTTATGGGCGGGCAGTTTCCCCGCAGCCATCCGAAGGGGCAAGGCCGGGCCGGAGCGGGACCGTTCAGGGGGACGCCTGGCCCGGGGGAAGGCCCGGCGTCACCTGGTGCCCTGTCGCGGCCATGCCCTGCGAGGCCCGGGGGTCCGGCGCCTCCGGGGCTCCCTCGACGCCGCATGGCGGCGCCGAGGGAAGGTCAGGCCGCCTGGGCCAGCGGGTCCAGCTTGTAGCCGCCGCCCTCGGTCAGCAGCAGCCGGGCGCGGCTCGGATCCGGCTCGATCTTCTGCCGCAGCCGGTAGATGTGGGTTTCCAGCGTGTGCGTGGTGACGGCGCTGTTGTAGCCCCACACCTCGTTCAGCAGGATCTGCCGCGGCACCGGCCGACCGCCGGCGCGGTACAGGAATTTGAGGATGTTGCTTTCCTTGTCGGTCAGCCGAACCTTGCGGTTCCGGGCCGGCTCCAGCAGCAGCCGGGCGGCCGGGCGGAACATGTAGGGCCCGATGGTGAAGACCGCGTCCTCGGAATTGTCGAAGACGCGAAGCTGGGCGCGGACCCGGGCCAGCAGCTCATGCAACCGGAACGGTTTGGCGATGTAGTCATTCGCCCCGGCATCCAGGCCGCGGACGATGTCCTGCTCCTGGTCCTTGCCGGTCAGCATGATGACCGGCATCTTCCGGCCGTCCCGCCGCAGCTTGGCGCAGAAATCGCGGCCGTCGCCGTCCGGCAGGCCAATATCCAGCAGGATGGCATCGTAACGAGCATCCGCGCTGGACAATTTCTGCTCCGCTTCCTTGGCGCTTTCGGCCTCGTCGGCGGCAAAGTCGCCTTCCAGACTGAGCTGCTCCGCAAGTGTCGCGCGGAGCGCGGCATCATCCTCGACGATCAGGATAGGGCGGGGGGATGCCATGAAGCCTCCGGACAGACAGTAGGTTGCAAGAAAACGTGGGCTCGGCGCGGATGTTCCGCCGCCGTGGTTTGCACGCCGCGATTGAAACCATTGGGCGAGAAAACGCACCTCACGGGCGCGTATAGACAGCTACACAATATTGCGATAACGGGACAACGACTTGTGTTACAATACCTTCCCCTCAAACGGAGGTTGTAAATCCGGAGCGTCGAATTCCACTACCCACAGATCTGGGTCCCGCCGCAACTGCCGGTCTATATAGGCATCGGCGGCAGCCTGATCGACCGGGGCCTGCCCGCTGCCCCGCATCCAGGCCGGGCGGCCCGCTGCATCCCGCACCTGGCTGAGCACCACCAGCCCGTCCCGCCCCCGCAGCACGCAGAGGATGCCGCCCGAATCCGGGTCCCCCTTGCGCAGCACGGCACCGCTGCGGCCGGCGATATCCGCCAGGCGCAGCGCCATCGAGACCCAGATTCCAGCCTTCACGCGGGGTTCCATGGCCGCATAGGACTCCGCCGGGGGCAGGAAAGGCAAGCCCCATCCCCGCTTGCCCAAGCGCCCGGGCTTTGTCACATCTGCCCCGGCGTAGGAGTTCCCATGGACCAGCGGAAGATGAGTGAAGGGCAGCGCGCCTATGAGGCGAAACGCGCCGCCCGCGCGGGAATGAGCCTTGAGCGCTGGCTCGACCAGAAAGCGAAGGAAGCCGAGGCGGAGCGCGCCACGGCAGCGAAGGCGGTCGCCCCCGCGGCCGGGGCGGCGGAGAAGAAGAAGCCCGGCTTCTTCGCCCGGTTGATGGAGAAGGCGCAGAAGCCGCTCTGAGCCCTTCCCGCCCGGCGGCTCCGTGGGCCCCTGGAGCCGTCGCATTCCGGAGGCTTGGGCAGGGCTTCCGCGGCCGGATCGCGGGAGGGGACCGGGTAGCGGTGGGTTCGACAGGCGCGCCGACAGGACTCGCTGGCCGCGGCGCGGCGCCGGGCCGTCCCGGGATGCGGGCGTTCGGAGCCTGGCATGGCCAGCCATGGCGGGCAGCGCTGGCGGCCAGGGCATTACCCTACACCATGCGCAGCAGCAGCCCGTCCCGCCGGATGGCCTGGTGGAACACCACGCCGCCGACATGCAGGACCAGCAGCACCAGGATGGTCCAGCCGCCGATGGTGTGGAGCGTCTGCAATTGGCCGGCCAGGGCCTCGTTCGCCTCCATGAATTTCGGCAATTCGATGAAGCCGAGATAGGCGGTGCGCCCCTGCAGCGGGAAGCCCCAGGCATTGGTGGCGAAGAAGCCGAGCAGCGGCTGGAGCAGCAGCAGGGCGTAGAGCGCATGATGCACCGTGTTCGCGGCCAGGCGCAGCGGCGCCGGGATGCTGCCCGGCAACGGCGGCGCCCCGCGGCTCAGCCGCCAGAGCAGCCGGGCCAACACCACCAGGAACAGCGTCACCCCGGCGGATTCGTGGATGGCGTAGAACACCATCTTGGTGGCGCCTTCCTGCTTGTCCGTGACGTGCTGGATGACGAAGCCCACCGGCAGCGCCACCGCCATCAGGACCACGGTGACCCAGTGGAACCATTTCGAAACCGGGCTGTAACTCTCCATCCTGCCCCTCCCCCGATGCCGTCATGCTGCCACAGGGCGGCCCAGCCTTGCCCGACCTGATCGCCGCCCATGCTGATTGGAGCATCGACCCGCGCAAGCGCTGGCTGAGTCTCGCCCGGCGCCAGGGCCGCACCTGGCGGGCGGAGGTGCCGCGGCCGGTGGGGGCGGTGGCGGCGCTGCTGCCGGGGCTGCTGGCGGAGGGGGCGCCGGTGGCGCTCGGCCTGGACCTGCCGCTCGGCCTGCCGCGTGCCTATGCGGCGGGGTGCGAGGAGGCAGATTTCCCGGCCTTTCTCGCCGGGCTGGCGGCGCGGCCGGAATTCTTCGCGGTGAATGCCGGGCTGGAGACGGTCTGCGCCGCCAGCCCCTTCTACCCGGCGCGCGGGGTGCGGGGGATGACGCGGGCGGCGCATGCTGCGGCGCTGGGTTTTGCCGGGCCGGAGGGCCTCTCCCGCTGGTGCGACCGGGCGACGGCGGAGCGGCCGGCGGGCGCACCGCTGTTCTGGACGCTGGGCGCCAACCAATCGGGCAAGGCGGCGATCGCCGCCTGGCGGGACTGGCTGGTGCCTGCCCTGGCCACCCAGGGGCCAGGGGGCGCGCCGGTGCGGCTCTGGCCCTTCCAGGGCGGGCTGCACGCCCTGCTGGCGCCGGGCGTGGCGGTGCTGGCGGAGGTCTATCCGGCCGAGGCGCTGCGCCATTGCGGGCTGAAGCTGGCAGGCAGCAAGCGCGCCCAGGGGCCGCGCCTGGCCCTGGCCCCGGCGCTGCGGGAGGCGATGGCGGCACGACGCGTGGTGCCGAATGCGGGGCTGGAAGCCACCATCGCCGCCGGCTTCGGCACCGATGCGGCGGGGGAGGACCGGTTCGACTCGCTGATCGGGCTGCTCGGCCTGATCGGCGTGCTGGACGGGACGCGGCCGGATTTCGTGCCGGAGGATCCCTGGATCCGGCGCTGGGAGGGCTGGGTGCTGGGGCAGACGGCGCTGCCACGGCTCAGCCCGCCCGTTGCCGGTCTCGCAGCTGCCGGTAGCTGATGCGCTGGATGCCCTGCGCCTCCAGCAGGGCGGTCAGGGCGGGGTCCGCCATGCCGGCAGCATCCGCGGCGCGCAGCTCGGCGAAGCGGGGCGAATAGGCGCGCAGCTCCGGCCCATCCTCCACTGGATGGGCGAAGATCTCGGTGATGCCGGGCTGGAGATTGGGCGCGGCCTCGCGCAGCACCTCCGCCGCCGGGCGCGGCCAGGGGTAGAGCATGTGGTCGTTGCACAGGACGCCGCGCGCGGCGGCGCGGGCCCGGGCGGCCTCACCGCCGATCCTGGCCTCCGCCGCGCCCAGGATGCGGACGGGCAGGCGGTGGGCCGAAGCAAGGTCGAGATAGACCTCGAACAGATCCTCCCGCATCTGCAGCACGTTCATGTGCAGGTCGAGATGGGTGACGTCGACGCCCCAGGCGAGGGCGGCCGCGATCTGCGCCGCGCCCTCGGCCTGCGCCTCGGCGGCGTCCAGCGCGGCGATGGCGGCTTCGGTGGTAGGATGGCAGAAGCCCGCCGCATCGCGCAGCGAGGCGCCCGCGGTGAGCGGGCGCCAGCGACAGGCCGGGTATTCGCTGGTGTAGGTGAGGTGGATGCCGAGCGGATAGCTGCGGCAGAGCTGCACCGCCTCCGGCGCCCAGGGGCAGGGCACCATGAGCGAGGCGCTGGTGGCCACGCCCCGCGCCAGGGCGCGATGGATGGCGAGGTTGGCGGCGTGGCTGACGCCGAGATCGTCGCAATTGATGATCAGGAGACAGGACATGCGGCTCAGCCTTTCGAGACGGACACTGCACTCTCTCGCATTCGGCAACCATGCGCTTGGGCCTCGCAGGTCGAACCTGCAGACTCAAGGCTTCCAGGGGCCGCGCGGCCCTTTGCGGGGTTGGACGCGCTGCGTCCAACGTGAGAGGAAGGGGCAGAGCCCTTGCTCAGCACCGCCTCAGGCCACGAAGTCGATGGTCGTATTCACCGCCACCTTCGCCGGCACCCGCAGGATGCCCGCCGCCATCGCCGCCTGCACCCGCGCCATCATCAGGCAGCGCGCGGCTTCCGCCACATCCTTCACCTTCAGCCCCAGCAGCGCCATGTAGTCGCCGCGCCCCGCCGGGTTGGGCGCCGCGTTGCCGAGCTCCGCCGCCACCGCGGCATGCGGCGCGGCTTCCACCGCCGCATCCTTCACCCTCAGCACGGCGCGCCCGTCCTCGCGCATCGTCACCGCCTCGGCGCCGAACATGCGGCGGAACTGCGCCGCCTGGCGTTCCGGGTCCCGCACCGAGAGCAGCACGCGGGCAATGCCCAGCGTGCCGTTCGGATGCTCCTGCCATTCGGGGCGCCAGACATGCTCCGGCGTCATATGCTCGCACCAGTAGAGGCGGCCATCGAAAGCGGCGGCGCGGTCCAGCCGCACCACCTTGAACTTCGCATCGCCCTGGGTGCCATCCGGCAGTTCGACCGGGCGATTGAAGGATTGCGCCGGCTGCGCCGGCACGCCATTGGCGCGCAGCCGCGCCTCCAGCGCCTCCGACTCCCCGTCCCAGGCGCGGAAGACCAAGCCGTTCAGCCCCTGCGGGAAGGGCGCAATATCCGGCCGCAGCTTGCCGCCCGGCACGTCGGTGCCCAGCAGCTCCAGATAGTCCGTGCCGAACACCGCAAGATGGTTGGCCGAGCCCAGGCTGTGCTTCCCCATCGGCGTCAGCTGGAAGCCGAGGCGGCGGAAGGTCTCCGCGCCCTCCGCCATCCGGTCGCGGACATCGACGACGACGTGGTCGATCTGCAGCACGCCCATGCTCAGCCATTCCTTCGCTTGTAGAGCCCAGCCGCCTCCGCGGCCTGGGCCATCATCGCGACGAAGAGCTCCAGCGTCGGCACCTTCACGCCCTTCTCCCGCGCCAGGCGCAGCGGCACCTGGTAGAGAGAGTCGACCTCCATCGGCCGCCCTGCCTCCAGATCCTGCAGGATGGAGGGCTTGTGCGGCAGGGTGGCGGAGAGCGCGATCCAGTCCTCCGCCGTGCCCCGCAGCGTCCGGCCATGCGCGAGGGCGATCGCCATGCCTTCCTCCACCAGCCGGGTGCAGGCAGCGCGCAGCACGGGATCCGACAGCATGTCCTGCATGTGCCGCCGCGTGAGCATGCAGGCAGGACCGGAGGAGAAATTGTTCAGCAGCTTCGCCCAGACATCGCTGCGGATGTCCTGGCTGACGCTGCAGGCCATGCCGCCCGCCTTGAAGGCGCGCGCCAGCGCCTGGGCGCGGTCGCTCACCCTGCCGTCAGGCTCGCCGAGGATCAGCTTGCTGGTGCGGCTGGTCACTTCGACGACACCGGGCGCCTTCACATTGCAGGCAGAATAGATCACGCCGCCGATGGCGCGCTGCGGGCCGATGGCGTTCCACACGGCGTCGCCCGGATCGACCTCCGGCACGCGGCGACCGTCCTCCGGCCCGCCATGGGCGTGGAAGTACCACCAGGGAATGCCGTTCATCACGAAGGCGACGGGCGTCTCGGGCCCCAGCAGGGGCGCGATGCCGACGGCGACGGAAGGCAGGGCCGGCGCCTTGGTGCAGACCAGCACCGCATCCTGCAGCCCGAGCGCGGCGGGGTCGGACTCCGCGCGCGGCTGCACATGCATCTCCCGGTCGGCGGCCAGCACGCGGAGGCCATGGGCGCGGATCGCCTCGAGCTGCGCGCCGCGGGCGACGACCGAGACCTCCGCCCCGCCGCTGGCCAGCCGCCCGGCAAGGTGGCCGCCGATGGCGCCGGCGCCGTAGATGCAGATCTTCACGCTTCCGCCCCTTCCGGCAGGGCGTAGAGCCCGGCGGAGATGGCGGCGCGCGTCGCCAGCGCGACGATGCGGGTGAGGTTCGGCACCGCCACGCCGTTGCTGCGCGCGATGTGCAGCGGGGCGCGGAACATGGTGGCGACCTCCATCATCTTGCCCGCTTCCAGATCCTGCAGGATGGAGGGCTTGTGGGCGAGCTTCGCCGAGCGCTCGATGCGCGCTTCCGGCGCATCGCCTGGAATCTCGATGCCCTCGGAGGCAGCGATGGCGGTGACCTCCCGCATCATCTCCACCGCCAGGCCGCGCACCGAGGTGCTGCCCAGCACATCCGCCATGCCGGCGCGGCCGAGGATGCAGAGCGGGCCGGAGACGAGGTTGCCCATCAGCTTGGTCCAGACGGCCTTGCGGATATCCGGCACCACCGGCGCCGGCAGGCCGCCCGCGGCAATCGCCGCGCCCAGCCGCTCCACGCGGGGGGTGAGGCTGCCATCCAGCTCCCCAAGGATGACGCGGCCATCGGCGGTTTCCACATGCACCACCCCGGGCTCCAGCACCTCGCTGGCCGAATAGACCACGCCGCCGATGGTGCGCCGCACGCCGATGGCGGTGCGCACGGCATTGCCGGGGTCGAGCTCCGGCAGGATCTCGCCCTCGCGCGGGGTGCGGGCGCGGTACCACCAGGGGATGCCGTTCATCACGAAGGCGACGGGCGTCTCGGGCCCCAGCAGCGGCGCGATGGTGGCGGCGACGGAGGGCAGGGAAGGCGCCTTGGTGGTGACGATGACGTAGTCCTGCGGGCCGAGCTCCGCCGGATCCGCCGCCGCGCGCGGCCGGCACCGCAGCGTGCCGTCCGGGGCGTGCATCGTCAGCCCCTTGGCGCGGATGGCCTCCAGGATCGCGCCGCGGGCGAGGACGGAGACCTCCGCCCCGCCCTTGGCGAGGCGTGCGGCGATGACGCCGCCGATCGCCCCGGCGCCGAAGATGCAGACCTTCATGCGATGTGTTCCTTCAGCCGCGCCAGCATGGCGGCGCCAGCGGTGACGATGCGTTCCACGATGCGCGCGCCATGCGCGGCATTGCCCGGCCGGCTGTCGGCGCAGGCGACGCCGCCCGGCGCCACCTCCTCCACCTCGGTCGGCAGGGTGAAGGCGACGCCCTCGATCCTCACCGTGGCGAAATCCGCGACCGGCAGGCCGTAGATCGGCGGCACGGCCTGCTTCTCCCGCGCCTTCTCCGGCCGGCAGAGATCCGGCCGCAGATGCTGGGCGACGGACCAGACCGGGTCGCCGCCATGGCCGAAGCTTGCCGCCGCGCCGCCGAATTCCTGATGCAGCGCGCCGGCGACGCGCCAGAGATGCAGCACGGGCAGGCGCAGGTCATGCTTCCGCCGCAGCACCCGCACCGCCGCATCGCAGGGCGCGATGGAGCCGGCATGGCCGTTCACCAGCAGGATGCGCCGCGTGCCGGTGCGGATGAGGTTGCCGCACACCTCCTCCACCACCGTCTGCAAGGTGGCAGGGGTCAGCACGATCCCACCCGGGACGAACGAAAAGAAATCCTCGCCGCCGAAGGGGATGGGGGGCAGCACCAGCGCATCCGTGCCCGCCGCGCCGGCGGCTTCGGCGATGCGCAGCGCGATCTCCTCGGCCAGCAGGAAATCGCCCATCGGCGCCTGCGGCCCGTGCGTCTCCAGGCTGCCGAGCGGCAACAGCACGGAAGCGCCGGCGGCGAGGCGGGCGGCAACCTCGGGCGCGGTCAGCTCGGCGATGCGGCGGCTCACGCCAGAATCTCGAGCGCGATGCGCGACAGCGCCTGCACGCCAAGCCCGATGCAGCGCTCATCCGGCTGGTAGTCGTGATTGTGCAGATGATCGCGGCGCCCAGGCGCGCCGCTGCCGATGCGGAGCTGGAAGGCCGGCACGCGCTCCGCGAACTCCGCGAAATCCTCGGCGCCCATGCTCGGCTTGCCCTCCGCCACCACCTCGCCGAATTGTGCGCGGACGGCGGAGACGGCCGGGTCCAGCACGCTGTCCGCATTGATCAGCGGCGGTACGCCGCGGCGATAGGCCAGCGCGCAGCGGACGCGGTGCATCGCCTCCAGCCCTGCCGCCAGGCGCTTCAGCGCGGCCTCGGCGGTGTCGCGCGCCGCCGTGCTCAGCGTGCGCACCGTGCCGCGCAGCTCCACGCTCTCCGGGATGATGTTGGGCGCGGTGCCGCCATGGATCATGCCGATGGTGACGACGGCCGGGTGCAGCGGGTCGATCTCGCGGCTCACCACGGTCTGCGCATTGGCGATGAAGGCGCCGGCGGCGACGATCGGGTCGATCGCCACTTCCGGATGCGCGGCATGGCCGCTCTTGCCGGTGATGACCAGGTCGAAGCGGTCCGCCGCGGCCAGGGTGGCGCCGCGGACATAGCCGAAGCGGCCGACCGGCATGTCCGGCTGGTTGTGGAAGCCGAGCGCCATGTCCACGCCTTCCAGCACCCCATCCGCCACCATCGCCGCGGCGCCGCCCAGCGCCTCCTCGGCCGGCTGGAAGACCAGCTTCACCCGGCCGGCCAGCTGCGGCGCCAGCGCCTTCAACACCTCGGCAACGCCGAGCAGCGTCGTCGTGTGGATGTCGTGGCCGCAGGCATGCATCTTGCCGTCCACCTGGCTGGCGAAGGGCAGGCCCGTCGCCTCATGGATCGGCAGCGCGTCCATGTCGGCGCGGATGGCCAGGGTCGGGCCCGGGCGCCCGCCCTCGATCACGCCGACGACGCCGGTCCTGCCGATGCCTGTCCGGTGCGGGATGCCCATCCGGGCCAGCTCCGCCGCCACGATGCCGGCGGTCCGCACCTCCTCGAAGGCCAGTTCCGGATGGGCGTGGATGTCGCGGCGCAGCTCGACGAGGCGTGGCTCCAGCGCCTCGGCCGCGGCGCGGATGCGGGTTTCAGGGTCGTTCAGCAGCCGGTCGGCCATGGGATATCCTGCGCGGATGGGGTCGGGCGGCGAGGATTACGGGAAGCCTACTGGGATACAAGAGCCGGATTGTCGCAGCGCAACAAAGCCTTGCAACGCCTTGCGGGCCGCGGCGCCGCTTGCCCGTTGGGACAATCCCATGCCATAGGACCGCCACATCCGACCGGGGGGAAGATGTCCGGGACGCTGCCGCGCGAAGCTGTTGTAGCGGGCGGTGCCGCACAGGCGGCACTGTCGCCGCTGGCGTGCGGCCAGGCCGGTTCCGTTCGGCCGCTGCTTCTTCCCCGCGCCGCCGGCGGCATCGCGTGTTTCGTCACGCTTGCCCGCACGCCCGAGTTGCATCCCCGCTTCAGGCAGGCGAGGGGTGCCGGCAGGCGCCGCCCGGCACGGAATGCGGCCATGGCCGGCCCTGCCACTATGGCAGGGCTGCGCCGCGGCCTACGGGGCGGGATGGCCAGGCGCTGCCGTCCCGCCGAAGCCGTAGCCTTCCCCGGCGCCGCCCCGGCCCGCGGGATGCTCCCCCTCCGGGCCCCTGGGGCCGAATTCGCATGAGGCGGGGCGCGCCTTCCCTCTTCCCTGGTTACGCCAATGGCTTGACCGGGGCAGCATGCCAGGGTGTCGTTGCAAGGAAAGCCGGAACCCGGGCCCTACTACGCCCGGGCCCTGCCTGGGAGCCGAGGAAAGTCGACAAATGAAACTCAACGCAAAGGATATAGCCTCCGGGGCCTTTCTGGTCCTGCTGGCCGTCATCGGCCTATGGCTGAACCAGGAGCACGCGCTCGGCAGCGCGCGGCGCATGGGCCCGGGCTACATGCCCATGCTCGTGTTCTGGGTGCTGTTCGCCCTCGGCGCGATGGTGCTGGTCCTGGGCCTCTTCAGCGGACCGGACCCGCTGGAGAAATGGACGGGCAGGGATATCCTGGCCCTCGTCCTTGGCGTCGTGGTCGGCGCGGTGGTGTGGAAGGTCGCACCCGGCTTCGGCGGCTTCTTCGAGAACACCTACAACGCCGTCGGCATCGGCATGATGGTCGGCTTCCTGGTGGCCTGCATTTCCAGGGGATGGGCGCTGATCGGCTTCATCTGTGCCGCCATGTGCTTCTTCTCCCTGCTGCTCGAGCAGGGCGGGCTGATGCTGTCGCTGGTCGGCACCATCCTGATCGCCTGCACCGCGGAGCGGGAACACCTGCAGCGGCCGCTCGGCGTGCTTGGCATGATCATCTTCCTGCTCGCGCTCAGCTGGTGGGTGTTCATCAAGCAGCTCGACATCCGCGTGGCCGTCTGGCCGCAGTTCTGACCAGCGCCGGAAAGGGACAGAACGGCCATGGATATCTTTGCCAATCTGGCGCACGGGTTCGCCGTCGCGCTCAGTTTCCAGAACCTGCTCTTCGCGCTGATCGGCGCGCTGATCGGCACCGCCATCGGCGTGCTGCCGGGCATCGGGCCGGTTGCCACCATCTCCCTGCTGCTGCCGATCACCTTCGGCCAGCCGGCGACGACGGCCATCATCATGCTCGCCGGCATCTATTACGGCGCGCAGTATGGCGGCTCGACCACAGCCATCCTGCTGAACCTGCCGGGTGAGATCAGCTCGGTCGTCACCACGCTCGAGGGCTACAAGATGGCCCGCAACGGGCGGGCTGGCGCGGCGCTGGCCACCTCGGCGCTCGGCTCCTTCTTCGCCGGCTCCTGCGCCACCCTGCTGGTCGCCGCCTCGGGCCCGGTGCTGACCTCGGTCGCGCTGTCCTTCGGCCCGGCCGACTACTTCTCGCTCATGCTGCTCGGCCTGATCATCTCGGCGGTTCTGGCGCAGGGTTCGGTGCTGAAGTCGGTTGCCATGGTGGTGACGGGCGTCGCCCTCGGCCTCGTCGGCACCGACGTGCAGACCGGCCAGCAGCGCTTCACCTTCGGCATCCCCGAGCTGTCCGACGGCCTCGGCTTCGCCGCCGTCGCCATGGGCATGTTCGGCATCGCCGAGATCATCCTGAACCTCGAGAAGCCGGAAGCCCGCAGCGTCCTCAAGACCAAGGTCGACAGCCTCTGGCTGACCAAGGAGGAGTGGAAGCGGGCGACGCCCTCCGTGCTGCGCGGCACCCTGGTCGGCTCCGTGCTCGGCATCCTGCCGGGCGGCGGCGCCTCGCTCTCGGCCTTCGGCTCCTACATGATGGAGCGGAAGATCTCGAAGGGCCGGCACCTGTTCGGCCAGGGCGCCATCGAGGGCGTGGCCGGTCCCGAGGCGGCGAACAACGCCGCGGCGCAGACCAGCTTCATCCCGCTGCTCACCCTCGGCATCCCGTCCAACGCCGTCATGGCGCTGATGGTCGGTGCGCTGATCATCCAGGGCATCCAGCCCGGCCCCCGCATGGTGGAGGCCCAGCCGGACCTGTTCTGGGGCCTGATCGCCTCCATGTGGATCGGCAATGTCATGCTGCTGATCATCAACCTGCCGATGATCGGCATGTGGGTGAAGCTGCTGCAGGTGCCGTACAAGTTCCTCTACCCGGCGATCCTGGTGTTCTGCAGCATCGGGTCCTACTCCATCAACAACAACGTCTTCGACGTATACATGACGGTGGTGTTCGCCGTGTTCGGCGTGATGTGCGCCAAGCTGAAGATGGAGCCGGCGCCGCTGCTCATCGGCTTCGTGCTCGGCCCGATGATGGAGGAACACCTGCGCCGCGCCATGCTGCTCTCCCGCGGCGACCCCATGGTGTTCGTGCAGCGGCCGATCAGCGCCACCATGCTGGCGATCGCGGCCGTCGCCCTCATCGCCATGCTCATGCCGAACCTGCGGAAGGGCAAGGAAGCGGCGATGGCGGGCTAGGCTCTCGCGGCGTTGCAGGCGCAGCGCCGCGGGACCCCCGGGGCCGCTCGATGGGCGGCGCTCCGCACAGCCGGCCAGGGCGAAGCCCCGGCCGGCACCGGGCAGCCGGGTGGCGGGCCGGAACTTCAGGGAATAGCCGCTCCGGGAAGCCGGGGCGGCTTTTCTTTTGCCGGGGTGGGCCGCAGGCTGGGGCGGTCAGCGCGGAGGACCCCATGGACCTGCAGCTCACCGGGCGCGTCGCCCTCATCACCGGCGCCTCGGCCGGCATCGGCCGCAGCATCGCGCGCATGCTGGCCGGGGAGGGCTGCCGCGTCGCGCTCCTCGCCCGGCGCCGCCACCTGCTGGAGAGCCTGGCGGCGGAGCTGCCGGCCAGCGCCGAGCCGCTGGTGGTCGTCGAGGACATCACCGACCCCTCTGCCGCACCGCGCATCCGCGATGCGGTGCTCGGCTGCTTCGGGCGGCTGGACATCCTGGTGAACAATGCCGGCGGCAGCCGCCCCCAGCCGCCCGGGGAGCTGGGGGACGAGGCGGTATGGCAGGAGGCGATGGAGCTGAATTTCCACGCCGCCCGCCGCCTCACCCACGCCTTCATCCCGGCCATGCAGGCGGCGGGCTTCGGCCGCGTCATCAACCTGACCGGCCAGGACGAGCCGCACAACGTGAACCCGGCCAATGCCCCGAACGGCGCCACCCATATCTGGGCCAAGGCGCTGTCCCGTCAGGTGGGGCGGGATGGCATCACGGTGAACTCCATCCCGCCCGGCCGCATCCGCTCCGAACAGATCGATCTGCGGGTGATGCCGACGGAGGAAAGCCGCCGCGCCTGGGCGGAGAAGGAAGTGCCGGCCGGCTATATTGGCCAGCCGGAGGACCTGGCGGTGCTGGCGGTGTTCCTCGCCTCGCCCCTGGCCCGCTACATCACCGGCCAGGTCATCCATGTGGATGGCGGGACGCGGCGCTACAGCCACTGATAGGGGCCTCCACCGCGGCCCGCCCTGGCGATGGGACGCTCACGCAGGGCGGTGGCGAAGCCGCGGCGGCAGGAGGGCCGGGGGCGGCCGGGCGGGGCCCTGGCCGGCATGGGCGGGGCCAAGATGGGCGGCGCCCTGCCCAGAGATCCGTTCGCGTCCCATCCGAACCGGCCGCTCATCATCTTCCGAGGCCGGGTGCCGCGCGCCGCATTCCAGGCCGTGCGGCCGCGGGACCCAGGGGCCGCATGGGCTCGCATGGCGCGGCGCCGCTGCCGCCCCGCCGGATTGCGCCAGCGCAAGGCACATCGGCCAGGCCGACCTATGCTGCGAAGCCTTGACCAAGGAGGCGGCGATGTGGATCCGGGCAATCCTGGTGGTGGCGGGCGCGCTGGCGGCCCTCGTCGTGGCGCGGGACGCCCCGAACTTCCTGGTGGTGGAGGCGATGATCGGCGTGGCGCTGATCGCCGCCGTGGTCCTCCTCCTGGCCCTGGTCAACCGGCGCCGCTGAGACCGGCACCGGCGGCCCCATGGCGGGGCCACGCGGCGGGCGGCGCCTGATCCAGGCTCCGCAGCCGCCGGAGGACGGAACGGCACCATCCAGGGCAGCGCCACCGCGCCCGTCCTCGATGCGCGGCAACCGGCATGGGGCAGGATGGGCGCCGGCAAAAGCCGGGGCGCCGCGCCACGAACCGGAGATGGAAGCTTCGCCCCGGGTGCCGGAGCGGAGGGCGCGGGCCTCCCGCCGGAGGCTGCACCTGCCCCGCCGGTTTCAGCCCCGAGGGTCCGAACCCGCCGCCTCTCCGGGGTCCGTGGGGCGGCCCCCTACCCTTCCCGCTCCCCCGGCACCACGCGCAGCCGGCGCGGGTCGCCGCGGCGGAGCAGCAGCACCTCCGCCGCCGTCCCCACTCGTTCCCCGGTCAGCCAGCGCAGCAGGGCGTCCACCCCGGTCACCGGCGCGCCGCCGATCTCCAGCAGCAGATCGCCCGGGGCGATGCCGGCGCGGTCCGCCGGGCCGCCGCGCTGCACGGCGGCCACCAGCACGCCGCTCTCCTGCGCCATGCCCAGCGCCCGGGCGAAGCGGCGGGGGATCGCCTCCCGCTGCCCGGTCAACCCCAGCGCCGCTCGCCGCACCCGGCCGAAGCGGGCGAGCTGGCCCAGCACGAGCTGCGCGGTGTTGCTCGCCACCGCGAAGCAGAGCCCCTGGGCCCCGGCGATGATCGCCGTGTTGATGCCGATCACCCGGCCGAGGGAATCCACCAGCGCACCCCCGGAATTGCCCGGGTTCAGCGCCGCATCGGTCTGCACCAGATCCTCGATCGGCCGGCCGCCCCGCCCTGCCAGGCTGCGCCCCAGCGCGCTGATCACCCCGGCCGTGACGGTGGAGGAGAAGCCGAGCGGATTGCCGATGGCGACCGCGAGCTGCCCGACGCGCAGCGCCGCGGAATCGCCGAGCGTCGCGGCCGGCAGGGAGTCCGCGCTCTCCGCCCGCAGCAGCGCCAGGTCGGTATCCGCATCCTCGCCCAGGATCCGGGCCGCCAGGGGGCGGCCCTCGGCGGTCGTCACCCGCACCTCCTCGGCGCCGGCGACCACATGGGCGTTGGTCAGCACCAGCCCGTCCGGGGAGACGGTGACGCCGGAGCCGCCCCCGGCGCCCCGCTTGCCGCGCACCGCCACATGCAGCACCGCCGGCCCCGCCCGCTCCACCGCCGCGGTCACGGCGCGGGAATAGGCGTCCAACAGTACATCGTCATTGGGGGGGAGAGGGGCATCAAGCATGGCGAAGCAGCAGGTGGTTACCCGAACAGCCCCCTCGCAACCCCGCCATGCGGCCGGGTAGAAGCGTGCATGGCCCTTGCCGAACTCCTCCTCGCCCTGACAGCCGCCTGCATCGGCTTCGCCGTGCTGGCCCGGCACCTGAACCTGCCCTACGCCGTCATCCTGGTGCTGGGTGGCATGCTGCTGGCCCTGCTGCCGGGTCTGCCGGTCGTGCCGCTGGACCCGGAATTCGCCCTCGCCTTCTTCCTGCCGCCGCTGCTCCAGGGCAGCGCCTTCCGCACGGATTGGCGGGCCTTCCGGCGCAACCTGCGGCCCATCCTGCTGCTGGCGGTGGGCGCGGTGATGTTCACCGCGCTCTGCATCGGCATCGCCGCCCGGATGCTGCTGCCGGACCTGCCCTGGGCGGCGGCCATCGCGCTCGGCGCCATCGTCGCGCCGCCGGACGCGGTGGCGGCCGCCGCCGTGCTGCAGCGGCTGCGCCTGCCGCGCAAGATCGTCACCATCCTGGAAGGCGAGAGCCTGATCAACGATGCCTCCGCCCTCGTGCTCTACAAGCTGGCGGTGGCCGTGGCGGTCACCGGCGCCAATGTGGCGCCGGCGGAGGCAATCCTGACCTTCTTCGCCCTTGGCCTCGGCGGCATCGTCATCGGCTGGCTGGTGGCGCAGGCGGCGATCCTCGTGCTGCGCCGGCTGGCCGACCCGATGCTGGAGACGGCGACCACCTTCCTCGCCGCCTATGCCGCCTACATGACGGCGGAGGCGGTGCATGTCTCCGGCGTGATGGCGGTGGTGACGGCCGGGCTGGTCTATGGCCAGGCGCAGCACACCCTCCTCACCTCGCAATCCCGCCTCGCCGCCGGGGCGATCTGGGACTTCGTCGAATTCCTGCTGAACAGCCTGGTCTTCGTGCTGATCGGGCTGCAGCTCAACCATGTGCTGGGGCGCATCGCCGGCATCGGCACGGGGCAACTCGCCACCCTTGCCCTCGCCATTTCGGCGGTGCTGATCCTCTCCCGCTTCCTCTGGGTCTATCCCGCCACCTGGCTGCCGCGGCACATCGCCGCGGTGCGGCGGCACGACCCGCTGCCGAGCGGGCGCTACACCGCCATTGTCGCCTGGGCCGGCATGCGCGGCGTGGTGAGCCTGGCTGCGGCCCTGGCCCTGCCGGAGGATTTCCCGGCCCGCGACCTCATCGTCTTCCTCGCCTTCTGCGCCATCCTGGCGACGCTGGTGCTGCAGGGCACCACCCTGGAATGGCTCATCAAGACCCTGCGGGTGGAGGTGCCGGCGCATGATGGCGGCATCGACCCGGAGGTGGCGGAAGCCCGGCGCATCGTCGGCGCCGCTGCCCTGGCGGAGGTGGAAAGCCGGCTGGACGACCCGCTGGAAGGCGCCATCGCCGCCGACCTGCTGCCGGAGTTCCGCGAGCGCGCCGGGCACCAGGAACGCATTGCCGCGAACGGCGCGGCGGCGGCGGCGGAGCGTGCGGCGCGGCGGCGGATCCGGCTGGCGGCGATCGAGACCTCCCGCCGCATCCTCCTCGCCCACCATGCGGAGGGGCTGCTGACCCAGGAGGTCCTGGCGCATATCGAGCAGGAGCTGGACCTGGAGGAGCTCCGCATCCGCCAGGTGCTGGGCGATGAGCGGACGGAGGCGGAGAAGGCGAAGTCCATGAAGCAGCGGGGCCCGATGCTGGCGCTGGCCGGCCACGCCTGATACCCGGCTTGGGAATTCCTCACCTTCCGAGCCGGCCATCATGCGCAGGGTTGGCGTGGCGGCCGCGCGCCTTCTGACCGACATCGGCCAGTAGCTGGCGCGGCCGGTATGAGCCGGCGCAAGGCGCCGCCCGTAGGGACCCGATGCTGGCAGGAGCGCGCAGGTCAGCGACGGGAGGCAGGTGGTCGGTGACGGTCAACTGCCGCCGGGATGAGAGCGACGTCGCAGGGCGACGAAGCCCGGGATGGTGGCCGCGGCGACAGACCGCCAGGCATCACACGAAAGGCGCGCCTCCCGCGGCCGCGCCGCGGACGGTCAGCCCTGCCTCGGCGCGCGCTGCGCCTTCAGCTCGTCGCGGATCTCGGCCAGCAGCTTCTCGGTCGGCGTCTCCACCGGCGGGGCCTTGCCCAGCTCGTTCAGGCGGAGCTTCGAGAGCGCCTTCACCACCCAGAAGATGGCGAAGGAGACGATCAGGAATTTGATGATGGTGTTGATGAAGCTGCCGATGGCGATTACCGCGGCCCCGCCCTGCCGCGTCGCGGCGAGCGAGGCCTGACGCTCGCCGTTCAGCACCAGGAAGATGTTGGAGAAATCGACGCCGCCGATGGCGAGGCCGATGACCGGGTTGATGATGTCCTCGACGAAGGAGGTGACGATGGTGGTGAAGGCCGCGCCGACCACGAGGCCGACCGCGAGGTCCACCACCGAGCCGCGCATGATGAAGGCCTTGAACTCGCGTAGCCAGGCGGGTTCGCGAAGGGAAATCGGAGATTGCATGGGCAGAAAGCCTCCAGTCAGGGAGACGAGCCTAAACCAATGCGGTTGCCCTTCGCCGACTCACGCTCTTGCGAGCAAGGCCGCACAGAAGGGATGCTGCGCCATGTCGCCGCCGCCGGAATTCGCTCAGCAGATCATCTTCCTCTACGCCGCGGACGCCGCGGCCTGCCGTCGCTTCTATGCCGAGGTGCTGCGCCTGGAGCTGGTGCAGGACCAGGGCGACGTCGCGATCTTCGCCGTGGCGGGGCAGCGCGGCTTCCTCGGCATCTGTCCGGCTCGCGGAGCGCGGGAGCTGACCGATCCGCGCCGCGAGGGCGGCGCGCTGGTGACGCTGGTGAGCGACGCGGTGGAAGAATGGCATGCCTGGCTGCTGGCGCAGGGCGTGCAGCCGGAGGCGCCACCCACGCGCAGCCCGCGCGGCATCACCCATGTCTTCTTCCGCGACCCGGCCGGCTACCTGCTGGAGATCCAGCGCTTCGATCGAGCGGATTGGCCGAAGCCCGGCGCCTGACACGCGCCGCCGACGGGGCCGGCCGGCATCGCACAGCGGCCGGGCGGGGCGCGCGGGGCCCGTGCCAGGCCGGCGGCCATGCCGCGGCACGACGCATCGGCATACAGGCCGTTGATATGACTCGCCGGCGCTCGCAACCAGACCGGCCTGCGGACGTTCCGGAAGCCGTGGACGGGCGAGGCGCCCGCCCGGCAGCAACGGAGACGCGGCAGATGAGCTGGAAACTGGTTGGCGCGGCGGCGCTTGCCCTCGCGCTTGGTGCTTGCGGCAGCAACAGCCAGGACCGCACCACGGGCGGCGCGGCGGCGGGCGCCGCCACGGGCGCGGGCATCGGGGCGTTCGGCGGGCCGGTGGGCGCGCTGGCGGGGGCGGCCATCGGCGGGGGCGCGGGCGCCATCACCGGCGCCACCACCTCGCCGCGCGACGTCAATCTCGGCACGCCGCCCTGGAGCAATCCGGAAGTCCGCACGCCGGTCGACGACAACCGGCGCACCACGCGGCGGTCGCGCTCGCGCTCCCAGGAAGCGGCGGCGCGGCGCCAGCACCAGGCGGACCAGGACCGCGCCTATATGGGCGGCGGCATGGTCGGCTCGCCAGAGGCCGGCAGCCCGGCGGCCCCGGCGCCTGCCGCCGGCAGCGGCCCGGCCCCCGGCTACACCCCGCCCCCGGCCAGCGGCATGAGCAGCGGCACGGGCGGCACCACGCCGTCCGGCAGCAGCGCGCCGACGGCGCCGCGGTAAGCCATACCGGGCGGGAGGGGCCTCCCCCTCCCGCATCTCCCATGCCACACGGCGGGGCTACGACAGCCCCGCCCGGAACGCCGCCGGCCGGCGCCTCAGCGCGAGAGCAGCCAGTCCGGCAGGCCGGTGACGAGCGTCACCGGGAACAGGGTGCAGAGCACCACCGTCAGCACCAGCATCAGGAAGAAGGGCAGGCTGGCCATCGCCACCTCGGTCTGCTCCTTCCCCGTCATGGTCTGCATGACGAAGAGGTTGAAGCCGACCGGGGGCGTGATCTCCGCGATCTCCACCAGCAGCACGATGAAGATGCCGAACCACACCAGGTCGAACCCCGCATGCTGCACCAGCGGGATGACGATGGAGGTGGTGAGGACGATCATCGAGACGCCGTCGAGCGCCGTCCCCAGCAGCACATAGACCACGGTGAGGATGGCGATCAGCCCATAGGGGCCGAGGTTGAGCGAGGCCGCGCCCTGGGCCAGCGCCGCCGGGATGCCGGTCAGCGCCATCGCCTTGGTCAGGAAGGCGGCGCCGGCCAGGATGAACATGATCATGCAGGAGAGCCGTGTGGCGCCGCGCAGGCTGTCGAGGAAGCTCTGCCAGGTCAGCGTCCCGGTGACGGCGGCGAGGATCAGGCTGCCGAGCACGCCGAAGGCCGCCGCCTCCGTCGCCGTCGCCCAGCCGACGAACATCGAGCCGATGGTGGCGACGATGAGCAGGGCGCAGGGGATGAGCTGGGCGCTGGCCCGCAGCTTCTGCCCGAAGGACATCGGCGGCTCCGGCCGCGGCTGCTTGTCCGGGTTCAGCTTCGCCCAGATGGCGATGTAGGCGCTGAACAGCAGCATCACCAGCAGGCCCGGGATGCAGCCGGCGATGAAGACGCGGATGATCGAGACCTCCGCCGCCACCGCATAGACCACCATGATGATGGAGGGCGGGATGAGGATGCCGAGGGTGCCGGAGGTGGCGAGCGAGCCGATCGCCGTCCGCTCGTCATAGCCGCGCTTCTTCAGCTCCGGCAGCGCGATCTTGGAGACGGTGGCGCAGGTGGCCGCGGAGGAGCCGGAGACGCTGCCGAAGATGCCGCAGGCGAGGATGTTCACGTGCAGCAGGCCCCCCGGGACGCGCCGCACCCAGGGGGAGAGGCCGTTGAACAGCTCCTCCGACAGCTTGGTGCGGAACAGGATCTCGCCCATCCAGACGAACATCGGCAGGGCGGCCAGCGTCCAGGACCCGGTGCTCTCCCAGAAGGCGGAGGCGAGGAAGAGCCCGGGCGAGGGGTGCACGAAGACCATCGCCACATAGCCGACGGCGGCGAGCGACATGGCGATCCAGAGCCCGGCGCCGAGCAGCAGGCACAGCAGCACGAGCAGGAGCAGCGCGAAGGTCAGCAGATCCACGAGCCTAAACCTCCGCCGAGAAATCGCCGGCGGCGGCACGTTCCTCCGCCGCCACCACATAGCCGGGCTTCTGCCCGCGCAGCACCGTCGCCAGCTCGTCCAGCACCGCCACCAGCAGCAGGGCGGAGCCGGCGGGCATGGCGATCTTCGGGATCCAGAGGGGGATGGGCACGGTGCCTTGCGCCACCTCCTCGATCTCGTAGCTGAACATCATGTCCTGGAAGACCCAGCGGGTGATGTAGGCCAGCAGCGCCGCGGCCAGCACCAGCACCACCGCCTCCGCCCAGCGCCGCACGGGCGGCGAGAGCCGGTCCAGCAGCATGCCGACGCGGATCAGCTCCCCCCGCCGGAAGGTCGCGGCCAGGGCGAAGAAGGTGGTGCTGACGCAGAGATAGGCGCTGATGTCGTCGGCGGCGGGGAATTGCATCTGCATCTCCCGCAGCACCACCTGCGCCATCATCACCAGGAAGATCGAGAGCAGCGAGAGCGCCGCGAGGCCGGCGCCCGCGGCATAGAGCGCATCCAGCAGCCGCCGCATCTCAGCCGGCCCTGTAGGCGTCGAGCGCCTTACGGCCATCCGGCCCGGCGCGGCCGACCCATTCCTCGGCGATGGCGTTGCCGACCGTGGCGAGGCCGGCGAGCAGCTCGGGCGAGGGCTCGGCCACGGTCATGCCGCGGCTGGCGAGCTGCGCCTGCAGCGCGGCCGCGGCCTCGTCCGACATCGCCCAGCCCCGCGCCTCGGCCCGCGCCGCCGCCGCGCGGATGGCCTGCTGCTGCACCGGCGGCAGCGCCTCCAGCGCCCGGCGCTGCATGAAGACGGTGTTGATGGTGCGGGAGAGGCCGATCGGGGTGAAGACCCGGGCATAGTCCCAGGCCTGGGTATCGACGCCGGTCTGGGCGCTGGTGACCATGACGTTGATGATCCCGGCGGCGAAGGCCTGCGCGATCTCCGCCGCCTGCACCAGGGTCGGCGCGGCGCCGAGCAGCGTGGCGAAGCGGTTGGTCATGACGCTGAAGGTGCGCATGCGGGTGCCGCGCAGCGCCTCCACCGTCGGCACCGGGGCGTTGGTGTAGAAGCCGGAGGGCGGCCAGGGCACCTCGTACAGCACGGTCAGCCCCTGCCGGGCGAAGCGCGCCTCGACATAGGGGCGGGCAAGGTCGCGGAGCTTGCGCGCCTGCCCCGAGGTGGTGGCGAGCTGGGGAATGCCGTCGATCTCGAAGAACGGGTCCTCGTTGCCATAGGCGCTGATCAGGATCTCCCCGACCTGCACCTGGCCGGTCTGCACCCCGCGCTTGATCTGCGGCATCGGCAGCAGGGAGCCGTTGGTGTGGATCTGGGTCTGGACGCCGGTGGCCTGCGCCACCTCCTCCAGGAAGGTCTTCAGGTTGCGGGTGTGGAAATTGTTGTCGGGATAGGCGCAGGCCGCCTGCCAGCGGGACTGGGCAGCGGCCGGGGCGATGGCGGCGCAGGCGGTGCCGGCCGCCATCAGGCCGCGGCGGGTGAGGATCATGCAGGAAGCCCCCCTGGTCTTCTCGGTCGGGCGGGACATTGCGCCCCCGCTTCCGGGGGGCGCAAGGGGCGGCGGGTCGCCGCGCCGCGCCGGCAGCCACGCCCTGCCCGCGCCGGAGGCAAGGCGTGCCGCTTTGCCGGTCAGGTCCGCCCCGCTCCGGCGCCGCGGCTCAGCCCGCCTTCAGCGCGTTCACCAGCTTGCGGCCATCCTCGCCGGCGCGCTGGATCCACTCCTCCACCATGGTGGCGCTGATCTGCTGCAGCCCGGCCATGACATCGGGCGACAGGGTGCCGATGGTCAGCCCCTTCTCAGCCAGGCGCTGCTCGGAGCTGGCCTGTGCCTCCCGCGCATAGCCCCAGCCGCGATCCTCCGCCTTCTTCGCCGCCGCCAGCAGCGCCTCCCGGTCCGCCGCGGCCAGCCCCTCCAGCGCGCGGCGGGAGACGAGGACGGCGTTCTTGGTCATGGAGAAGCTGCTGGGGGTGAAGACCTTGGCGTAGTCCCAGGCGCTGGTGTCCACGCCGGTCTGGGCGCTGGTGACCATGGCGTTGCAGATGCCGGTGGCGAAGGCCTGCGCCAGCTCCGCCTGCTGCACCAGCACCGGGCTGGCCTGGATCAGCGCGGCGAAGCGGTTGGTCATCGGGCTGAAGGTGCGGAAGCGGCTGCCCTTGAAGACATCCAGGCTGGTGATCGGCACCTGGGTATAGAAACCCGCCGAGGGCCAGGCGACGGTGTAGAGCAGCGAGACGCCCTGGCGGGCGAAGCGCTGCTCGATGAAGGGACGCTGCAGCTCCGCCATGCGCCGGGCGCCGTTGAAGTCCGGCACCAGGAAGGGCACCGCGTCGGCGTCGAAGAAGGGGTCCTCGTTGGAATAGGCGGTCAGCAGGATCTCGCCGAGCTGCACCTGGCCGGTCTGCACGCCGCGCTTGATCTGCGGCATGGGCAGCAGCGCCGCATTGCTGTGCACCGTGACGCTGACGCGGCCGCCGGTCGCCTGCTCCAGCTCGCCGACGAATTCGCGGATGTTGCGCGTGTGGAAATTGCCGTCCGGGTAGGGGGTGGCCATCTGCCACTTCGCCTGGGCGTGGGCGCCGGGCGCGGCCAGCAGGGCGGGCGCCGCCAGCCCGGGCGCGAGCAGGAGGGTACGGCGGGACGTGCGGATCATGGGAAGCTCCCCGTCATCGTTCTGGACCAGAAGTGAGGGCAAATGCCGTGCCGCGGCCGGCCGGGCACCGCGGAGAACTACTCCAGCGCGTCCAGTGCTGCCGGCTCCTCCGCGCGGGTCAGGCTGAAGGGGATCTCCAGCTCGCAGGCAAGGCCGGTGGGCGCCCAGTCGAGCTGGACCTCGCCGCCGAGCTGGCCGCGCACCACCCTCTCCAGCACGCGGGAGCCGAAGCCGCGCTGCTGCGGCGGCCCGGCCAGCGGCGGCCCGCCGCTTTCCGTCCAGCGCAGGCGGAGCCGCCCGGCCGGCCCGTCCTTCACCTGCCAGGTCACCGCCACATGCCCGGCCGGCACCGAAAGCGCGCCATGCTTCACCGCATTCGTCGCCAGCTCATGGATCACCATGGCCAGGGGCTGGGCCTTGCCGGGGGGCAGCACCAGGGGCGGGCCGTCCAGGTCGGCGCGCTGGCCGGCGAGGAAGGGCGCCAGCTCGCCCCGCAGCATGGCGCGGAGGGAGGCGCCGTTCCACCGCTCCTCCGCCAGCAGGGTCTGGGCCCGGGCCAGGGCAGCGACGCGGCCTTCCACCGCCCGGGCGAAGCTCGGCACATCCTTGGCGCGCGTCAGCCGCAGCATGGTCTGCACCACGGCCAGGGCGTTCTTGGCGCGATGGTCCACCTCCCGCGCCAGCAGCCGCTGCCGCTCCTCCGCCGCGCGGCGCTCCGTCACGTCCTGGCCGATCTTGAGGAAGCCGCGCACGCCGCCATCGGCGCCGCGCAGGGCGGTGTTCGATCCCTCGATATAGACCTGCGAGCCGTCCTTGCGCTGGTGCCAGCGGATGTCCGGCGCCGTCCCCTCCCGCCGTGCGGTCTCGAGCTCGAGCTCGGGGGCGCCGCATTCGCGATCCTCCGGCGTGAAGGTCAGGGCGATGTGCCGGCCGATCGCCTCCTCCGCGCTCCAGCCGAAGATCCGCGCCGCGCCGCCCAGCCAGGTGTCGATCCGGCCCCTGGCATCGGTGGTGAAGATGGCGTAGTCGCGCGCATTCTCGACGACGAGGCGCAGCCGCTCCTCCCGCTCCCGCAGCGCGGCCTCGGCCTGCGTCCGGTCGTGGATGTCCACCGAGGTGCCGTACCAGGCGAGGACCTCGCCGCTGCGCGGGTCGCGATGCGGCTCCGCGCGGGCCAGGAACCAGCGATAGCTGCCGTCACGGGCGCGGATGCGGTGCTCGGAAAGGAAGGTGACTCCACGCTGCCGTGCCGCCTTGAAGGATTCGAGGGTTTGCGGCGCATCCTCCGGATGGAGATGGCAGCGGATCGCGTCGGGCAGCGTCAGTGCCTGATAGTCTGCGCCAGTATAATCGAACCAGTACCGATTGACGAAGGTGACCCTTCCCGTCGCGTCGGTGATCCAAACCACCTGCGGCACGGCATCCGCCAACAGCCGGAAGCGCGCCTCGCTGGCGCGCAGCTGCGCCTCCGCCCGCGCCCGTTCCAGCGCCGCCCAGCTTCGCTCCGCCGTGGCTTCCGCAAGCTGCAGCTCTGTCGGGGTCCAGCGCCGCGGCGCCGGCTCCTGCAGGCTGAGCACGGCGCGGAGCTTCCCGCCACGAATGAGGGGCACGGCAATGATGGCCCGGGTGCCGAGACGGGCCCAGGCGGTCTCCGCCGCCGCGCCCGCCGTTCGCGGATCGGTCCGGCAATCCATCACCACCAGGCTGCGCCCGGCCCGCAATTCGGCAACCGCATCCGGGCCGAACCCGACGAGGTGCCGGACCTCGCCAGGCTCGACGGCCCGGCCGTCGCGGCGCCATTCCTGGGCGATGGTCAGCTCTTCCTCCGCTGCGTCCACCTGACCATAGCAGGCGCGGCTGACGCCGAGCAGGCGGCCGAGCGCCTCGACGGCGACGCGCCCCAGCTCCTCCGGCTCCACCACCTCCCGCAGCCTGGCCTCCAACTCCAGCAGGAAGGCCTGGCGTCGCTCGGCGAGCACCTTGCCGGTGGTCTCGATCACCGTGTCGAGGAAGCCGCCAACCTTCCCGGCGGCGTCCCGAATCGGGCTGTAGCAGAAGGTCAAGAAGACTTCCTCCGGATAGCCGTTCCGCTCGATGGTGAGGGGGAAATCCTCGATGAAGGTGGCTTCCCCGGCCAGGGCGCGCGCGGCGATCGGCCCGATCGCCTCCCACGCCTCCTGCCACACGGCGCTGAAGGGCTGGCCGAGCGCTTCCGGCTTGGCGCCGAGGATGGGGCGGAAGGCATCGTTGTAGAGGGTGACGAGCCGTGGCCCCCAGGCGATGCAGGCCGGGAAGCGGGAGCCGAGCATCATGCTGACGGCGACGCGCAGCGCCTGCGGCCAGGCCCTGGGCGGGCCGAGCGGGGTTGCCGCCCAGTCGTGGCGGCGCATCATCTCCCCCATCATGCCGCCACCGGTCAGGAAATCGGTGGCGACGCTCAGGCCCTCAGCCGGCGGCATGTGGGCCGGCCACCGGCGCGCAAGGCCCGCCTGGGCAGGGGGAAAGCAAGTCCGGGAGGGCGCGGCACATGCCAGGAAGAGCGATGCGGCGCCCGGCCCTGTCAATGCAAGCCAGGCACAACTCCTTGTGCGCGACGGTGGCAGCGCTACCGGCGCGAGGCATCGGCCCGGTGGGGGCGTTGTTCACCGCGAGGCAACCGCCGATGCCGCCAAACAGCCGCTCCGTCATCGCCGCTTCCAGCCGGCCGGCCATGGGGCCGAGATTGCTGTAGTGCCCAGAGGCCTCGATGGCTCCCAGCTCGGCGGCCAGCCGGTTCAGCCGCGGCGGCGCGGGGCGGAGGAAGGGGATCGGCAGGGATTTTGCCACGGGGCCATCCCTCGGGTGCTTCTGCCCGAACAGGGTTGCGAGCGCCCCCGCCGGCAGGGCCGGCGGCGGCGCCCGGGCACCGCAGCACGGCGTCGGGAAGGGAAGGGCTAGGGGCGGGGTCCGGCGTCCCCCCGGCGCCTGCCATGCGCGCCCCGGCCATGCGCCGCAGCCGGCCCGGCTCGCAGCGCCCGGCGCCGGCCGCGCGCTCAGCCGGCGGAGACGACGTAGTCCTTCAGCGCCTCCGCCTCCTGCTCCGCCGCCTCGATCCGCGCCTTCACCAGGTCGCCGATCGAGACCAGGCCGAGCAGGGCGCCGCTGCCGTCCAGCACGGGCAGGTGGCGGACGCGGTGCTGGGTGATCAGGGCCAGGGCCTCGGTCACCAGCGTCTCCGGCCGCACCGTCACCAGCTCATGCGTCATGAATTGGGAGACGGGCAGGCCGGTGGTGCCGGGGCCATGCCCGGCCATGCCGCGGATGATGTCGCGCTCGCTGATGATGCCGAGGATGCGGCCCGCCTCATCCTGCACCAGCGCGGCGCCGATCCGGTGCGCGTCGAGAGTGCGCGCGACGGCGAGGATGCTGTCCTCCGGGCGTACGGCGATGACCGTGCTGCCCTTTACCTTCAGGATCGATCCGATGATCATGCCGTTCTCCTCCCGTGGCCGGATGGAGTCGCTGGCCGGACGGCCAGCTTGACCCGGCCTGGCCGCAGGCTGCGCCCCCGGCCTTCGTCAAGGCAAGAGGAACCGCAACGCGCCGCCCCCGGCGGCGGGATGCGGGGCGGTCGCGCGGCTCCCATAAACGTGACCGCGAAAATGGCTCGGATGAATCAACTCCCGGACGCATCCATGGTCCCTTGTCGCCCGTCTGGAGAAAGTCTTGGATGGTCATCAATCTCCGCGCCTCAGCGGATGGGCAGTGTTGTCAGGTCACCGGCCTTGGGCTGCGGGCCGCCTTCCGGCTGGAGGGCCTGCCGCCGGATTGGCAGGACCGCGCCATGCGGCCCGCCGCACAGGCGGCGTTGAGCCAATGGCTGGCGGCCTATGGGGTGCGCGGGGAGCCGGAGCCGCGCCCGCCGGAGGAGCTGCGCCGGCTGCTGGAGGAGGCGGGCGGCTAGGTAGCCCCTCCCCCGCAAAGCCGCGGCGCGGCCCTGCGGGAGCCCCGCATCCACTGGTTCCCAAGACCCGGCACGTCCTGGAAGGGCACCACGCGGCGGCGGGTCGAGACCGCCGCATCCTGAACCTGCCCCGCCGGTGGCCGGCCCTTGCGGATCCCGCCCCCGCCCTCAGCTGCAGGCCGGTCGGCGCAACCAGCCCGGTTTGGCGCCGCCCTGGCCGTGGCCCGGGCCAGGCCTCGCCGAACCCTTGCGGGGCAGGCTGCCGGTGCCGTGCTGCTGCCCCATTTGCCGCTACCCTGTCGCCGCACCCCGCCATGAGGTTCCGATGCGCCGTGCCCTGCTGCTCGCCTGCCTCGCCCTTCCCGCCGCCCTGGCAGCGGGGGCGGAGGAGCTGCCCGTCCGCGCCGTCACCCTCTCCAATGCCGGGCTGATCCAGATCGAGCGCGCCGGCAGCCTGGCACCCGATGCGAGCGTCACCTTCCGCGCCCCGGCCGAGGATGTGGACGACATCCTGAAATCCCTGGTGCTGCGCGACCCGGGCGGGGTGGTGGAAGGGCTGCGCCTGCCGGCCCAGGATTTGGAGGCCGAGGCCTTCCGGGGCCTGCCCCTCCGCTCCGAGGATTTCGCCAGCCGCGTCGCGGTGCTGCGGGCGCTGCGCGGCCAGGCAGTGGAAGCCGGCGGCAGCACCGGCCGGATCGCCGATGCCGAGGAGGCGGAGGGCGGGCTGCGGCTCTCCCTCCTCACCCCCCAGGGGCTGCGCCTGCTGCTGCTGCGGGAGGGCGAGGAGGTGCGGCTGACCGACGCCGCGCTGGCCGCCCGTCTCGCCCGCGCGGCGGAGGCGATGGCCGCCAGCCGGACGGCGGATGAGCGGCAGATCGAGATCCGGCTGCGCGGCGCCGGCGCGGCGCGGGAGGTGGGCTTCGCCTATGTCGCCGCCGCGCCGCTGTGGAAGCCGAGCTGGCGGCTGCTGGTGCCCACCAGCGACGGTGAGGCGCGGCTGCAGGGCTGGGCGGTGGTGGAGAACCGCTCCGGCGCCGATTGGGACGGGGTGCGGCTGGCGCTCGTCTCCGGCAACCCGGCCGCCTATCGCCAGGCGCTCTACGCCCCCATCCGGGTGACGCGGCCGGAGCTGCCGGTGCGGGTGGCGGAACAGGTGACGGTCACCGCCGATACCGGCGCCCGGCCGGTGGCGGAAGCCCAGGCCCAGGCGGAGCGGGCGGGCAGCGCGCCGGCCCGGGCGATGCGCGCGGCACCCGCCCCGGTCGCCGCCGCACCGGCTCCAGCCCCGCCGCCGGTGGCGAATTTCTCCGACGGCGTCGCCGCCCTGCCGGCCGCCACGGCCGCCGCCTCGGCCGGGCGGGTGGCCTTCACCCTGCCGGCGCCGGTGGCGCTGCGGGCCGGGGAGACCGCCAACCTGCCCTTCCTGGACACCACCCTACCGGCCGAGCGGTTGTGGTGGGTGCAGGATGTCAACGCCCGCAACCCGCTGAACGCGGTGCGGCTGCGCAACACTGGCAGCAGCGTGCTGCCGGATGGGCTGGCCGCCGTCTATGGCGCGGCCGGGCCAGAGTCCGGCGCCTATCTGGGCGATGCCGAGATCCGCGCCGTGGCGCCCGGCGAGACCCGGCTGCTCGCCTTCGCCCGCGACCGCGACGTGCTGCTCAACAGCGCGACGGCGAGCGGCGAGCGGCCGGTGAGGATCGAGTTCCGCCGCGGCGTGGTCGTCATCGGCACGCTGCGGCGGGAGGAGGTGGCGCTGGCCATCGACCCGCGCGGGGCGCGCGGCAAGCTGGTGGTGGACCTGCCCCGCCGCCCCGGCGCCACGCCGCGCTTCCCGGTGGCGGCGGAGGGCGATTTCGGCCTGCGGCACGAGGCGGTGCTGGACGGCAGCGCCACCACGCTGCGCTTCGCCTTCGAGCGCGAGGGGCGGCAGGAGGTGCCGCTCTGGGATGCCGGCCTCAGCGACCCGATCCTGCTGCGCTGGCGGGAGGTGGATGTGGAGCGCGAGCAGCGCCGCCTGCCGGGCGGCCCCGGCATGCTGGAGACGCTGCGCACGGTGCTGGAGCGGCTGCGCGCCGATGCCGCCGGGCGAGTGGAGCTGGAGGCGGTGGCGGCCGGGCTGGCCGAGGCGCGGCGGCGGCTGGAGACGGCGCGCGGCGCCATCCGGCAGTACCTGGCGGCCGAGGCGGTGCTGACCCGCGCCCGCGCCGCGGTGGAGGACCGCACCGGGGCGGAGCGGGAGGAGGCGCGGCGGCGGCTGAACCAGGCGAGCCTGGCGGCCGAGCGCGCCGGCAGCGCCGCGGACGCGGCCTGGGAGGCCTGGCAGCAGGCGGTGCAGGCGGTGGTGGCCCGCACCGGCTAGAGCATTTTCAAGCCAGGCGGAATCGCCCGGCGACTCGGAAAATGCGGGAAAACAAAAGGTCAGAGCGGTTTCGCGCTGGAACGGTCAGCGCGAAGCCGCTCTAGAGCAGATCGCGTTCAGATGGAATCATCTGGACGCGTGAAGATGCTCGCAAAACGGCCCAGAGCATGCTGCGTGAGCGCAAGCGAACGCAGCATGCTCTAGCGCAGCCTCCGGCCTGATGAATCACGGCGTGATCCATCAGGCCGGAGATCAGCTGCTCTGGATCTTGCTCCAAGGCCCGGCATCGCGCCCCCCGGCGGCGGCCAGGGCCGCCGGGATGAGGCACCGGTGCGCGCGCTCAGGCCGGCTGGGGGTGCGGCTCGCGCAGCGCCAGGTCGATCGCGCCGGCCAGTTCGATGGCGGTAAAGGGCTTCTGCAGCACGGAGAATTCGCCGTTCGGCACGTCCAACGTTGCCAGGTAGCCGGTGGCCAGCAGCACCGGCAGCCCCGGCCAGCGCTGCCGTACCGTGCGGGCAAGCTCCAGCCCGCTCATCCCCCCCGGCATCACCACATCGGAGATGACGAGGTCGAAGCTCTCCCGTTCCAGGTGGCGCAGCGCGGCGGGCGCGTCGGCGCAAAGCACCACGCTGTGCGTGTCGCCCTCCAGCATGTCCACCGTCAGCCGGCCCACCGCCGGGTCGTCATCCACCAGCAGGATGCGCAGCCCGGGCTGCGGCGCCACCGGGCCTTCCAGGAGTTCGCTCCCGGCCGCTGGCGCCATCGCATCCTCGGTCAGGCCGGGCAGCAGCAGCGTGATCTCCGTCCCCTCGCCCACCTTGCTGTCCACCGTCACTCGGCCACCCATCTGGCTGACGAAGCCGTGCACCTGGCTCAGCCCCAGCCCGGTGCCCTTGCCGACCGGCTTGGTGGTGAAGAAGGGCTCGAAGATCCGGGTCAGCACTTCCTCCGGAATGCCCGTACCGGTATCGCGCAGGCTGACGGCGACGAAGCGGCCCTTCAGCCCCTGCGGCTCGCCCCGCAGCAGGCGGTTGGCGGCACGGATATGCAGTTGCCCGCCCTGCGGCATGGCGTCTCGCGCATTCACCGCGAGGTTCAGCAGCGCCACCTCAAACTGCGCCGCATCGATGCGCACCGGCCAGAGATCGGGCGCCAGCTCCACCTCCAGCTTGACGTTCGGCGGCAGGGAGCGGCTGAACAGCGCCACCGCCTGCTGCACCGACGCGGCCGGATCCACCACATCCACCCGCAGCGGGGCGCGGCGTGCGAAGGCGAGGAGCTGGGCGGTGAGGTTGGCGCCGCGCGCGGCGGCGTTGCGCATCTCCGCATGGATCTCCGGCAGCCGGGGGTCGCCCGGCGGCAGGCGTTCGGCAAGGCCGAGGCCGGAGCTGATGACCTGCAGGATGTTGTTGAAATCATGGGCCACGCCGCCGGTGAGCTGGCCCAGCGCTTCCAGCTTCTGCGACTGGGCGAGCTGGGCGCGCGCCTCCTCCAGCGCCAGCTGGCTCTCGCGCCGCTCGGTCAGGTCGCGGGTGACCTTGGCAAAGCCGACAAGCGTGCCGTCATCGTCGCGGATCGGCTCGATCAGCACGCTGGCCCAGAAGCGGGTGCCGTCCTTGCGCAGGCGCCAGCCCTCGGCCGTGAACCGGCCGGTCGCCTTCGCCTGGGCGAGGGCGCGGGCGGGGATGCCGGCCTGCCGGTCCTCCTCCGTATAGAAGCGGGAGAAATGGGTGCCGATGACCTCCGCCGCCTCATAGCCCTTGATGCGACGAGCGCCGGCATTCCAGTTGGCGATGGTCCCGTCCGGCTTGAGCATGAAGATGGCGTAGTCCGTGACGCCCTGGACCAGCAGGCGGAGGCTGCGCTCGCTTTCCAGCAGCGCCTGCTGCGCCGCGCGCTGCTCCGTCATGTCCCGGGTGATCTTGGCGAAGCCGATCAGCCTGCCCTCACGGTCCCGGATGGCATCGACGACCGCGAAGGCCCAGAAACGGGTGCCGTCCTTGCGCAGGCGCCAGCCCTCGCTCTCATAGCGCCCGTCCCGCCTGGCCTGCTTCAGCGCGTGTTGCGGCAGGCCGCGCTCCCGGTCCTCCGGCGGGAAGAACATGGCGTAGGAGCGGCCGAGAACCTCCTCCGCGCCATAGCCCTTGATGCGTTCCGCACCGGCATTCCAGGTGCTGACGCGCCCTTCCGGATCCAGCAGGTAGATGGCGTAATCCACAACCGCTTCGACGAGCAGCCGGTAGATCTGCTGGTCGGGGGTGGGAGAATCGTGCATTTCAGCGGCATTCTTTCCATGGAGACCACTGCCGGCCAGCATATCGGCATCGGTCCCGGGTCGGGGTAAGGCGCAGGCCTGGCAGCCGCCAGTGACCAGGCTGCCCGCCCCATTAAGTGCTAGAATATCACAAGCCAGGAAAAGCCGCCCCTGGCCATCTCGCCGAATTGCGCAGGGCTTGGCCGCGTGCCCAGCGGGACAGGTTGTCGCAGAAGATCTCCGCCACCCGTGCCGGCAGCCCGTCGCTGGCAGCGGCGCTGTGGGGGGAGACGATGACATTCGGAATATCCCAGAAGGGACTCTCCGGCGGCAAGGGCTCCATGGCAAAGACATCGAGGAAGGCGCCGGCCAGATGCCCGCTCTCGAGCGCGGCGAGCAGCGCCGCCTCCTCCACCACCCCGCCGCGGGCGACGTTCACCAGGTGCCGCCCGGGCGGCAACAGGGCCAGGGCGCGCGCATCGACGATGTTGCGCGTCGTCTCGGTCAGCGGGCAGGCGAGGATCAGCCAATCGGTCCGCGGCAGCAGCGCCGGCAGCTCGGCGAAGCCCGCCACCGCGTCGAAGCCCGGCGGCGGCCCCGCCGCGGCATCCCGCCTAAGCCCGGTGGTGCGGAGGCCGAAGGCGCGGCAGAGCCGGCCGATCTCCTGCCCGATCGGGCCGGTGCCGAGGATGAGGGCGTGCTGGCCTTGCACGTCGCGCGGCTCGGGGTCGCTGTAGAGCGGTTCCCAGGCGTGCCGGCGTTGCGCCGCGGCGGCGCGGGGGAAGCCGCGGGCCAGTGCCATCAACCCGGTGACGGCGGTCTGCGCCACGGCCGGGGCGCTGGCGCCGGCGGCGTTGGTCAGCGTCAGGCCGCGCGCCAGCATCTCCTGGTACACGGCCATGTCGGTGCCGGCGGAGAAGGTCTGCACCCAGCGCAGGCTGGGCGTGGCCTGCAGCAGCTCGATGAACCGGAGAAACCGCGCATTCAGGCGGTGGCGGGTGCCGCCCTGAAAGAGATCGCGGGTGATGAAGGCGATCTCGATGCCGGTGGTGTCGGGCAGCGGCCCCTCCGGCGCCACGGGCACCAGCTCCGCCGCCGGCACCGCGGCCAGGATGCGCGCGCCATGCCGTTCGGCCGCGACATCCGAAAGAAGCACCCGCATCCGCAGCCCTACCTCCAACTGCCGGGCCACCGGCCCCGCGACTTCAAGCGGATCGCCCGGTGTCCTGGCGCGGCTTCGCCGCGCCAGGCTGTGACGCATCCCCGGCCCTGCAGCGACAACCGGGGCCCCCACGGAACTGCGCAGCAGTTTCGTGGGGAAAAATCAGTCCCGGTAGCTCGGGTCGATCCGGTCCAGCTTGCGCAGCAGCGCCGGCCAGTCGAGCACGCCGAAGGGGCGGCGGACATGCGGCTGGTAGTTCATGTAGGTCTTCTCGACGATCTCGGGCGCCACCTTGATCATCGGGCTGTTGCAGGACATCGCGGCAATCTGCGTCTTGCAGGACAGTTCCAGCCGGTGCAGCGCGTTGAAGGCTTCGGGGATCGTCTTGCCGACCGTCAGCAGGCCATGGTTGCGCAGGATCATGGCGTTGTTGTCGCCGAGGTCGTGCACCAGCCGTTCCTGCTCGGACAGGTCGAGCACCACGCCGTTGAAGTCGTGGTAGCTGATCTTGGCGAAGCGCATGCTGGTCTGGGTGTTCGGCAGCAGCCCGCATTCCAGGGTGGAGACCGCCATGCCGGCCCAGGTATGGGTGTGGGCGACGCAGGCCAGGTCGTGCCGCGCCTTGTGGATCGCCGAATGGATGACGAAGCCGGCGCGGTTCACCCCGTATTTCTCGCCGGGGAAGTCCGGCGCCAGGAGGATGTTGCCGTCATAGTCGATCTTCATCAGGGAGGAGGCGGTGATCTCCTCGTACAGCATGCCGTAGGCGTTGATGAGGAAGGCGTCCTCGCCCGGCACGCGGACGGAGATGTGGTTCGCGATCAGGTCGCTCATGTGGTAGAGATCAACCAGGCGATAGGCGGCGGCGAGATCGACGCGGGCCTGCCACTCCTCCGGGCTCACCTTATGGCGCATGGAGGGGATGCGGTATTCGGTGCTGTCGAGCATGGACGGTTTCCTTTCCTCTGGCGGCTGAGTCAGTGGCCCTCAAGGGCGGGCGGCGGCATCCGGAGCTTCGGCCTTCCCGTGGAACCGCGGCGCGGCGTCGCAAGGCCTGCGCTGCCTTCCCCGGGCCTTGCACCGCCTGCCGCGGCAGGGCGGCGGCCCGGCCGGTTCCGGGCGTTGGCGGCGCACCCGCCTTCGGTCGCAACAGACACTTCGCCCACGGCCCGTTCCTTGCTGGGACGGAAAGCTTAGGGCGCTCCGCTACCCCCCTCAACCCCGGGCGGGACGGGCGGCTACTGCGCCTGGGCCGCCTGCGCCGCCCGCACCGCGCGGCGCAGCTTGGCGATGCCGGTGCGGACATGGCCGGTATCGCAGAGGCGGCGGCCCTCGGCTGCCAGGCTCCGGCTCGGCTCCCGCTCCGCCGCCGGCAGGCTGGCCAGCCGTGCCGCGAGGCTGCCGCAATATTCCACCGTATCGGTCGTCAGGCGTGGTCCCGGCTCCGCCGCCACCGGCAGGGCCAGAAGCTGGGCAAGCATCAGCAGGGCGAGCGAATGTCGCATCCGGCAGGAATATGGGGCGGGCTGCCTGTTGCCGGGATGGGCCAGGGATGATGTTTCCGTCATCGCTCGTCCATCATCGCATGGTCATCCGCCTCAAGGCGCCGGCAGGCGCATCACCACCCGGAGGCCGGGCGGAACCTGGCCGGGCATCGCATCCTCCAGCCGCACCTCGCCCGCATGCAGATGCGCCACCGCCTGCACCAGAGAGAGGCCGAGGCCGGAGCCGGGCGTCGCCCGCGCCTTGTCGGCCCGGAAGAAGCGCTCCCCCGCATGGCGGCGGTCCTCCGGCGCGATGCCGGGGCCATTGTCCGCCACCGCCACCTCGATCGCCAGGCCGAGCCGGCGGGCGGTGAGGGTGATGACACCGTCCGCCGGGGTGAATTTGATGGCGTTGTCCAGCAGGTTCGCCACCGCCTGCAGCAGCAGGTCGCGATCGCCGATGATGTCGAGGCTCGGCGGCAGCTCGGCGGTCAGGCGCTGGCCACGGGCTTCCGCCATCGCCTCGTAGATCTCCGCCGCATCGGCCAGCACCGCCGCCAGGTCGAAGGGGCCGAAGGCGGCGCGGCGGGCGCCGGCCTCGGCCTCCGCGATGCGCAGCAGGGCCTGGAAGATGCGGCTGATGTTGTCGAGATCGGCGATGCCCTGCTCCACCGCCGCCCGCAGCGCCTCGGCATCCGGCGCCGTGGCCAGCGCGTCCTCCAGCTTGGCGCGGGCACGGGCGATGGGGGTGCGGAGGTCGTGCGCGATGGCGTCGGAGACGCCACGCACGCCTTCCATGAGGGTGCCGATGCGGTCCAACATCATGTTCAGCGTCTGCGCCAGGCGGTCGAATTCGTCCTCCCGCCCCGAAAGGGCGACGCGGGAGGAAAGGTCGCCGCCGGCGATCGCCGCGGTGGTGAGGAAGGTGGGGCGCATCCGCGCCTGCAGCGCCGCGCGGATCAGCCAGGCGCCGATCAGCGCGAAGATGGCGACGGCGGAGGAGGCCCAGACCACGCCCTCCGTCAGCAGGCGGCGGAGCTGGCTGCGCTCGGACTCGTCCCGCCCGACCAGCAGGCGCAGCCCGGGCAGGTCCACCCGGTGCAGCCGGGCTTCCGCCGCCAGCCCGTCATGCAGCACGCGGGTGCGGAACCACGCCACTTCCGGCGCCATGTTGGGCGGCCAGCGGTCCAGGTTGCCGGCGAGGCGGCGGTTTCCCTCCGCCTCCATCAGCAGGTAGATCGACTCGTTCTCGACATCGACGGCGAGGCGTTCCTCGATGGCCTCGGCGAGTCCGGTGACGCCGGCTTCGCGCCAGCGCTCGGTCAGGGCCACGGCATCGGCGCGGACGGCGGCGTCGGTCTGCCGGTCCAGCGCGCCGGCCGTCGCCCACCACAGCACCGCGACCAGCGCCACGGCGGCGCAGGCGAACATGGCGGCGAAGAGCACGGCGAAGCGGAAGCCGGCGGATTTCAGCAGCCGCGGCGGGCCGAGCGGGGCGCCGGGCAGCGGGGCCTGCTCCGCCGTGCGCCGCGGCATGGCGCTGCGCGGCCGCAGCGCGTTCACTTGGCTTGCCGCCCGGCACGCAGCCAAGCTGTTTGCCGCCCGGCACGCAGCCGCCACACCAACCCTGCGTGCCGGGCGGCGCGGGGCGTTGGTGAAACCGGCCTGACAGGCGGGGCGGCCGTCACGGCTCCGCCCGGATCATGTAGCCGGCGTTGCGCACCGTATGGATCAGCGGCTTGTCGAAGCCCTTGTCCAGCTTCTGCCGCAGCCGGCTGACATGCACGTCGATGACGTTGGTCTGCGGGTCGAAGTGATAGTCCCAGACCTTCTCCAGCAGCATGGTGCGCGTCACCACCTGGCCGGCGTGGCGCATCAGGTGCTCCAGCAGGCGGAATTCCCGCGGCTGCACGTCGATGCGCTTGCCCGCCCGGGTGACGGTGCGGGAGAGCAGGTCGAGTTCCAGGTCGGCGACGCGCAGCCTTGTGGCCGGCGCGTCCACGGAAGGGCGGCGGGCCAGCGCCTCCACCCGCGCCAGCAGCTCGGCGAAGGCGAAGGGCTTGGTCAGGTAGTCGTCGCCGCCGGCCTTCAGCCCCTTCACCCGCTCATCCACCGCGGAGAGGGCGGAGAGGAACAGCACCGGGGTGCGGTTGCCCTGGCTGCGCAGGGTTTCCACCAGCCGCACGCCGTCCACGCCGCCGGGCAGCATGCGGTCCAGCACCAGCATGTCGAATTGCTCGGAGGCGGCGAGGAAGAGCCCGTCCCGGCCATTCGGCGCGTGTTCCACCGTATGGCCGGCTTCCTGCAGGCCCTTCTTCACGAAGCGGGCGACCTCGGCATCGTCCTCGACCAACAGAATGCGCATCTTCCTTCTCCGCCGAAGCTCGTGCTTCTGCCGCGCCGGCAGCAAGCCGCCACACCAACCCTTGCCGCCGGCGCGGCCGGGAAACCGTCTGAGGGGCCTCCCACCTGCAAACGGTCCCCCCACGCCCGGCGCCGCGGGGAGCCCGGCCCCCGGGCCTAACCCTGCCCCGGCCGCCGCCCCACCTGTACAGGAACTTCCCGCTCCCGTCCGTCCCGCACCACGGTGAGCCGCACCGTCTGGCCCGGCGGCACCGCCGCCACGGTCCGCACCAGGGCGCGGGAGGTGTCCACCCGGTCGCCATTGATCGCAATGACGATATCGCCCTGCCGCAGCCCGGCCCGGCCGGCCGGGCTGTTGCGCTCGATGCCCGCCACCAGCACGCCGCGCCGCCCCTGGCGCTGATCCTCGGAGACCAGATCCTGCACCGCGACGCCGAGCCAGCCGCGCTCCACCCGTCCCTCGCGCCGCAATTGCTCGATCACCGGCCGGGCGAGGTCGGAGGGGGTGGCGAAGCCGATGCCGGCGGAGGCGCCGGAGGGCGAGTAGATGGCCGTGTTGATGCCGATCACCTCCCCCACCGCGTTGAACAGCGGGCCGCCGGAATTGCCGGGGTTGATGGCGGCGTCGGTCTGGATGAAGTCGTCGAAGGGCCCGGCCCCGATCTCCCGCCCCCGCGCCGAGATGATGCCGGAGGTGACGCTGCCGCCGAGGCCGAAGGGGTTGCCGGCGGCCAGCACCCAGGAGCCGACGCGCGCCTGGGCGGAGACGCCCCAGGGCACCGCCGTCATGGATCCGCGCGGCTCCACCTTCAGCAGGGCGAGGTCGGTCAGCTCATCCGTCCCGATCACCCGGGCCGGCAGCTCCGTGCCGTCCTGCAGCGAGACGACGACGCGGCTGGCATTCCCCACCACATGGTTGTTGGTGACGATGTAGCCCGTGGGGTCGATGACGAAGCCGGAGCCCGCCCCCGTCACCTCCTGCCGCCGGCCGCGCTGGCGGTCGCGGAAATAGCGCTCGAAGGGCGTGCCGCGCAGCTCCGGCGGCAGCTCCACCGAGCGTTGCTCGGCGGTCACTGCAATGTTGACCACGGCCGGCAGCACCCGCTCCGCCAGGTCGGCGAAATCCGGCAGCAGGCCACGCTGGGCGGAGGCCGGGTAGGGGGTGGTGGCGGCGCTGCAGCCGGCCAGCAGCAAGGCCAGGGCTGCCTGGCCGAACAGGCGACGGGACGGCAGGGCGGACATGCGATGCAAGGGTCCTGACAGGAGGGCAGCCGCGGCGGGGGGGCCGCGACTCCGCAGGGAATGGCTTCAGAGTGTGGGCGGATGGATGCGCTCCTTCAACCTCCGCCACGGCGGCGTTAGCCTTGTGCGCTGGGAAATGGAGGGACGCCATGCGGATGGATCGGCGCAGGCTGGTGCAGGCGGGGCTCGGCCTGTCGGGGCTCGGCCTGGCCCGGGGCGCCCGGGCCCAGCCAGGCTGGGCGCCGGAACGGCCGCTGCGCTGGATCGTTCCCGCCCCGCCCGGCGGCGGCTTCGACCTGATCGCCCGGCTGCTGGCCCAGGGCCTCTCGCCCCGGCTCGGGCAGCCCATCGTCATCGACAACCGGCCGGGCGCCGGCACCGGCATCGGCGCGGAGGCCGTGGCCAAGGCGGCGCCGGACGGGCTGACCTTCGGCAGCGCCGACAACGGCACGCTCGTCTACAACTCAGTGCTCTACCGCCGGCTCGCCTATGATCCGGAGAAGGATTTCCGCGTCGTCGGCACCACCGCCCGCTTCCATCTGGTGCTGGCGGCGCGGGCTGGCTCCGCCATCGGCTCGGCGGCGGCGCTGGTGGCGCAGGCCAAGGGGGCGGCGGAGCCGATGCAGTATGGCTCCCCCGGCGCCGGCCTGCCGCACCACCTGGCGATGGAGCGGCTGGCGCGGGAGACCGGGGCGAAGCTGACGCCGGTGCATTACCGCGGCCTGGCGCCGATGATGACCGACATGCTGGCCGGCACGATCGAGGTGGCGGTGGTCGACCTCTTCGCCGGGCGGGAGCATCTCTCCGCCGGCCGCTTCCGTCCCCTGGCGGTCTGCTCCGAGACGCGGCTGCCGCAGCTGCCGGGGGTGCCGACGGTGGCGGAAGCGCTGGGGCTGGCAGGGTTCGAGGCCTATGCCTGGCAGGCGCTGATCCTGCCCCGCGCCACGCCGGATGCCCCGGTGCTGCGGCTGCGGCAGGAGCTGGTGGCGGTGCTGCAGGACCGGGGGGTGGCCGCGGCGATGCGCGAGCAGGGCCTGGACCCGCTACCCGGCGGCGAGGCGGAGTTCGCCGCAAGGCTGTGGCGGGAGAAGACGGTCTGGGTGCCGCTGATCCAGAGCCTCGGGATCACGCTGGATTGAGGCGGGGCCGGGGTGGCGGCCTCGTCACATCCTCATGGCGCGCCTGATTTGGCGGCCTGATCCCGCGCCAGCAGCAGCCGCGCCATGCGGTCGAATTCCGCCACGCTCAGCGTCTCCGCCCGCCGCGCGCCGTCGATGCCGGCCGCCGCCAGCAGCCCCTCGGCATCGCCCAGGGCCTTCAGCGCGCCCCGCAGCATCTTGCGGCGCTGGCCGAAGGCGGCGGCGGTCAGGCGCTCCATGGCGCGGAACAGTTTCTCGCCCGGATCCTCCGGGTGGGGCTCCAGCCCCACCACGGCGGACCAGACCTTGGGCGGCGGGCTGAAGGCGCCGGGGGGCAGGCGCAGCAGCAGGGCGCAGCGGCAGCGCCACTGCGCCAGCACGCCGAGCCGGCCATAGGCCTCGGTATCCGGGGCGGCGCAGATGCGCTCCGCCACCTCCTGCTGGAACATCAGCACCATGCGCTCCAGCGCGGCCGCCTGGCGCAGCCAGCCCACCAGCAGGGGCGTGCCGACATTGTAGGGCAGGTTGGCGACGATGACGCGCGGCGCCGGCAGCAGGGCGGCCACGTCCACCCGCAGCGCATCTGCCTCGACCACCCGCAGCCTTCCGGGGAAACCCGCTTCCAGCTCCGCCAGGGCGGCGACGGCACGCCGGTCCAGCTCCACCGCCGTCACCTGCGCGGCCGGCGTCGCCAGCAGGGCGCGGGTCAGGCCGCCCGGGCCGGGCCCAACCTCCAGCACCTGCCGGCCGGTCAGGTCCCCGGCCTGGGCGGCGATCCGGCGGCACAGCGCCTCATCCAGCAGGAAGTGCTGGCCGAGCGACTTCCGCGCCTCCAGCCCGTGCCGGGCGATGGTCTCGCGAAGGCTGGGCAGCATGGGGCCGGTCAGCGTCGCCTCCGGGGTCAGCTCCGCATCTCGATATTGCCGCGCCGGCGCAGGTCGCGCTGCAGCTGGCGGGAGAGGTTCTCCACCCGGTCGCGCAGGAGTTGGCTTTTCACCTGCTGGGCATTGGTCTCGGCGAGGTTCCGCTGCTCCCGGCTGCACAGCATCATCACCAGCACGCCTTCCGGCGTCAGGATGGGCTGGGCCGGCCGGCCGGAGGGCAGGCCGGCCAGCAGGCTGCGAAGCTGAGGCGGGTTCACCGTCTCCAGCCGGATCTCGCCGGGATCCGCCGGGCGGTCGCTGCCGCCGCCGCGGGCGGCCTGCTCCACCGCGTCACAGCTCCGGGCGGTGGCGGCAAGGCGCTGCGCCTTCTCCACCTGGTCGCGCTGCTGCTGCGTCGGCGCATTCGGGTCCAGGGTGCCGGCGAAGGGGAAGAAGGCCTGGCGGATGCTGATGAGGGTGGCGATGTCGCGGCCGCTCTCCCGCTTCTGCCGCAGCGCGACGATCTGGTAGCCGCCCGGCACCCGCACCGGGTTGCTGATGGCGCCGGGAGGCATGCGCTCGATCAGGTCGCCCACCTCGGAGTCCACCTCCTCCTTCCGCACCCAGCCGATATCGCCGCCCTGCAGCGCGCTCTGCGCCTGGCTGAACTGGGTGGCGGCGACCGGGAAGGGGGTGCCGGCGCGGAGCTGGCGGATCACCTCCTCGACGAAGCGGCGGGTCTCCGGCTCGGTGGTCGGGTCGTCCACCGGGATGAAGATCTCGGACACCAGGTATTCCGGCTGGCCGATCCGGGCGCGGATGTTGCGCAGCGCCTCATCCACCTCGGCCTGGGTCGGCTCCGCATCCGGCCCCAATTGCTGGCGCAGGACGCGGCCCCAGCCGATCTGGGTGCGGATCTGGTCGTAGAGCAGGCGGGGCGCGACGCCGACCTGGGCGAGCTGGGCGCGCAGCCCGCCGGCGGGCAGGTTGTTGCGCCGCTCCAGGTCCTGCACCGCCTCCGCCACCTCGGCATCCGAGACGGGGATGCGGCGGCGCTGGATCTCCTGCGCCCGCAGCTTCTCATCGACGATGAGGCGGGTGACCTGCGGCCGCATCCGCTCCAGCGTCTCCGGCGAGACGCCGATGCCGGCGTTCAGCGCGAAGAGCCTGGCGCGGCCGATGATGTCGGCCCGGCTGACGACATCGCCATTCACCACGGCGACGATGCGGTTGGCCTGCGCCGCCTGCGGGGGCTGCGGCGGCATTTGCGCCCCGGCCGGCGGCGCGGCCGCGAGCAGGGCGAGGAGAGCCGGGGCAAGGAGGGCGTGGCGCGACATGGCCGTTCCTTAGCGGGAGGCTGGGCTGTGGGCTACTGCGGATTGCGCCGTGGTCCACCGCTGAGCGGGCTTTGTCCACATCGTCCCGGCTGGGCCGCACGCTGCGGCACTGCAATGCGGCCCCGGCCGGGCGCCGCCGTCGGGGCGGCACGGAACATTGCGCGACCATTGCATATAATGGAGCAAGTTCAAGGACTTAATGAGTCTCAATGGCTGTGGAGAAGCTTGTCCTACTCCATCCCCATCGCGGATTCTCGCGCCTTCGCAGCAGCTTGGGCGGGATCGCTCCTACTGGCTGCGAAGAGCAGCCAGAGCATTGTCCACGGAGTTATCCACAAGCCGTCCGGCCAGCAGGCGGTCGGTCTCGCCCTCCACCGCGGTCTCCAGCGCGGTCAGCAACGCCTCCCGCCGCAGCCCCTGCGGCAGGGGGGGCAGGATGGCGACGGTGATGGTGCCGGGGCGCTTCAGGAAGGTCCGGCGCCCCCAGCAGAGGCCACTATCGGTGGCCACCGGCAGCACGGGCAGGCCGGTGGCCGCCGCCAGCGCCGCCACCCCCGGCTGGTAGGCCACGCGCGCGCCGGGGGCGACACGGGTGCCCTCGGGGAAGATGACGATCTGCCGGCCGGCCGCGGCCGCCGCCCGCCCGGCCTTCAGCAGGGAGCGCATGGCGGTGGCGCCGGCGGCGCGGTCCACCGCGATCATCCCCACCTTGCGCGCCAGCCAGCCATAGAAGGGGATCCACAGCAGCTCCCGCTTCAGCACATAGGCGGTGTCCGGCAGCAGGCGCAGCCAGATGACGGTGTCAAAGGCCGATTGGTGCTTGGCGGCCAGCAGCGCCCCGCCCGGCGGCAAATGCTCGAGCCCCGTCACCCGCACCCGGATGCCGCAGAGGTGGCGGAGCAGCCAGAGGATGGTGGATGCCCACCAGCGCATGGGCGGCAGCAGCCAGCCGCGCGGCGCCAGCAGCAGCGGCTGGGCGAGCAGCGCCGCCGAGGCGGTGATGACGTAGAAGGCCAGGTTGAAGAGGATGGAGCGCAGCCAGATCATCCATTCGGTTCCGGAAACGCGGCGCCGGGCCGGTGCAACCCCGCCCAGGCCGCCAGCAGCTTGAGATACTCGCCCGCGAGCAGGGACCAGGTGCGCCAGCGCCCGCCCGCCTCCCGGTCCCGGAGGCTTGCCGGCACCACCGGGTGCGGCACCAGGAGGACTCCGGGCAAGACCCGCCGCAGCTCCAGCAGGGCGCGCGGCATGTGGTAGGCGGCGGTGACGACGCGCAGCGAGCCGATCCCCTCTGCCCGCGCCCAATCGGCGATCTCCGCCGCATTGCCGCGGGTGCTGGTGGCGCCGCTGCCCAGGGTGACGCGGCCGGCCAGCGCCGCCGGCTCCATGCCGGCGCTGCGGGCGAGGTCCGCCAGGGTGGTCCTGGGAGACGCGCCGGAGATGAGGAGCTTCGCCGCCCGCTCCTGCTGCAGCAGCCGCAGCCCGGTCGCCACCCGCTCCGCCCCGCCGGTCAGCACGGCGATGCCGGCGGTCTCCTGCTCCGGCGCCGGGGGGAAGGCGGCGGCGAGGCGCAGATACCAGGCGAAGCCCGCCAGCAGGGCCAGGGGCGGCAGGATGGCGAGCAACGCCAGCAGCCGGCGCCGCTTGTGGCGGACGCGAAGCAGCGCCGACCAGCTCATGGCAGGCGGCGCAGCCAGCGCCGCACCGTGGCCTGGGCGGTGGCCCAGCCCAGCGCCGCGGCCAGCGGGGGCAGTGCCGCCAGCTCCGGCCAGGGCAGCCGGGCCCAGGGCAGGCCCTGCCAGCCCGTGCCAGGGGCGGTACCGAGCAGCGGCGCGGCAAGGTTGGCGAAGCCCGCCAGCACCGGCACGGCGAGCAGCGTGCCGAGCAGCCCGCCCGCCCCCACCAGCCAAGCGGCGCGGGCGGCGAAGCGGCCGGCGATGTCGGCATCCGTGGCGCCGAGGTCGTGCAGCAGGGCGATGGCGTCCCGCCGCGCCGCGATGCCGGCGCGCACCGCCACGGCCACCACCGTCACGGCAATGCCGGCGACCAGCAGCAGCGCCGCCAGCGCCACCGCCTCCAGGCTGCGCGCCAGCGCCAGCAGCCGCGCTACCCAGACGCCATGCGCCTCCACCGCCGCCCCCGGCACCGCGGCGGCGATGCGGGTGGCGAGCAGGGCGGGCTCCTCCGGCAGCTCCGCCAGGCGCAGCTCGATGACCACGGGCAGGGGCAGGGCGGGCGCCTCGCCCAGCCAGGGGCGGAGCAAGGCGGCGAGCCGCGCCTGGTCCATGGGTCGGGCGGCGGCCACCTCCGGCATCTCTGCCAGGGCTTCCAGGGCGCGGGGCAGGCGGCCATCGGCAGCAGCCGCCGCCGGAAGCTGCACCGTCATCGCCGCCGCGGCGCCGCCCTCCCAGCGCGCGGCCAGCCCCGCCGCCCCCCCTGCCCCGGCGATGGCCAGGGCGGCGAGCAGCGCCATGGCGGCGACAAGGCCGGACAGCAGCCGGGCCGAAAGCGCACGGCGCAGGCCGAGCGGATCCCGCCCGCGGGGGCGGCGCAGCCGGGCTTCAGCCATGGCTCATCAGCCGCCCGGCCCGCAGCCGAAGGGCGGGCGCCGGGAAGGCCTCCACCAGGGATTCGGCATGGGTCGCGACCACCACGGTGGTACCGAGGCGATGCATCTCCTGCAGCAGCGCCAGCACGCGGCGGGCCTGGGCGGCATCCAGGTTGCCGGTGGGCTCATCCGCCAGCAGCAAAGCGGGGCGCATGACGACGGCGCGGGCCAGGGCGGCGCGCTGCTGCTCGCCGCCCGAGAGCGCGGCGGGCAGCGCATCCGCCCGGGATTCCAGGCCGGCCCAGCGCAGCATCTCCGCCACATCGGCCAGCAGCGCCGCCTCCGCCCGGCCGGCGATGCGCAGCGGCAGGGCGACGTTGTCGCGCACGGTGAGGTGCGGCAGCAGGCGGAAATCCTGCCACACCACGCCGATGCGGCGGCGCAGCCCGGGCAGGGCGCGGCGGCGGGTGCGGGAGAGATCGGCGCCCAGCACCTCCACCACCCCGCTGGTCGGGCGCTGGGCAAGCTGCATGAGGCGGAGCAGGGAGGATTTCCCTGCCCCGGATTCCCCGAGCAGCCAGTGGAAGCTGCCCGCAGGCAGGGTGAAGGTGAGATCCTGCAACGCGGCCCGGCCCGCGCCGGACGAGCGCCCGGGCGGATCGGCATAGTGCAGGCCCACACCGGCAAAGCGGACCATGCGGCGGACAATGCCGCCCGATGGGCGCGGCGCCAAGGGCGGAGACCATGCTTGCGGCGCAAAGCGAGCAGCGGCAGAGTCGTTGCGATGCGATCCGCCTGCCCCTCCTGCGCCGCGGTCTATGAGGTGCCCGACGCGCTGCTGGGGCGCGGGCGGAAGGTGCGCTGCGCCCGCTGCGGCGAGGCCTGGATGCTGCGGCCGGCCAGCCCGCCGTCGGAACCGGAGGCGGCCGCGCCGCCGGAGAGCCCGGCCCTCGCGGCGCCACCACCTGCCCCCATGCCGGAACCCGCCTCGCGGCCCGCGCGGGTGATCGCGACGCCGCCGCGGCAGGCGGCACCGGCGGGGGGGCTGCTGCTGGTGGCGGCCTGGGTCGGCTCCCTGCTGCTGCTGGCGGGGGGCGTGGCGGCGGCGTGGATCTTTCGGCAGGAGGTGATGGCGGCCTGGCCGCCCGCGGCAAGGCTGTTCGCCGCGCTCGGCGGGTAGCGGCGGGCGGGACGGCGCCGGCCTGCGGCTCGGCGCTGTCCTGCCGCGGCTGGCTGTGCGAGATCCCGGGAGCCGAGAGACTCGACAGGGCCCATGAAGCCGCTGCGCGGCTTGGCGGAAAAAATCCTGAGGGTCCGATCCCGAAATCCTGCGGAGGGCGCCCTCGGGCCACCGGCCTTTGATTGTGAGTGGCCTGCTGGTCCGCTCCGTTCGCCGGAAACCGGCGAACGGAGCGGGCAGGACACTACCGTCCGGTCAGGATCCGCTCGACCAGCTGCTTCGCCGTGGGGATGAAGCCGTTGGAATAGAAGGGGTCGCTGCCGAAGCGGAAAGCGTTGTGGCCGGCGAACATCAGGTTGTTCTCCAGCGCCCCGTCATGCGCCACGTCCTGCAGCGTCTTCTGGATGCAGAAGCTGCGCGGATCGGCCTTCTTGCCGTTGTCGTAGTCCGGCCCATGCTGGGACCAGTTGGAGAAGCGGCAGGCGGAGAGGCAGCCCATGCAATCCACCTGGTCCTTCACGATCTCCCGGCTCTTCTCGGGGGTCACGAAGATCAGCGTGTTGTCCGGGGTGCGCATGGCTTCGGTGAAGCCCTCCACCTCGAATTGCTGGACCCGCGCGAGGTCATGCGCCGTCAGCCAGACCTTCCGCTTGCGCGGGCCGACGGCGTATTCGGCGACATGGTCCCCGATCGGCTCGGCGGTATAGGCCACCTGGCGCTCGTTGCGCTCCTCCAGCTCCCGCAGGAAGTCGTTGCGGATCGCGGAGGAATAGAAGCCGGTGGGGGAGAAGCGCTGCAGCAGCACGTCGCCGGCCTTCAGCGTCAGCAGCCGCTGCTTCCAGGCGTCGGAGATCGGGCTTTCCTGCGTCAGCAGCGGGCGGGTGCCGAACTGGAAGGCGACGGGGCCGAGCTCGGGGTTGTCGATCCAGTCCTCCCACTCCTCCAGCCACCAGACGCCGCCGGCCATGATGATGGGGACGTCGCCGAGGCCCAGCTCGCGCATCTGCTGGCGCAGCTTGAGGACGCGGGGATAGGGATCCTCCGGCTTCGTCGGATCCTCGGAGTTCGAAAGGCCGTTATGGCCGCCGGCCAGCCACGGGTCCTCGTAGACCACGCCGCCCAGCCAGTCCTTCGCCTTGTGGTAGCTGCGCTTCCAGAGGGCGCCGAAGGCGCGGGCGGAGGAGACGATGGGGTAGTAGTGGACGCCGAATTCGCGGGCGATCTCCGACAGGCGGTAGGGCATGCCGGCGCCGCAGGTGATGCCGTGGATCAGCCCGCGGGCCCCTTCCAGCACGCCGCGGATGACGCGCTCCGCCCCGCCCATCTCCCACAGGATGTTGGCGTGGATGCGGCCCTTGCCGCCGCTGCGCTCATGCGCTTCGCGCGCCTGGGCGATGCCGCCGGCGATGCCGTATTGCACCAGCTCCTCATGCCGCTCCCGCCGCGTGGCGCCGCGATAGATCTGCTGGATGACGCGGCCCTCGGCGTCGTAGCTGTCGGCATTCACCGCCGAGAAGGTGCCGACGCCGCCGGCCGAGGCCCAGGCCCCGCAGGAGGCGCCGTTGGAGACGGAGACACCCTTGCCGCCCTCGACGAGCGGGAGGACTTCGACCCCGCCCATGCGGATTGCATTGATCGCCTTCACGCTGCCTATCCTCGAACCCTGCCACCGCGCCGTCGCATCAGCGCATCGTGATTGAAGATGTGATTGGAGCGAAGCCGTCGCTTCGCCCGGGCGGAAGGGGCCAGGCCCCTTCACCGCATAAAGGGCCAGGCGGGGCCGGGTTGCGACCCCGCCCCACGCCTCACTCCGCCGCTTCGTGGCGGTCCCGCCGCGGCCGGTCGCCGCGCTCGCGCCGCGGGCGGTCCTCGCCGCCCTCGGGCCGGTCCTCGCGCGGCCGGCGGGCGCCGACCTGCTCGGTGATGTCGGCGCCGGTCTGCTGATCGACCACGCGCATGGAAAGCTTCACCTTCCCGCGGTCGTCGAAGCCCAGCACCTTCACCTTCACCGTGTCGCCGACATTGACGACGTCGGTGGTCTTGTTGACCCGCTCATTGGCCAGTTCGGAGATGTGGACCAGGCCGTCCCGGGCGCCGAGGAAGTTCACGAAGGCGCCGAACTCGGCGGTCTTCACCACCTTGCCATTGTAGATCACGCCCACTTCCGGCTCCGCCACGATGCCGCGGATCCAGTCGATCGCCTTCTGCGCGGCCTCGGTGCTGGTCGCGGCCACCTTGATGGTGCCGTCATCCTCGATGTCCACCTTGGTGCCGGTGCTCTCGGTGATCTCGCGGATCACCTTGCCGCCGGAGCCGATGACGTCGCGGATCTTCTCCTTCGGCACGGAGATGACGGTGATGCGGGGCGCGTTCTGCGCCACGTCGCCGCGCACGCCGGAGAGCCCCTTCGCCATCTCGCCCAGGATATGGACGCGGCCATCCTTCGCCTGCGCCAGCGCCTGGTGCATGATCTCGAAGGTGATGGAGGTGATCTTGATGTCCATCTGGAGCGAGGTCACGCCCTGCTCCGTCCCGGCCACCTTGAAGTCCATGTCGCCGAGATGGTCCTCGTCGCCGAGGATGTCGGACAGCACGGCGAAGCCGCGATCCTCCTTGATGAGGCCCATGGCGATGCCCGCCACCGGCCGCTTCAGCGGCACGCCGGCATCCATCAGGGAGAGGGAGGTGCCGCAGACGGTCGCCATGGAGGAGGAGCCGTTGGACTCCGTGATCTCGGAGACCACGCGCAGCGTGTAGGGAAACTTCTCCTTCTCCGGCAGCACGGGGCGGATGGCGCGCCAGGCCAGCTTGCCATGGCCGATCTCGCGCCGGCCCGGGCTGCCCATGCGGCCGGTCTCGTTCACGCTGTAGGGCGGGAAGTTGTAGTGCAGCATGAAGTGCTCGCGGTACTCGCCCGCGAGGGCGTCGATGATCTGCTCGTCCTGCCCGGTGCCGAGGGTGGCCACGCAGAAGGCCTGGGTCTCGCCACGGGTGAACAGGGCGGAGCCATGGGCGCGCGGCAGCACGCCGACCTCGGCAGTGATCGGGCGGACCGTCTTCGTGTCCCGGCCGTCGATACGCAGCCCGGTGTCGAGGATGTTGTTGCGGACGACGTCCGCCTCGAGATCCTTCAGCAGGCCCTTGGCAAGGTTGACGTCGGCGCCCTCGGCCTCCAGCGCGGCGATGACGGCCTTCTTCGCCTCGCCGACCTTGGCCTGGCGGGCAAGCTTCTGGGTCTCCTTGTAGGCCTCGGCCATCTGGGCGCGGCCGAGCTCGGCGATGCGGGCCTTCAGGGCGATCTCGGCCTCGGAGGGCTCGGGCAGCGGCCAGGGCTCCTTCGCCGCCACCTCGGCCAGCTCGATGATGCCCTGGATGACCGGCTGGAAGCCCTTATGGCCGAATTCCACGGCGCCCAGCATGACCTCCTCAGTCAGCTCCTGCGCCTCGGACTCCACCATCAGCACGCCCTCGGCGGTGCCGGCGACGACGAGGTCGAGCTGGCTCTGCTGGCGCTGCGCCATGGTCGGGTTCAGGACGTACTGGCCGTCGATATAGCCGACGCGGGCACCGCCGACCGGGCCGAAGAAGGGAATGCCGGAGAGGGTGAGGGCGGCGGAGCAGCCGACCAGCGCCACCATGTCCGGGTCATTCTCCATGTCGTGGGAGAGGACGGTCGCGATGACCTGAACCTCGTTGCGGAACCCGTCGGGGAAGAGCGGGCGGATCGGGCGGTCGATGAGGCGGGAGACGAGGGTCTCGGCCTCGGAGGGCCGGCCCTCGCGCTTGAAGAAGCCACCCGGGATCTTGCCGGCGGCGAAGGCCTTCTCCTGGTAGTTCACCGTCAGCGGGAAGAAATCCTGTCCCGGCTTCACCGAGCGGGCGCCGACCACGGTGCAGAGCACGATGGTGTCGCCAAGCCGCGCCATGACGGCGCCATCGGCCTGGCGGGCGACCTTACCGGTCTCCAGCGTGAGGAGCTGGCCGCCCCAGGCGATGTCCTTGCGGAAGTAATTCTCGAACATGCGTCGTTCCTTCAGCGGGGCGGCGCACCGGCTTGGCGCGGCGGCCCCGACCGGGCGCATCGGGCGCCCGGAATTGCGGATGTGGCCCGCTGCCCGCAACGCGGGGCGGGCCGATTGGACGCGGTGGGATGCCAGTCTCGGCCGATGGCGGCGCCCCGGTGCGGGACGCCGGGCCCGGCGCTTCGGGCGGCATGGACAGCGGACCACCCTGTGGCAGCCGCCCCCCTTGCGGGGTTCCATGTGGCCGGAAACGCCGACACCACCCCCCTCGGGGGCACGCACGGCTCTGTCCTGTCAGCCCGCCGCGTGCGCGGCGGCGATGGGCCCGGCGGTGCGCCAGCGCGCACAGCCACCCCATCGGCGCCCATATGGCCAATCCTGCGGCGGATTACCATGGAATTCTTGGGAAAGCCGGGCCGTGGTGCCGAGAAGGGCGCTGCCCCTCCCGGGCTTTCCCCGTCAAAGGCCGAAAGGCCTTTGGAAACCGTGAGGTTCAGTCCCGGCGGGCCCGGCCTCAGGGCTTCCGGAAGAGGCATCCGAGGAGGGCGAAGCCCCCTCGGCGCGCCAGGATCAGCGACGCAGGCCGAGGCTGGCGATCAGCTTCTCGTAGCGGCTGGAATCCTTCTTCTTCAGGTAGTCTAGCAGGCCACGCCGCTGGCCGACCAGCACCAGCAGGCCGCGCCGGCTGTGGAAGTCCTTGGCATGGGTCTTGAGGTGCTCGGTGAGGCCGGAAATCCGCTCGGAGAGCAGGGCGACCTGCACTTCCGGGCTGCCGGTGTCGCCGGGCTTGGTGGCGTACTGGGCGATCAGCGCCTGGCGGCGCTCCGCAGACAGAGCCGACATCGGGTTGTTCTCCTGTTGGCCGGGCGGCTCTGGGCCACGCTTCGGCGGTTCAACCGACGGCTGCCGGGCTTTCCTGCGCCACCAGGCGTTCCGGCACCAACTGGCCGGACTCCAGGCGGCAAAGCCCGATGAACCGCTCCCCCGCCATGGCGCGGACCAGCCCCCCATCGGGGTTGGCCTCGCCGGGTATTCGGCCCATCAGCTCCACCAGGCTGATCGCCTGGCCGAAGCCGAGCCTTGCGGCCTCCGCCTCCGTGAGGGCCAGCGCCGGGATGTCGGCCAGCGCGGTCGTCACCGGCAGCAGAAGCTCCGGGGAAGGGGGCGGGGTATCGCCCGTGCCACGCAGCTTGTCCAGCGGAATCGCATGGGATTCGTGGAAGGGGCCCACCCGCATGCGGCGCAGCGCGGCGATGTGACCGACGGTGCCGCAGGCCTTCGCCAGGTCCCGGGCGAGGGAGCGCATATAGACCCCCTTCCCGCTCTGGACGAGGAAGATGGCGGTATCGGCGTCCGGCCGCTCGATCAGCTCGAACCGGTCGATCCGGGCGGGACGGGGGGCGAGTTCCACCACCTGGCCCTCGCGGGCGAGGTCATAGGCCCGCTCGCCAGCGACCTTGATGGCGGAATAGATCGGCGGAACCTGCATGATCTCGCCGCGGAAGGCGGGCAGGGCGGCCTCGATCTCGGCATCGCTGGGGCGGGCCTCCGAGGTGGCGATGACCTGGCCATCGGCATCGTCGGTGTCCCGCGCCTCGCCGAAGCGGAGGGTGAAGCGGTAGGATTTGGTGCCGTCCATGACATAGGGGACGGTCTTGGTGGCGGCGCCGAAGGCGATGGGCAGCAGGCCGGTGGCGAGCGGGTCCAGCGTGCCGCCATGGCCGCATTTCTGCGCCTGGAACAGGCGCTTGACGATGTTCACCACATCGGTGGAGCCGATGCCCGTGGGTTTGTCGACGATCAGCCAGCCATCGATGGGGCGGCCCTTGGGTTTGCGGTGGCGGTGGCGCTGGGTCATTCGCTCGGTCGGTATTGCGGGAAGGGCGGCTTCATAGGGCTTCGCGCAGCCGGCGCCAGCGGAAATCAGCGCCGCGGCTCAGCCTTCCTCCGCCGCATCATCCCCTGGCCGCGAGGCAAGGTCCCGCGCCACCTCCGGCTGGCGCAGCGCGCGGTCGATCTGCATGGCGTAGTCAAGCGCGGTATCCGGCTGGAAATGCAGGTCGGGCGCGAATTTCAGCCGCACGGCGCGAGCCACCTGGGTCCGCAGGAAGGGCGCGGCGCGCTTCAGGGCGCGGAATTGCGCCTCCGGCAGATCCTTGCCCAGGCCGCTGACGAAGGCGGTCATGTGCTTGAGGTCGGGGGAGGCGCGGACCTCCGTCACCGTCACATGCGCGCCGGCGAGGTCCGGGTCGCGGAAATCGCCGCGGGCGAGCACGGCGGCGAGGGCATGGCGCACCTCCTCCGCCACGCGGAGCTGGCGCTGGCTGGGGCCGCTTCCGGCCTCCTGCTGTCTCCTGGCCATTTGGCCTTGCACCTTTCAAAAGCAAAGGGCGCGGCACCCTGCGGCGCCGCGCCCCGGAAAACCGGAGGGGTGGCGCCGGCTAGGCCGCCGCCACCGTCGCGCCATTGCACGGCGGCACGAAGCCGCCACACCAACCCTTCGTGCCGGCGTGGTTCGTCATGCCGCCGCCACCGTCTCCACCTCGTAGCACTCGATCTGGTCGCCGACGCGGATGTCGTTGTAGTTGGCGAAGGACATGCCGCATTCGTAGCCGTTGGTCACCTCGCGGACATCGTCCTTGAAGCGGCGCAGCGTGCTGAGCTCGCCCTGGTGGATGACGACGCCGTCGCGCAGCAGGCGTACCCCGGCGCCGCGCCGCACCACGCCTTCCGTCACGCGGCAGCCCGCCACATTGCCCACGCGCTTGACCTCGAAAACCTGGAGGATCTGCGCGTAGCCCAGGAACTTCTCGCGCTGGACCGGGGCGAGCTTGCCCTTCACCAGCTTCTCGATGTCGTCCGAGACCTCGTAGATGATCGAGTAGTAGCGGATATCCACGCCGTCCCGCTGCGCCATCTCCCGCGCCTGCGTCGTGGCGCGGACGTTGAAGGCGACGAGCACGGCGTTGGAGGCCTTGGCGAGCTGGATGTCGCTTTCGGTGATCTGGCCGACCGCCGAATGCAGCACCCGGACCCGCACCTCATCGTTGCCCAGCTTGCCGAGGGTGACGCCGATCGCCTCGGCGCTGCCCTGGACATCGGCCTTGACGACGACGGCCACTTCCTTCTGCTCGCCCGCCTGCACCCGGGCCAGCATCTCGGCCAGGGTCCCGCGGGCGGCGCCGGCGGCGGCGCTCGCCTTCTCCCGCAGCTTGCGCTGGCGGAATTCGGAGATCTCGCGCGCCCGGGCCTCGTCCTCGACGGCGACGAAATTCTCGCCGGCCGAGGGCACCCCGGACAGACCGAGGATCTCGATCGGCAGGCTGGGGCCGGCGGTCTTCAGCTGCCGTCCCTTGTCGTCCAGCATGGCGCGCACCCGGCCCCATTCGGCGCCGGCCACGACGATGTCGCCCTGCTTCAGCGTGCCCTTCTGGACGAGAACCGTCGCCACAGGGCCGCGGCCGCGGTCCAGCTTGCTCTCGATGACCGTGCCTTCCGCGGCGCGGTTCGGGTTGGCGCGCAGGTCGAGCACCTCGGCCTGCAGCACGATCGCCTCGAGCAGCTTGTCGAGATTGATCTTCTGCGTGGCCGAGACCTCGATCTCCTGGGTCTCGCCGCCCATGCTCTCGACCACCACCTCGTGCTGCAGCAGCTCCTGCCGCACGCGGTCGGGCCTCACGCCGGGCTTGTCGATCTTGTTCACCGCGACGATGAGCGGGACATTCGCCGCGCGGGCGTGGTTGATGGCCTCGATGGTCTGCGGCATCACACCGTCATCCGCCGCCACCACCAGCACCACCATATCCGTCACGGAGGCGCCGCGGGCGCGCATGGCGGTGAAGGCGGCGTGGCCCGGCGTGTCGATGAAGGTGACGCGTTCGCCGGACGGGATCTGCACCTGGTAGGCGCCGATGTGCTGGGTGATGCCGCCGGCCTCGTGCGCCGCCACATCGGCCTTGCGCAGCGCGTCCAGCAGGCTGGTCTTGCCGTGGTCGACATGGCCCATGATGGTGACGACCGGGGGCCGCGGCTCGAGGTCGGTATCCTCGTCCGTCGCGCCTTCCAGGCCGATCTCCACGTCGCTCTCGGCCACGCGCTTCACCCGGTGGCCGAATTCCTGCACCACCAGCTCCGCCGTGTCGGCATCGATGGTCTGGGTCAGGGTGGCCATCACGCCCATGCGGAACAGCGCCTTCACCACCTCGCCGCCCCGGGCGGCCATGCGGTTGGCGAGCTCCTGCACGGTGATGGTCTCGGGCACCACCACGTCGCGCACCACGCGCTCCGCGCCGCTGCGCAGCCGGGCCAGCTCCTGCTGGCGCCGCTCGCGCTCACGCGCGCGGCGGAGGGAGGCGATGGAGCGCGTGCGCTCGTCCTCGCCCTCGATCGCCGCCTGCACGTCGATCCGGCCCTCGCGCCGGCCGACGCCGGGCAGGCCCTTCTTGACCGGGGCAAGCACCGGCTTCTTCGGCGCCGCGACCGGGCCGCCGGGACGGCGGAGGGCGCCGCCGCGGCGGGCATCCTCCTCCTCCTCCGCGGTGCGGGCGCGGAGCGTGAGCTTCGGCGCCTGGGCACCGGGCGCGGCCGCCGGGGCGGC
>NZ_JAMZIK010000122.1 GCF_024178315.1 Siccirubricoccus soli | reverse complement strand
GCGGCCACCAGGCGCGCGCCGCCGCGCCGGCGTCCGCCTCCCAGCGCCTGGCCTTCACCGCACCGTCCCCCGCCGCCTCCCGCGGCTTCGGCCTGGTGGGCGCGGCCAATGCCGCCCCGGCGCCGCTGCGCCCCGCCATCGCCCGGTCCGAAGCCGCCTCCGGCGGGAATTGGGCGGTGCAGGTGGGCGCCTTCGCCAACCAGGGCCAGGCGCGCTCCGCCGCGGCCGCTGCCGCCGGTACGGCGGGCGGGCGGGTGCAGGTGCTGCCGGTGTCCCAGGGGCGCACCACGCTCTACCGCGCCCGCGTCATCGGCCTCAGCCCGGCCGCGGCACAGAATGCCTGCGAGAAGCACCGTCGCGGCGGCTGCATGGTGCTCTCGCCCGACGCCCAGAGCTGACGGCAAGGCTTCGCCCGCGCGGTGCCGCCTGCCCCGGGCGCGTGGCGCTGCGCTATCGTCCGGCCCGCCGGGCCCGGACGCCTGCGCGAAGACCGCCACCCTGCGCGCCGCTCCCGCGTTCTGCACCTGCTACCACGGAGTGCATGGGCCATGCCGTTCCCTGATTGGACCGAAGCCTCCCGCCCCCTGTCGCCCTTCCTGCTGAGCGGCACGGAGGAGGAGGAAGAGGACGAGTACGAAGAGGACGAAGAGGACGACGACGAGGAGGACTACGAGGAAGAGGAAGAGGAGGACGAGGAGGGGGACGACCCCTTCAGCGACGAGGAGGAGGAGTGAGCGATATCCGATCTGGCGAAATCGCCTGATCCGATGCCTTGCTCTGGAAGACGCCACCTCTGGGGCAGCCTGCCTTCCGCTTGATAAGCCACCCCCGATTCGTCGGGTGGGAGGCCGTTCCGGCGTCCTGTTGCCGAAGTCCGGCCGATCTTGTTCTCAGGCCACCGGCCTTTGCCGTTGGTGGCCTGCCTGTCAGTTCCGCTCCATGGGAGCCTGCCGACGTTGTGGGCAGGATACCGGGGCCCGCTCAGCGGCCCTCGGGGCGGCGCAAGGCCGGCCGGCATGGCAGGCGTCGCAGGGGAATGCCGCCAGCGGACGAAGGCCGGCCCGCTCCCGAAGCAGCTTCAGGCCAGGCAGAGCCGGCCAGCGGCCCGTAAACGCGATCCCGCAGCGATGGCCTGGACCTGCTTCCGGTCGGCACGGCCGGCGTGACGCGGCCTCAGGCAGCCCCGCGCCGAGGCACCCGGAGCGGTTGCGGCCGCGCGCAGCGATGGCCGCTACGAGTCGCCGCGCAGCCATGCCGCGCCGGGCATCCGGGCCGTCACCTCCACCCCGGTCGCGCGCGGCGCAAGCCGCGCCACCGCCAGGGCGCCGAAGCTTGGCGTGTGAACGGAGGCGAGGACAGCTCGGTCCGCCCTCTCGCATGGCTATCCCGTTCTGTGCGCGGGACGGGGGCAGGCGATGACGGAAACAGGGCGAGCGTGAAGTCACGAGGGCCGAGGGCCCTTCCGTCCTGCGCGCGAAGCTGCAGCCTGGCGAGCGGCTGCCCGCCCGGCGTGCTCCCCCCTTGCCCCGCGGCCCCGGCTCCATCAGGGTGCGGCGGCTCAGCAGAAGGGGGAAACATGTCGCGCCTCACCGTCGATCCTGCACGCTTCGCTACGCTCGATGCGTTGGTGCGGCCGCGCTCTGTCGCGGTCATCGGCGCCTCCGACGAGAAGGCGCGCATTGGCGGCCGGCCGCTGGCCTATATGCTGGAGCGCGGCTTCGCCGGGCCGATCTGGCCGGTGAACCCGAAGCGCCCGACGGTGCAGGGCCTGCCCGCCTTCGCCTCCGTCGCCGACCTGCCGGAAGCGCCGGACGTCGCCATCATCGCCGTGCCCGCCGCCATGGCGATCGACACGCTCGACCAGCTCGGCCGCAAGGGCTGCCGCGCCGTCATCTGCTTCACCGCCGGCTTCGCCGAAATGGATGAAGCGGGCGCCGCCGCCCAGGTGAAGCTGACGGAGACCGCGCGCCGCCACGGCATCCGGTTGCTTGGCCCGAACTGCCTTGGTGTCTTCAACGACGCCATTCGTTTCTATGGCACCTTCACCGCCAGCTTCGAGAAGGGCTGGCCGGTCCCCGGCCGGATCGGCGTCGCCAGCCAGTCCGGCGCCTATGGCACGCATATCTTCTCGGCCGGGCTCGACCGGGGCCTCGGCATGCAGGTGGTGATCACCACGGGCAATGAGGCCGAGGTGGCGCTGGGCGACGTGCTGGGCTGGATGGCCCAGGCGCCGGAGGTGGATGTCATCTGCGCCTATGCCGAGGGCATCCGCGAGCGGGAGAGCTTCCTCGCGGCGCTCGACCTCGCCCGGCGCAACCGCAAGCCGATCGTGATGATGAAGGTCGGGCGGTCGCAGCTCGGCGGCGCCGCGGCACAGTCCCACACCGCCTCCATCGCCGGCGACGATGCCGTCACCGAAGCGGTGCTGGAGGAATTCGGCGTGGTCCGGGCGCGCACGACGGAGGAGATGCTGGACATCGCCTATGCCGCGGCGAAGCGCATCTACCCGGCGAAGAACACGCTCGGCGTGCTCACCGTCTCGGGCGGCGCCGGCGTGCTGATCTCGGACGCCGCGGAGGCCGCGGGCGTCGCCATGCCGCCCATGCCGGAGGCGGCGCAGGCGAAGCTGCGCTCGCTGATCCCCTTCTGCGCCCCGCGCAACCCGGTGGATTGCACCGCGCAGGTGACCAACGACCTGACGATGATCGACACCTTCGCCGAGAGTGTCGCGGCGGATGGCGGCTACACCTCCATCCTCTCCTTCTGGTCGCAGACCGCAGCGGGGCGGAGCCTCGGGCCGAAGCTGCAGGAGAAGATGCGCGCGGTCCGGGCGAAGTACCCGGACCGGCTCTGGGTCATGTCCATGCTGGCACCGGAGAAGGTGCGGGAATACGAGGCGGATGGCTGGCTCTGCTTCGAGGATCCGTCGCGCGCGGTGAACGCCATCGCCGCCATGGGCCGCTTCGGCGCCGCCTTCGCCAAGGCGGAGCAGAAGGCGGCGGAGCTGGCGCTGCCGCAGGTGACGCTGCCGGAGACGACGCCGACCGAGGCGGCGGCGAAGGCGCTGCTGGCCGAGGCCGGCGTGCCCGCGGTGCCGGAGCGGGCCTGCGCCACCCCGGATGCGGCGGTGGCGGCGGCCAAGGCGATCGGCTTCCCCGTGGTGCTGAAGATCCTCTCGCCCGACATCCTGCACAAGAGCGAGATCGGCGGCGTGCTGCTGGATGTGGCGGATGAGGCAGCGGTCCGCGCCGGCTTCGCCACTTTGCTGGAACGCGCCGCCACCCATGCGCCGGGCGCGCGCATCGAGGGCGTGCTGGTGGCGAAGCAGATCAAGGGCGCCGTCGAGATGGCGCTCGGCATCTTCCGCGATCCGGTCTTCGGCCCGGTGGCGATGGTCGGCCTCGGCGGCATCTTCATCGAGGTGCTGAAGGACGTCGCCTTCCGCCGCTGCCCCTTCGACGTGGCGGAGGCGGAGCGGATGATCCGCTCGCTCCGCGGCTTCGCTCTGCTGGATGGCGCGCGCGGCCGGCCCAAGGCGGATGTGGCGGCGCTGGCCAAGGCGCTCTCGTCCCTCTCGGCCTTCGCCGTGGCCGCCGGCCCGCGCTTGGCTGGCGTGGACGTGAACCCGCTGCTGGTCCTGCCGGAAGGCGAGGGCGCCTATGCCGCGGATGCGGTGATCGAACTGGGCTGAGCCTGCGAGGCTCAGCCTGACGGTGGCCAAGGGCCCTTCCGCCCTTGGCATGGTGAGTTCGGGAGGGTGTCGCGGCGCTGCCGCGACGCTCCTCCCGATGCCGGGTCAGCGATCCGTCAGCCGCAACTCGATCCGCCGGTTCCGCGCCAGCGCCTCCGGCGAATCGCCGGGATCCAGCGGCTGGTTGTCGCCGAAGGCCGTCGCCGCCACGCGGTTTGGCGGCAGCCCCTCCGCCATCAGCAGCTGCGAGACCGCGATCGCTCGCGCCGCCGACAGCTCCCAGTTCGAGGCGAAGCGCGCGCTGCGGATCGGCAGCCGGTCGGCATGCCCATCCACCCGCAGCAGCCAGTTCACATCGGGCGGGATGCGGGCGGCAATCTCCTGCAGCACCCGCGCGATCTCCCTGATCTGCTGCTGCCCGCTGGAGGACAGCTCCGCCGAGGCGGGCGGGAACAGCACCTCGGACTGGAAGACGAAGCGGTCCCCCACGATCCGCACCTCCGGCCGATCCCCCAGCACGTCCCGCAGCCGGCCGAAGAAGTCACTGCGGTAGCGCTGCAGCTCCTCGACGCGCGCCGCCAGCGCCGCGTTCAGCCGGGTGCCGAGCGAGGCGATCTGCGCATCCTTGTCCCGCCCTGCCGCCTCCGCCGCGTCCAGCGCCGCGGCGACGCGGGCGATCTGGTTGCGCAGCTCCTCGATCTGCCGGGTCAGCAGCGCGACCTGGACGCGGGCGCTTTCCGCCAGCCGGGTCTGCTCCGCCCCGGCGCGCTCCGCCGCCTGGCGGCGCTGCGCCTCCTCCTGCGCGATGGCCTCCGCCGCGCGGCGCCGTTCGCCCTCCGCTGCCGCGGTACGCTCGGCGGCGGCGCGGCGCTCCGCCTCGCTGCCCGCCGCAGCTTCCGCCGTGCTGCGCCGCTGCGCCTCGTCACCCGCTCGCCGCGCCGCTTCCGCCGCCTGGCGTTCGAGCTGGTCCCGCAGGGCGGAGAGGGCGCGGATCTGTTCGGACAGCCGGGCGATATCGGCCAGCCGCGTCTCGATCGTCGCCCGGTCCGCCTGCACCTGACGGTCCAGCGCCGCCATCTCCGCCCGCATCGCCGCCACCTGCTGGCGGGTGCTTTCAAGCTGCGCCTGGGCTTCGGCCAGGGATTGATGGAGATTGGCCAGCTCCCGCCGCGCCGTCTCCACCGCGCCCCGCGCCTCGGCGAGCTGCGTCTCGGCCTGCTGCCGCGCGGTGCGCTCGGCGGCGAGGTTGCGGCCCGTCTCGGTCAGGCGCCGCACCGTCTGCGCGGCATCGCCGCCGGCGGCCTCGGCCCGGCGCAGCGCATCGGCCAGCTGCGCTTCCAGGGCGGCGATCCGCTCCCCGCTGCCGCGCGCGGCCAGGTCCAGGTCGGTGAGGCGGGCGGTCAGCCGGTCCCGGTCGGCGCGGGCGGCATCGCGGTCGGCCACCAGCCGCTCGCGCTCCTCCCGCGTCTCGCGCAGCTGGGCGGAGAGGGTATCGCGCGCCTCGGCGGCGGCGCGCAGCTCCTCCGCGGTGCGGGAGAGAGCATTGCGCAGCTCGCCGGCCTGGCCGCGCTCCAGCGCCAGCATCTCAGCCAGCTCCGCCACCTGGCGGTTCAGCCGGTCCAGGGCGCGGTCGCGGGAGGACAGCGCGACCGAGAGGAAGCCCTGGGCCAGCACGAAGACCATGAGGACGAAAATGATGACCATGAGGAGCGTCGAGAGCGCATCCACATAGCCGGGCCAAGCCTCCAGCCCGCTGCCGTCGCGGCGACGGCGGCCGCTGCTCAGGGCCACAATGGTTCGAGGGAGGCTTTGCCTCCCTCGAGCTCCCTCCACCAAAGGCCGAAGGGCCTTTGGAAACCGTGAGTCTGCCTGCTCATCGCGGCGCCTCCTCGGACAGGGCGGCGATGGTGCGGGCGACGAGCTTGATCTCGCTGCGCAGCTCGGCGGTGCTCTGGGCGCGGCCTTGCGAGACCTCCTCCAGCAGGCGGGCCAGGTAGAGTTCCGCATTGCGCAGGTGGCTGCGGGTCTGCTCGTCGATCGCCGGCTGCGCCCCGGCCTCCGCCAGGCGGGAGAGCGCCGGCGCCAGCGCCGCCTGCTGCTCCGCCACCCGCAGCATCAGGCTCTGCCCGGCGCGCATCTGCTCGGTCAGGGTGGAGAGGCGTTCGGTCAGCGTCATCATCGCCTGGCTGGTCTGCGCCCGGCCTTCCTCGCCGCGCGCCAGGATGCGCTGCAGCCCCTCCAGATTCTCCGCCGTCTGCTCCAGCAGCGCCTGGACATAGGCCGGCACGCTGCCGCCCTCGCCCCCGGCATCGCCCAGCACGCCGGAGGAGAGGCGGGTGATCCCCGCCAGCCACTCCTCCAGCTCGTTGAAGAAGCGGTTCTGCGCCTGGCCGGCGGTGAGGTCGAGGAAGCCCAGCACCAGCGCGCCCGAGAGGCCGAGCATGGAGGCGGAGAAGGCCGTGCTCATGCCCCGCAGCGGCTGCGCCAGCCCGGTCTTCAGCTGGTTGAAGAGCTGGTTCACGTCGCCCGAGCCCACCGACATGTCGGCGATGACCTCGGAGACCGAGCTGATGGTCAGCAGCAGTCCCCAGAAGGTGCCGAGCAGGCCGAGGAAGATCAGCAGCCCGGTCATGTAGCGCGAGAGCTCCCGCGACTCGTCGAGGCGGGAGCCGATGCCGTCCAGCAGCGTCCGCATCGCGCCGGCCGAGAGCGTCAGCCGGTCCGAGCGGCGGGCGGCGAACATGCTGGCCATGGGCCCCAGCAGCCGCGGCAGCGCCTGGGCGGGGGCGCCGAGCTTCGGCTGGCGGAAATTCTCCAGCCAGGCCACCTCCGGCCGCAGCACCAGCACCTGGCGGAGATTCCAGGCGATGCCGAGCAGGATGACGGCGAGGATCAGCGTGTTGAGGATGGGGTTGCTGACGAAGGCATGCGCCAGCGCCGGCCCCAGCAGCACGACGACGCCGGCGACCACGGCCAGAAAGGCCAGCATGCGCCAGAGGAAACGGACGGGCGGTGTCATCTGCGGTCTGTCGTCCCCCGGCTGGGCGGCGGCTGGATGTCGGCGCTGTCCAGCCCGTCGGGCGTGCGGCCCATCGGGCGGATGTCGATACGGGTGGCGGGCAGCCCGCCCGCCTCCAGGGCCTGCTTCACCGCGAAGCCGCGGGCGAGGCTGAGGCGGCGGGCGGTGGAGACATCCTCCGGCCCGCTGGCCTGGGCCAGGATGGTGACGCGGCCCGGCGGCCCGGCGGCGAGGCGCCGGCCGAGTTCCGCCAGGGCGGGCGCCGCCGCCTGCGGCACCTCCGCCACGCCCTCACCGAAGCGCAGGCGCCAGGCGCCGCTGGGCAGGGCCTCCATGCCCGGCAGGCTTTGCTGTGGAGCGGTCCGGGCAGCAGGGGCGGCGGGGCTGGGCGCCGGGCGGTCCGGCAGCCGCGCCGGCTCGGGCGGGGCCAGGGCCGGCTCCCGCGGTACGGGCTCATCCTCCGCCGCCGCCGGCAGCGGCAGGGCAAGGGCGAGGAGCAGCAGGGCGCGGCGGCTTGGCTGGGTCACGCGGCGAAACTAGAGCAATATCCGATCAGGTGGAATCGCCTGCTCGGATTTCTTGCTCTGGGAAATACAATATCTAGAGCGGCTTATCCCCGACTTGCTGGATCACGCCGTGATCCGTCAAGTCGGAGGCTGCTCCAGGCTGCTCACCGCGCCGCGGCAATGCGCTGGCGGGCGACACTGCGTTGCCGGCACAGCGGCCCGCCCGGCTCCGCGCATCGCCCCCGGCCCTCCCGGTGCGCTCCCTATTCCGCGCTCCGCGCGCGGGCGCTGGCGACGGAGCCGATGCCTTCCGCCACCACCTCCCGCAGCTTGCCGTGCAGCGCCTGGTTGCCGGCGACGACATTGCCCTCGGCATAGGGATCGCCGCCCTCGGGGTCGGTCACGAAGCCCCCGGCCTCCCGCACCATGATGAGGCCGGCGGCCATGTCCCACTTCTTGATGCCGAGCTCCCAGTAGCCGTCGTAGCGGCCGGCGGCGACCCAGGCGAGGTCGAGCGCCGCCGCGCCGAAGCGCCGCACCCCCGCCACCTGCGGCATGAGTCGCGCCAGGATCTGGCTGAATTCCGCCTTGCGCGGCACGCCGGCGAAGGGGATGCCGGTGGCGAAGACCGCGTGCTGCATCTCCTTCCGGCCGGAGACACGGAGCCGCCGGTCGTTCAGGAAGGCGCCGACGCCCTTCTCCGCCCAGAACATCTCGTCCGAGGCTGGGTTGTAGACGACGCCGGCGACGATCTCGGACTTCTCCGCATCGATCCGCTTCTCGATGCCGACGGAGATCGCCCAGTGCGGGATGCCGTGGAGGAAATTGGTGGTGCCGTCCAGCGGGTCCACCACCCAGCGCCATTCCCAGTCCGCCGCGCCATGGCTGCCGCTTTCCTCCATGAGGAAGGCGAAATTCGGCCGGGCGCGGGAGAGCTCGGCGCGGAGCGTCTCCTCCGCCCGCAGATCGGCCTGGGAGACGAAATCGCCCGGCCCCTTGGCCGAGACCTGGAGCTGCTCGACCTCGCCGAAATCGCGCAGCAGGCGGCGGCCGACCTTCTGCACGGCGGCGACGACGACGTTGAGGGCGGGGGAGAGGCGAGGGGAGGGGGCCATGGTGGCGGGGACTCCGTGCGGCCGGGACAGGGTGGCGCGCGAGATGGGCGGAGGCGGTAGGCCCGCCCCCGGCCAGGCGGGGGCGGGGCGGCCGGCAAGGCCTTGGCAGGCCGGCGCTGCCCAGATGCCTGAAGCGACCCGGCCGCTTCAGGCGGCGTGATGCCCCGGCTGGGCCGGACCCCTCCGGGGCGGGGGCAGCCGCGGCGGCGGCGGCGGGCGCCTACTTCGCGCGTTCGACGTAGCTGGCGTCTTCCGTCTTCACGACGATCTTGTCGCCGGTGGTGACGAAGGGCGGCACCATGGTCTTCACGCCGTTGGAGAGCACGGCCGGCTTGTAGGAGGAGGCGGCGGTCTGCCCCTTCACCACCGGATCGGCCTCGACCACCTCGAGCACCACGGATTCCGGCAGGGACATCGCCACCGGCTCGCCCTCGATCAGGCGGACATTGACGGTCATGCCCTCGACCAGGAAGGGCAGGCGCTCCCCCAGGATGTCCTTGTGGACATGGGTCTGCTCATAGGTCTCCGGGTGCATCAGGACGAGCTGGTCGCCCTCGGCGTAGGAGAAGGTGAACTCCTCATCGGCCGTCTCCAGCCGCTCCACCGTATCGGCCGTGCGCCAGCGCTGGTCCTTCTTCGCGCCGGTCTTCACATTGCGCATTTCCACCTGGATGACGGCGGCGCCCTTCCCGGGGATCATGATGTTCTGCTTGAGGATGGTGTAGCGCTGGCCTTCGAATTCGATGACCATGCCGGCACGCATCTGGTTGGCCTGCATCTTTGCCATGGGTGGGCGACCTGTCCGGGAGGTTGGAAATGAGCGGGCGCCCGGATGGGCGCGGGTGGCGGGGGTTTAGGCGGGATGGGGCGGCGAGGGAAGGGGTGGTGCCCTCCCGGTCGCCGGCCGGTGCCTATCGGGTGGGCGGATCCGCGGTTCAGCAAGCCACCACCCGCACATGGCCGGCTGCGCCATAGGCCAGGATGGCGCGGTCCCGCGTCACCAACGGCAGGCCCCGGTCCCGGGCGGTGGCGATGATGAGCCGGTCGCCCGGATCGCCATGCGGCTCCCCCGGCAGGAAGGAGGCGCCGATGGCGATCCCCGGCGTCAGCGGCGCCGGGCGGATTCCGGGCGCCGCCATCAGCCGGGCGAACCAGGTCTGCGGGTCGGGCAGGAAGTCGATGGCCGGGCGGTTCGGCCGGGGGCGGGCCAGCATGCCCACCTCCCAGGCCGTGACCGGGGAGACGAAGATGCCATCCCCCGCCCCGGCCGCCAGGATGGCCTCCAGCGCCGCCGGGGCCAGCCTGTCGCCATTGGCCAGCCAGATGACTGCGCAGGTGTCCAGCAGGACGCCGAGGCTCACCCGTGCAGCAGGCCCTGCTCGGCGAGGAAGGGCGCCTCGCCCTCCGCCGCCGGGGCGGTGAGGTCCAGCCCGGGCGGGATCACCGCCATGCCGCGCAGGCAGCCATGCAGCCCAGCCAGGGCCTCCGCCTGGGCGGGCGGCGGGACCAGCAGGGCCACGACCTTGCCGCGCTTGGTGATCTCCAGCCGGTCCCATTCCCCGGCCGCAGTGCGGTCCAGCAATTCCAGGCAGGTCGCCTTGAACTCGGCGGCGGCGATGACGGGGGCGTCGGCGGTCATCGGCCTTCTCTTGTGGTCATCTGGGATGACCATATGGCCCCATCCGCGCCGGAGGCAAGGAGAATCGGCACCTTCCCCCCGCCGCCCGGTGTCTCCTTCACATAGGTCGGCCAGGCCAACCCCGTCACCCGCCCCCGCAGCCCCCGCAGCAGCCTGAGCCCCTCCGCCTCCGGCACATGGAACCGCGCCGTCCCCGGCGCCGGGTCCAGCTGGTGCAGGTAGTAGGGCTTCACCCGCGCCCGCAGCATGGCGCGGAACAGCCCCTCCAGCGCCGCCTCGCTGTCATTCACCCCGCGCAGCAGCACGCTCTGCCCCAGCAGCACCGCCCCCGCGCCATGCAGAAGCCGCAGCGCCGCCTGGGCCGCCGGGCCGAATTCCCGCGCATGGTTGGCATGGACGCAGAGATAGAGCGGAATCTCCACCGCCAGCGCCTCCGCCAGCGCCGCCGTCACCAGCGCGGGCGCCGCCACCGGCACCCGGCTGTGGATGCGCAGGATCTCCACATGCGGGATGGCGGCCAGCCGCCGCAGCACCTCCCCCAGCCGGCGGGGGGAGAGCATCAGCGGGTCGCCGCCGGTCAGCACCACCTCCCGCACCTGCGGCGTGGCGGCGAACCAGGCGAGCGCCGCCTCCAGCTCCGCCTCGGTCAGCAGCCCGCCATCCGGCCCCACCGCCTCCCGCCGGAAGCAGAAGCGGCAATAGACCGGGCAGGCCAGCAGCGGCTTCAGCAGCGCCCGGTCCGGGTAGCGATGCACCACCCCCTTCACGGGCGTGAAGGGCGCATCCGCCGTCGGGTCCTCCAGCTCATGCGGGGCGGTCAGCCTCTCCGCCGGATCGGGGATGTATTGCCGGGCGATCGGGTCCGCCGGGTCGGCCGGGTCCATCAGCCCCGCCACCTCCGGCGTCACGGCGATGGCGTAGCGCTCGGCCACCGCCTCCACCCCCGCCCGCGCCGCCTCCGGCAGCAGCCCGGCCGCGATCAGGTCCTCGGCGCTGCGCAGGGTGCGCGCCGGCCGGCGCCTGGCCGGCGGGGTGGCGCCCGTCCCGGCAAGGTCCGCGGAATCCTGGGCTGGGCGAGAGGGGAGGCCATCGGGCATGGTCCCGCGCAGCTAGTCCCGCAGGTCCCCCGACGCAATGCCCGCATCCCCGCCCATCTCCTCTCCCCCCTGGCACCCGGAGCGCCTGGCCGCCCGCCTGCCCTTCCTCCGCCGCCGGGCAGAGCTGACCGCCGCCACCCGCGCCTTCTTCACCGGCCGGGGCTTCACCGAGGTGGAGACCCCTTGCCTTGTCCCGGTGCCCGGGATGGAGGTGCATCTGCACGCCTTCCGCAGCGAATACGTGCCGCATCTCGGCCAGGGGGAGCGGCGGACCCTCTGGCTCCGCACCTCGCCGGAGCTGGCCCTGAAGCGGCTGCTGGTGGCCGGCGCCGGGCCGGTCTTCGAGCTCGCCCGGGTCTGGCGGAACGGGGAGGCGAGCCCGCGCCACGCCCCGGAATTCACCATGCTGGAATGGTATGCCCCCGGCCTCGGCCTCGCCGGGCTGATGGACCAGGTGGAGGCTTATCTCCGCGCCGTCGCCCCGCCCCGGGTCAGCCACGAAGGGGTGGCGTGCGACCTGACCCTGCCCTTCGAGCGCCTGACCATGGCGGAGGCCTTCGCCCGCTGGTGCCACGGCCTCGACATCCTGGCCACCGAGGGCGATGCGGCGAAGCTGCGCGCCGCCGCTGCCGCCATCGGCGTGCCGCCGCGGGAGGATGAGGGCTGGGAGGATTTGTTCTTCCGCCTGGTGCTGGAGCGGATCGAGCCGAATCTCGGCCGCGGCCGCGCCACCTTCCTTACCCATTGGCCCGCGCCCCAGGCGGCGCTCGCCCGGCGCGACCCCGCCGACCCGCGCGCCGCCCTGCGCTTCGAACTCTTCGTGGCTGGGATCGAGCTGGCCAACGCCTTCGACGAGCTGACCGACCCGGTGGAGCAGCGCGCCCGCTTCGTGGCGGATGTGGCGGAGCGCCGCGCCCGCTATGGCACGGAGGGCTGGGAGGTGGACGAGGATTTCCTCGCCGCGCTGGAGCATGGCATGCCCGAGGGCAGCGGCATCGCCCTCGGCTTCGACCGGCTGGCGATGCTGGCCAGCGGCGCGCCGCGGATCACCGACGTGCTGTGGCTGCCCGCGCTGCCCTGACCGCTTGCGGCAGCGCAAGGCCGGCGCCGCGCCATCCGGCACCCGCGCCGGGTTCGGCGTAACGTGGTGCAACCGGCAGGCGCCGCCGGGTCCGGCAGCCGCCAAATCGGCTGGGGCTGGGACGATGGCGGCCCTCGGCGCGCCGCCCCAGGCACCGTCAGGGCATGTGGCGTCGGCAAGGCTTGGGGCCGGCGCCGAGCCACAACGCCCGCAGGCAACCGGGAGAGGGCGCCGTGCGCCGGGGCAGCCGCACGCCCACGGGCGATGCCGCTCCCATAGCGATCTGCTCAGGGCAGCCTATGCCGCGGCGCAAGACCTCCGATCGGGTGACCCACCCGATCAGGCGTTGCGGCAAGAAATACAGGATCGAGCGGAGCGTTCTCCGCCCTGAGGGATCTCGCCAGGATCCATCGGGGCGAAGGCTGCGCTGGAGCATGCTGCGTTCGCTTGCGCTCACGCAGCATGCTCTAGGCCGTTGTTTTGCGAGCATCTTCACGCGTTCAGATGATTCCCTCTGAACGCGATCTGCTCTAGGAGCCCCGGTGCGTGTTGATCCCGCCCGTGGCTTCCGGCCGCTGCCCGCCTTTCACGCGATCGGGGCTGCCCTTCGGGCCATGCGCCTGGGCGCGGCTGCCATGCGGGCCGCTGTCATCCGGCCGGCCGAAGGCGGCACCGGCATCGGGGTCGAGCGCCAAGCGCCGGGCGAGCTCCGCCTCGTCCACCATCGCATCCGCCGCCTGCGCCGCCGGAAGCGAGAGCCGCACCAGGCCGCCCTCCAGGCCGTTCACCAGCTTCCGCGGCAGCCAGCGGTGCTGGCCGGCTTCGTCGCGGGTCAGCTTGATGTACTCCCCTTCGACGCCATCCACCGTGCCGACCTGCCTGCCGTCGCTGCCGATGATCGGGGTATGGTCGGGGATCTCGCCATGGGCGAGGTCTGCTGCATTGGCCATGCGTCCCTCCTGCCCCGCCCAACGGCCGGGGGGCGGCCGGGTTCAGCCCCCTGCCTCGGCCTTCCGCAGCCGGTCCAGCATGGCCGGCGCCGCCTCCCGCGGCAGGAAGTAGAAGACGAAGACGTAGGGCTCGCTGGCGGCGAAGACCCTGGGGTCCGGGCTCGCCACCTGCATGGTGGCGCGGTCGAAGCTCGCCATCGGGCGCCATTTGCCCCAATGCTCCCAGAACCCGTCATAGCCGAGGGCGTCCAGATAGGCCGGCACCGCCCAGGTGCTGCCCGGCCGGTGACGCTCCTCGATCTCGATGGAGAGGATGGGGCGGCAGCGCAGCAGCGTCTCACGCCCGCCGCGCAGCACCTCGTACTCGGCCCCCTCGGCATCCAGCTTCACGCCGGTGAGGTCGGCGAGGGCGAATTCGTCGAGCCGCCGCAGCGGCACGGTCACGCGCTGCTCCGCCACGCCATGTTGGGCATAGGTCTTGGCGGTGCTTGCCCATTGCTCGTTCGGCACGCCGTCCAGCACCGGCAGCGCCAGCACCGCTTCGCCCGTTCGGTCGCCCAGCGCCTCCTGCCGCAGGCTGACGTTCGGCGCCGCTCCCGCTGCCGCGCGCAGCCGGGCGAAGGCGGCCGGCAGCGGCTCGAAGGCCAGGACGCGGCTGTCCGGCAGGGCGGCGAAGGGCAGGGTGAAGGCGCCGTCATGCGCGCCGACATCCAGCAGCGTCCCGGGGCGGTGCAGGGTGCGGTGGAAGCCCAGCTCATCCATGCCCGATTCCTGCCGCCGGTCCTGCTCCGCCGCAACCCTCGCGGGGCCAGCGCCTCTGCGGCGCGGGCCGCCTTACGCCCCGGGCAGCGCCTCGGAGAAGCGGAGGAGATAGCCGTCCGGGTCCTGCACTAGGAATTGCCGCACCGTGACGGCGCCATCGCCAACGCGGTAGCTCTTGGTCTCTGGCGGCATGAAGAGCGGCCAGCCCGCCGCCGCCAGCGCCGCGAGGATGGGGTCGAGGGCATCGACCGCCATCTCGAAATTCACGTGCCGGCCGAAGGGCGGCGTGGTGGGCGCCACTTCCCAGCGATGCGGGCGGTCCTTCGGCAGCTCATCCAGCATGAGGCGGGAGCCGTCGCGTTCCAGGCAGGCGAAGCCGTCCTCCGGCCGGTCAAACAGCACGCGGAATCCGCAGGGGCCGCACCAGAAGGCAAGGCTCTGCGCGATGTCCGTCACCATCAGCTCCGGCACCAGGGCGGGACGTCTCATGCCGCGGCGATGGCGGCGTTCATGGCCCGCACGCCGGCGGCGGGGCCTTCGGGATGGCTCCAGACGGCACCGACCACCGCCAGGAAATCCGCCCCCGCCCGCACCAGCGGGGCGCAGTTCTCGGCGGTGATGCCGCCGATCGCCACCGAGGGGATCTCGAACATCTCCGACCACCATTCCAGGAGCTCGGGCGTGGCGCGGTGCAGCGTCGCCTTGGTGCCGGTCGGGAAGAAGGCGCCGAAGGCGACGTAATCCGCCCCCTGCTCCCCCGCCAGCATCGCCAGGTGCCGGCTGGCATGGCAGGTGATGCCGAGGATCTTCCCCTCCAGCAGCTTCCGCCCCGCCGCATGGTCGCCATCCTCCTGGCCCAGATGCGCGCCGTCGCAGCCAAGCTCCGCCGCCAGCGCCGCGTCGTCGTTCAGCAGGAAGGCCACGTCGCGCGCCTGGGCGATGGGCATCAGCGTCTCGGTCGCGCGCCGGATATCGTCCGGGGCGGCATCCTTCAGCCGGAGCTGCAGGCAGGCGACATCCCCCGCATCCAGCGCCGCCGCCAGCAGGTCGGCGAAGCCCGCCGGCAGCACCGGCGGCGTGATCAGGTAGAGTCGGCAGCGTTCCTCGGTCATGGTTCCGTCCGGTAGGCCCTGGCCAGGGTCGGTCTCAAGGGGGCGGAGGGGCATTCGCCCTTGGCGGGCGGCGTTCGGGGAGGGCGGCGCCCCCGCCTCACCGCCCCTCGGCCTGGGCCTGCATCACCGCCGCCACCGCCCGGTCCCGCGCATCCTCGCTGCCGGCGAGCCCCGCAATGGCTCCCGCCCGGTCCGCCGCATTGCGGTTCTGGCTGAGCTTCCGCTTGCCCGTCAGCCTCTCGATCCGCAGCTCGAACCCCACGATGCCCTTGAGCTGCGCCGCGACGAATTCCGCCGGCGCATCCGCCACCGCCCAGGGTTGCGGCTGCGCCGCTTCCTTCTCCCGTGTCAGCTCGCTGACGATCACCAGCAGCCGCGCTGGATCCTCGATGATCTCGACCGGCCCCTCGGCCTGCACCGCCTCATAGTTCCAGGTCGGCACCACGCGGTGGTTCTCCGCCTTGGACGGATACCAATTGGGCGAGACATAGCCCTCCGCCCCGCGGAACACCGCGACGGCCCGCCCCGCCTCCCGCAGCGCCCGCCAATGTGGGTTGGCGCGCGCCAGGTGGCCGATGAGGATTCCGCGCCCCGCATCCAGGGTCAGCGGCAGGTGGGTGACATCCGGCACGCCGCCGGCACCGTTGGAGACCAGCAGGGCCAGCCGGGCCTCGCGGATCAGGGCATGCAGGATCTCCGGGCGGTCTTCCCGGAAGGCGGGCGGGGTGTACATGCCGGCACCCTGCCGCAGCCGCGGCCGGAATGCTACCGGCGGCGGGGCTGGTCCTGCTCCACCCGGTCGGCGGCGGTCTCCGTCTTCTCCCGCTCGCCGGTCGGGCGGCCCTTCGGCTCGGCTTCCCCCGCCGCCTTGCCGCTGCCGCCGCGGCCTGCCGGGTCCGGCGTCTTCTCCTCGGGGGTCCAGCCGGTCTCGCCGCTGCCCTTGCGTTCGGTGGCCATGGCGCACTCCTTCGGTTTGGCGGCGGAACGCCGGGGGCCGTCCGGGGTTGCGCGCGTTGTGGGGGGCTGTCGCAACCGCAGGGACGAGCTCATGCCACCATTGCCCCTCTGGCTTTCCCTCGCCTTCGCCTTCGGCGTCGCCCCGCTGCTGGCCATCCTGGCGCTGACGGCCGTGCATTTCGTGCTGGACCGCCTGCTGGCGCAGCGCCATGCGCCGGTGCTGCGCCAGGTGCTCTGCCAGGGGCGGTCGGCACTGGCGGTGGCCGTCGGGCTGCTGGCGGTGCAGGCGGCGTTGCCGGCGGTGGAACTGCCCGGCGCCCTGGCCGCGGCGGCGGAGCGGCTGACCGCCCTCGCTTTGGTCGCGGCGCTGGGCTGGGCGCTGACGCGCAAGGTTGCCGCGGTGTTCGACGCCTATCTGGAAGGCAATGCCGGCGCGGACGAGAATTGGCTCATCCGCCGCCGCCGCACCCAGCTCATCGTCTTCCGCCGCCTCGCCATCGCGGCCGGGCTGGCGATCACGGCGGGGCTGGTGCTGACCGCCATCCCCGCGGTGCGGGCGGTCGGGCTCAGCCTCTTCGCCTCGGCCGGCGTCGCCGGCATCGTCGCCGGTATCGCTGCCCGACCGGCCGTCTCCAACATCATCGCCGGCATCCAGCTCGCGCTCACCCAGCCCATCCGCCTCGGCGATGCGGTGCTGGTGGAGGGCGAATGGGGGCATGTGACGGAGATCAGCTCCACCTTCGTCACCATCACCACCTGGGACCAGCGCTCCCTGGTCGTGCCGCTCGGCTACTTCATGGAACGGCCGATCCGCAACTGGACGAAGACCAGCAGCCAGCTTATCGATACCGCCTTCCTCTATGTCGATTTCACCGTGCCGGTGGAGGCGATCCGCGCCGAGGCGAAGCGCATCCTGGAGGGGACGAAGCTCTGGGACCGCCGCGCCTTCGCGGTGCAGGTGACGGACATCAGGGAGCGCAGCATGGAGATCCGCGTGCTGATGAGCGCGGCGAATTCCGGGGACATGTTCGACCTGCGCTGCCTGATGCGGGAGCAGCTGATCGGCTGGCTGGCGCGCGAATATCCGCAGGGCCTGCCCCAGGAGCGGCTGGAGCTGGCGCGGCCGACCCAGCGCCGGGCGGCTTGACCGGCATGGCAGGGCGCGCGACGAAGCCCCTGGCCGGGCAGCCCGCGCGCCGCTGCGGCGCCGGGCCGCGCTGGCGGGTTGCCGCGGGCGGGGCCGCGCCCGCGACCCCCGCCCTGACATCAGGAGACGCCAAGATGACCGGTCGCCGGGCCGCGCTCGCTGCCGCCCTCGCCACGCCCCTGCTGCTGCCGGCGCTGCGCCGCGCGACGGCGCAGGGGGCGGCCTCGGGCTTTCCCAGCCGCCCGATCCGCGTGCTGGTGCCCTTCGCCCCTGGCGGCCAATCCGACACCGTGATCCGCCTGCTGGCGCCGAAGATGGGGGAGGTGCTGGGCCAGGGCTTGGTGATCGAGAACCGGCCGGGCGGCGGCGGCTCCATCGCCGGCGGGGTGGTGGCCGGCGCGCCGGCGGATGGCCGTACGCTGCTCTTCGACAGCTTCGGCTTCCTCATCATCCCCTTCCTGGTGAAGGGGCTGAGCTATGACCACGACACCGCCTTCGCCCCGGTGGGCCAGGCGGTCTCCGCCCCCTATGTGCTGGTGGTGAAGAAGGCGCTGCCGCCGCGGACCCTGACGGAGTTCATCGACTATGCGAAGGCCAATCCCGGCGTCACCTATGGCTCCCCGGGCACCGGCACGGTCGGGCACCTGGCCGGTGCCCTGCTTGCCAGCCGTGCCGGCATCCAGCTCGAGCACGTGCCCTATCGCGGCGGCGCCGAGGCGGCGCGGGACCTCGCCGCCGGCAGCGTGGATTGCGCCATCAGCACGGCGAACAGCCTGCGCCCCTTGATCGAGGATGGCCGCGGCGTCGGCATCGCGCTGACGAGCGGGGAGCGGCGCGGGACGCTGGCCAACCTGCCGACCATCGCCGAGAGCGGCTTCCCCGGCTTCGACCTGACGAGCTGGAACGCGATGTTCGCCCCCGCCGCGACGCCGGCACCGGTGATCGAGAAGCTGGAAGCGGCAATGCGTGCCGCGGTGCAGGACGAGGCGACGCGCCAGCGCCTCATCCTCGCCGGCAACGACCCGAGCGCCGAGGGCGCCGCCGCATTCGCCGCCCGCATCCGGCGGGAGAAGGAGGTGGTGGCGCGGATCGTGCGGGAGACGGGGATCAAGGCAGACTAGAGCGTTTTCGGTTCGCGTGCGTTCACCGAAAACGCTCTACGCCTTTGTTTGCAGAGCAGATTCACGCCTTCGGGCGGTGCCGCCCTACGGCGATCTGCTCTAGGCCGGCGGGGCCGTCGCCGTCCCGCCGTGCTCAGCCCGCGCCCTCGTCCGGGATGTTCAGCAGCGTCCCGCAGGCCTTGCAGTGCACCGCATCCGGCTCGTGCCGGGAAAGGCCGCAGGAGGGGCAGGGGAAGCGCACCTTCACCGGCCGGAACAATGCCTGCGCCAGCCGCAGGAAGAGCGTGACGCCGGCCAGCATGATGACGACCGAGAGCAGCCGCCCCAGCGTCCCCGGCAGGGTGACGTCGCCGAAGCCGGTGGTCGTCAGGGTGGTGACGGTGAAGTAGAGCGCATCGGCGAAATTGCGGATGCCGGGATTGGTCCGGTGCTGCAGCTCGAAGACCAGCCCGCTCATGATGAAGAGGAAGACGCAGAGCTGGGCGGCGGCCAGCGCCGCCTCCTCGTTGCGGCGGAAGAAGGGGAGGTCGGAGCGCAGCGAGGTGAGGAGCCGCACCGAATGCACCAGCCTGAGCGTCCGCAGCACGCGCAGGAAGGCCAGCGCCCCGTGCAGCAGCGGCGCCAGGAGCAGGGAGAGGATGGCGAGCAGGTCGGCGAGGTTCAGCGGGTGCAGCGCGGCCCGCACCGGCTTGCCGCTGGCGGCCAGGCGCAGCCCGTACTCGCCCAGCAGCACGAGCCCGAGCACCACGTCCACCGCCAGCGCCGGGCCGGTTGGCCCAAGGAAGGAGGCGGCGACGATCCAGCCGAGGCTCAGCGCATCGAGGCCGAGAAGGGCGTAGCGGAAGCGCTTCGCCTCCGGCGCCGGCGCCTCATAGAGGTGCCGCAGCCGGACGCGCCAGCCATGCCGGCGGTGGCCCGGCCGCGCCATGCCGCTACAGCGTGCCGCCCTTGCGCCCGGCCATGGCGCCGAGGCGGAGACGCAGCGCGTTCAGCTTGATGAAGCCTTGGGCGTCGAACTGGTCGTAGGCGCCCTGGTCCTCCTCGAAGGTCACGTGCTTCATGGAGTAGAGGCTGTTGGGCGAGCGGCGGCCGGTGACGATGACATTGCCCTTGTAGAGCTTCAGGCGCACCTCGCCGGAGACGCTCTTCTGGCTCTCATCCGCCATGGCCTGCAGCATCCGCCGCTCCGGGCTGAACCAGAAGCCGTTATAGACCAGCTCCGCATAGCGGGGCATCAGGCTGTCCTTGAGATGCGCCGCCTCGCGGTCCAGCGTGATGCTCTCGATGGCGCGGTGCGCTTGGTACAGGATGGTGCCGCCGGGTGTCTCATAACAGCCGCGGGACTTCATGCCGACGAAGCGGTTCTCCACCAGGTCCAGCCGGCCGATGCCGTTCGCCTTCCCCAGCGCGTTCAGCTCGGTCAGCAGGGCGGCCGGGCTCAGGCGCTTGCCGTTGATGCCGACGGCGTCGCCCCGCTCGAACTCCATGGTGATCTCGGTGGGGGTGTCCGGGGCGTCCATCGGGGAGATGGTGCGCTGCCACACCATCTCGTCCGGCGCGTCCCAGGGCTCCTCCAGGATCTTCCCCTCGCTGCTCGAGTGCAGCAGGTTGGCGTCCACGCTGAAGGGCGCCTCGCCGCGCTTGTCCTTGGCGATCGGGATCTGGTTGGCCTCGGCGAATTCCAGCAGCCTGGTGCGGCTGGTCAGGTCCCATTCCCGCCAGGGGGCGATGACCTTCACATCCGGCTTCAGGGCGTAGTAGCCGATCTCGAAGCGGACCTGGTCGTTGCCCTTGCCGGTCGCGCCATGCGCCACGGCATCGGCGCCGACCTGCTCGGCGATCTCGATCTGCCGCTTGGCGATCAGCGGCCGGGCGATGGAGGTGCCGAGCAGGTACTGCCCTTCGTACAGCGCATTCATCCGGAACATCGGGAAGACGAAGTCGCGGGTGAATTCCTCCCGCAAATCGTCGATGAAGATGTTCTCGGGCTTGATGCCGAGCAGCAGGGCCTTGTCGCGGGCCGGGCCCAGCTCCTCCCCCTGGCCGAGATCGGCGGTGAAGGTCACCACCTCGCAGCGATAGGTGGTCTGCAACCATTTCAGGATGACGCTGGTGTCGAGGCCGCCGGAATAGGCGAGCACCACCTTCTTCACATCCTTCACGCGCATCGTCCGGGCCTTCGGTTGGCGGCTGATCAGGGCCGCACCTATGGCGCCGGGCCGGGGCGGGGGCAAGCGTCGCGCGGGCGCGCGCTGGGCGCGCAGTTCCTCTTGCCAAGGGGTGGGCGCTTAAGGTTTCATCAAAATCATGGCATACCGAATACAAATCTCCGGCATTCATGCCGTGCTGGGAGCGCTTGCCGTGCTGGGGGCACTGCTCGCGCTGCTGGCGGCGGCAGCGCTGCATCCGGCCGGGGCAGAAACGCCCTCGGCGGTGCTCGATGCCGCGGCAATGCCCGGCCTCGCGCCGCCCGCCGTGCTCGACGCCGCGGCAGTCCCCTACCTCACCGCCGCAGGCCGGGCAGATTACCGCCGCTTCCTGCTGCAGGCGACGCCGCGGGTCTTCGCCCTGGCCGCGGATGGAAGCTGGGGCTGGGCCTCGGCGCAGCCGGACATGGCGGCCACCGAGGCCCGGGCCCTGCTGCTCTGCGCCCAGTGGGGCGGGAAGGGCTGCAAGGTCTATGCCAGGGATCTCTCGGTGGTCTGGTACGGCGATGTCCGCGCCCCCGGCACCCCGCCCGGGGAGGTCTTCGCCGCCGGCCCCGGCTGGTCCCTGCTGCCGGATGCCCGCTTCCTCTGGCAGGGCCCCGGCCAGGCCCGCGGCGCCTATGTCTGGGCGCATGGCCGCGCCGCCGGCGGGCAGGACAGCCGCGGCAGCCAGCCCCAGCCGCATGTCCGCGTCTTCAACAATGCCGGCTGGGACGTCTTCCGCTTCGACCGCGACCCGGCGACGGACGAGACCGAGGCCGCCGCCGGCTGGATGCGCGCCGCGCTGAAGGAGGTCCGCCGGCGCGGCTACGCCCGGATCATCGCCGGCGGCCAGTCCCGCGGCGGCTGGAACGCGCTGCAGGCCCTCTCGGAGCCCGGCCTCGTGGATGCCGTGGTGGCGGTGGCGCCGGCCGCCCATGGGGCGCGCGGCAGCCCGGCCTGGGCCTGGGCGCTGGACGATCTCCGCCGCGTCGTCGCCGCTGCCCGCAGCCCCGCCGCGCGGGTCGCCGTGGTGACTTTCGCGGGGGATGAGTTCGACCCGGACCCGACCGGCCGCGCCGCCATCCTTCGCGGGCTGAATGCGCCGCATGTCGGCGCGCTGCTCTTCCTCGACCGGCCCGTCGGCCTCTCCGGCCATGGCGGCGGCGCCGAGGCGCAATTCACCCTGCGCTACGGCGACTGCCTGCTGGGCTTCGTGGAGGGCCAGCCGGGCTGCCCGCGCTGAGCGCGTCGCGCCATACCGGCTGCGCGACATGCTGACCGATGCCGGTCTGGGGGCGCGCGGCCGGTATGCCCTTGATTTCGGCGCGCAGCCGCCACACCAGCCCGGCGCGCGATAGCCGGCTCGGAAAGTCAGGACGTTCCGAGCCGGCTATCAGGCGACCGCCTCGCGTCGCCGCGCCCCGCGCCGCGCCCAGAGGGTCAGCCCCAGCGCCCCCGCCGCGGCCACCGCGAAGCTGCCGCGGTAGTCCAGCAGGAACAGCCCCAGCCCGAAGGCCAGCGATCCCGCCCCCTGGCCGAAGAACAGCGCCATGGCGAAGGCCGACATCGCGGTGCCCCGCGCCTCCGGCAGCGCCTCCGTCGCCAGGGTCAGCAGCACGCCGTGGAAGGTGTAGAACATCAGCCCCAGCCAGAGCTGCACCAGCCCGACCATCCACCAGCTCTGCGCCAGCGCCAGCAGCGCAAGACCGCAGGTGAGGCCAAGCCCGCCGATGAGCATCAGCCCGCGCTCCCCGAACCGCGCCACCAGCTTTCGCGCCAGCCGGGTATAGAGGAAGGCGCCGGCGCCGAACCCCGCCACCAGCAGCCCCGCCTCCGCGATGCTGCGGCCGAAGCTCTCCACCAGGAAGCTGCCGACGAAAGGGAAGGCGCCGCCGAACAGCCAGAAACCGTCGAAGAAGGCGGTGGCCAGCAGCCAGCGGCCGGAGGGGCGGCGCAGCAACGCGCCATAGCCCGGCGTCGCCGCCGGCTTCGCCGCCCCGCGCCACAGCCCAAGCCCAAGCCGCCAGGTGAGCGCCGCCACCACGCCGAAGGCGACGAGGCCGAGCAGGATGATGGGCACCCGCCAGCCGAACAGCGAGGCAATGATGCCGGCGATGGGGCCGGAGAGCATCTGCGCCATCACCATGCCGGTGGAGAAGCGCGCCAGCGCCCCCTGCCGCTCGGCATAGGGCACCACATCGCCGAGATGCGCCATGAGCAGCGGGATCACCGCCCCGGCCCAGAGTCCGGCCAGGGCACGGCTGGCGATCAGCTCCCCGAGCGTGTCGGCGAGGGCACCGAGGATCAGCGTGCTGCCGTAGAGCAGCAGCGCCATCGCGGCGATGCGCGGCTTGCCCAGCCGGTCGCCGAGCGGCCCGGCGGCGAGCTGCACCAGCCCGTAGGCGATGACGAAGGCCGCCACCACCGGCGCGGCCGCCGGGACGGTGACGCCGAAATCCGCGGCGAGCAGGGGGAGGAGTGGGTCGAGCATCCGCATGCCGGCGCCGGTGGTGAAGCCGGCCAGGGCAAACAGCGCGATGGGAAGGGTGGGAAGCATGCGGCCGGCATTGGCGCAACCGGACCGTGCTGCGTCAAGCCGTTGCGGTGGTATGCAACCACAGCGCGGGCACTGCCCGCTCGGTGCCGGTGCCGGTGCCGGTGCCGGTGCCGGTGCCGGTGGCGGCGGGGGCTCGGCAAGGGGCCGGCCGACATGGACCCTGCCTCGCCGCCGGGGCGCCTGTCCGGAAGCCCTCCCGGCAGGGGCGTCCGGCCGCGCCTGCCCTGGCGGGGTGCGCGCTCAGCCGCCGGGGTCCAACGCCTCCGCCACCGCCGGCTTGCCCCGCGGCGGCAGCAGCTTCATCGCCAGGATGAAGGCGGAGAGCAGCAGGCAGATGCCGTTGGTCACGATCAGCGGCAGGGCGCCGAGCAGCAGGCCATAGGTCAGCCAGAGCGCGAATCCGACCACTGTCACCGCATACATGCCGGCCGAGATCGCGGCCGTGTCCCGGGTGCGGATCACCTTCCAGGCCTGGGGCAGGAAGCTGGTGGTGGAGGCGATCGTCGCCGCCCCGCCGACGAGCGTCGCCACATCCATGCCCACGATCCTTCGCCCCCTGCCGACAGGCCCGCCGATCCGCGCCCGGTCACGGGCAGGAACCGCGCCCCGGCCGGCCGGTTCCGCGCCGCCGGACGACCGGCCGATTGACAGGCACGGCCCGGATGGCCGAGTTGAAGGTGGAACATCCGCCGGGGGATCACGTCATGCTGCATCGCCGCACTTTCGGCCTGGCCACGGCCGGGCTGCTGGCCGCGCCGGCGCTGCGCGCCCAGGGCTTTCCCGCCCGGCCGCTGCGCCTCGTCGTCGCCTTCCCGCCCGGCGGCCCCACCGATGTGGTGGCGCGCATCCTGGCCGAGCGCATGGGGCGGGAGCTGGGCCAGCCGGTGGTGGTGGGGCATCGCGGCGGCGCCAATGGCAACATCGCCGCCGAGGCGGTGGCGAAGTCCGA
>NZ_JAMZIK010000121.1 GCF_024178315.1 Siccirubricoccus soli | reverse complement strand
CCGGCGGCCCCACCGATGTGGTGGCGCGCATCCTGGCCGAGCGCATGGGGCGGGAGCTGGGCCAGCCGGTGGTGGTGGAGAATCGCGGCGGCGCCAATGGCAACATCGCCGCCGAGGCGGTGGCGAAGTCCGAGGCGGATGGCCATACGCTGCTCTACAACACCTCCTCCATCGCCATCTCCCGCGCGCTGTACCGGCGGCTGTCCTACGACGTGCTGAAGGATCTGGCGCCGGTGGCGCTGACCGCCGCCTCGCCCCTGGTGCTGGTGGTGAACCCGGCGATGCCGCCGCGCGACCCGGCGGGCTTCGTCGCCTGGGTGAAGGCCAATCCGGGGAAGCTGTCCTACTCCTCCGGCGGCATCGGCAACATCTCGCACCTCGTCACCTTCCTGGTGCTGCGGCATATCGGGGCGGAGGCGGTGCATGTGCCCTATCGCGGCACCGCCGCGGCGCTGACGGACACGGCGGCGGGCAATGTGCAATTCACCAGCGACACGCTGGTGACCGCCCTGCCGGTGGTGCAGGACAACCGGGTGCGGGCCATCGCGGTCAGCAGCGCCGAACGCTCTCCCCTGCTGCCGGAGGTGCCGAGCATGGCGGAGGCGGGGCTGACGCCGCCGGGCTTCGACCTCGGCGCCTGGCAGGGGATCATGGCGCCGGCCGGCTCGCCGCCGGCGGCGATCGCCCGGGTGAATGCGGCGGTGAACGCGGCGCTGGCGGACCCGGAGGTGCGGGCCAAGCTGGCGCAGCAGGGGGCGCGGCCCACCGGCGGCAGCGTGGCGGATTACGCCGCCTACTTGGCCAGCGAGGTGGAGCTGTGGACCCGGGTGGTGCGGGAGAGCGGGGCAACGGCGGAGTAGGGGGCCGCTGTAACGGAAGTCTCTCTCCGGGCATTCCGGGCGGGCTAGGCTTCCCCCGCGGCCAGGCGCCGCCCAGGGAGACGTCCGATGGCCAGCCCCGCCCGACGCCGCCGCGACCCGGAGGCGGCCGAACCCGGCCCCAAGACCACGCGCCCGGTGGCCCGCGAGCGCCGCCGCCCCGGCCCGACCGGGCCGGAAGCCGGCAAGGCCCCGGGCCGGCCGAAGCTGGACGCCATGCCGGACCGCATCGACATCCGCGACTGGCCCTACCAGCCGCGGCTCGGCCCGCTGCCCGACCAGCTCGTGAATTGCGATCTGGTGCCGATGATCCTCGATCAGGGGCAGGACGGCGCCTGCACCGGCTTCGCCCTGGCGGCGGTGGTGAATTACCACCTGGCGCAGCGCCTGCCGCAGGGCGCCAGGGACCCGCGCCTGCCGGTGAGCCCGCGCATGCTGTACGAGATGGCGCGGCGCTACGACGAATGGCCCGGCGAGGAGTACGAAGGCTCCTCGGCCCGCGGCGCCATGCTCGGCTGGGTGCGCCACGGCGTCTGCCCCGAAGCCCACTGGCCGGCCAACCGGCACGGGCCGGAGCACCTGACCCCGAAGATCGGCGAAAAGGCCCGCGGCGCCCCGGGCGGCGCCTTCTACCGGGTGATGCACCGCGAGGTGCGGGACATGCATGCGGCGCTGGCCGAGGTCGGCATCCTCTTCTGCACGGTGATGGTGCATGAGGGCTGGTTCGCCCCGGGGCCGGAGACCCGGACGGTGGCCTATGAGCATGGCGGCCGCCGCCGCAGCCGCCGACTCCCGGTCATCCAGCGCAAGGACCGCGCCAGGTCCGGCCATGCGGTGGCGATCGTCGGCTATACCCGGGACGGCTTCATCATCCAGAATTCCTGGGGGCCGGGCTGGGGCCGGGACGGCTTTGCCCTGCTGCCCTATGAGGACTACCTGCTGCACGCCACCGATGTCTGGGTGGCGCAGCTCGGCGTGCCGCTCGCCCTCGACCTCTGGGATGCCGGGCTCGGCGACACGACCAAGGGCCTGGCCCGCGCCGCCGCCGCCATCCCGCTGTCGGCGATCCGCCCCTTCGTGGTGGATGTGGCGAATAACGGGGAGCTGTCGCGGTCCGGCGACTACTGGACGACCGAGGCCGACGTCCACCGGCTGTTCCATGAGACCATTCCCGCCGCCGCGGCCGAGTGGAAGCGGCGGCGCGTCATGCTCTACCTGCATGGCGGGCTGAATGACGAGGCGGCGGCGGCGCGGCGCGTCGTCGCCTTCAGGGACGTGCTGCTGGAGAACCAAGTCTACCCGCTGCACATCATGTTGGGAATCCGGCGCGGCGGAATCGATCCGCGGCATGATCGAGGATGTCTTCACCAAGGCCGATGAGCGCGCCGCCGGCGCCGCCGACTGGCTGCGCCGGCTGCGCGACGGGCTGATCGAGGGCAAGGACCTTTCGCTCGAGCTCACCGCCGCCGGGCTTGGCGGCGCGATGTGGCGGGAGATGAAGGAGAATGCCCGGCTCTCCTCGGTGGGGGAGACGGGGGCGATGCGGATCATGCTGCGGGAGGTGCGCTCCGCCCTCGCCGCGGCGGGGGGCGGCCGGGCGGCGCAGGGCTGGGAGCTGCATGTGGTGGCGCACAGCGCCGGCAGCATCTACGCGGCCCACGCGATGCAGCTTCTGCTGGATTCCGGCGTGCCCCTGGCCTCGCTGCACCTGATGGCGCCGGCGATCACCGTGGAGCTGTTCAACGCGACCCTGCGGCCGCTGATCGAGGCCGGCAAATGCCCGGTGCCGGACACCTATGTGCTGAGCGACCAGGGCGAACGCGACGACACCGTGGGGCCCTACGGCAAGTCGCTGCTCTACCTGGTGAGCAACGCCTTCGAGGCGCGGCGGGCGACGCCGATCCTCGGCATGGAGAAGTTCATCCGCCCGGTCCCCGAGGGGCCGAAGGTGGAGCCCGCGCTGCGGGCGCTGCTGGAGCCGACGCTGGTGGTGGCCGGGGCGACGCCGCCGGCCGGGCTCGGCCCGTCCCGCAGCAACAGCCATGGCGGCTTCGACAATGACGCGGACACGCTGAACTCCATCCTGCGGCGGATCCTGGGCGGCGCGCCGGCGCGGCCCTTCACCACGCGGGACCTGCAGTACTGATGTCCGAACCGGAACGTCCCGGCGTTCCGGGCCGGTATCGCGCAGAGTTGGCGTGGTGGCTGTGCGCCCGTGGACCGGCACCGGCCGGCACGTCGCGGCCGGGATGAGGCGCGGGGGTCAGGCCGGCGCGCGCCGGAGCCGCTCTCCCTCCGTCTTCAGCTGCCCGCAGGCGGCCAAAATATCCCGCCCGCGCGGCCGGCGGATCGGGCTGGAATAGCCGGCCTCGTTCAGGATGGCGGCGAATTTCGCCGTCTGCTCATGCGTGCTGGTCTGGTAGGGGCTGCCCGGCCAGGGGTTGAAGGGGATGAGGTTCACCTTGGCCGGCAGGCCGCGTAGCAGCCGCACCAGCTCCCGCGCCTCCGCCTCCGAGTCGTTCACGCCGCGCAGCATGACGTATTCGAAGGTGATGCGGCGGGCATTGCTGGCGCCGGGGTAGCGGCGGCAGGCGGCCAGCAGCTCGGCGATCGGGTATTTCCGGTTCAGCGGCACGATCTCGTCGCGCAGCTCATCCGTCACGGCATGCAGGGAGACGGCGAGGTTCACCCCCAGCTCCTGCCCGCAGCGATCCATCATCGGCACCACGCCGGAGGTGGAGAGGGTGATGCGCCGCCGCGACAGGCCGATGCCCTCCGCATCCATGATGATGCGCAGCGCCTTCGCGGTGTTCTCGTAGTTGTACAGCGGCTCGCCCATGCCCATGACGACGATGGTGGAGAGCCGCCGCGGCACGTCGTCCTTCGGGCTCGGCCATTCGCCATAGGCGTCCCGCGCCGCCATGAACTGGCCGACGATCTCGGCGGCGCCGAGGTTGCGCACCAGCTTCTGGGTGCCGGTGTGGCAGAAGCGGCAGGAGAGGGTGCAGCCGACCTGGGTGGAGATGCAGACGGCGCCGCGATCCTCCTCCGGGTCCGGGATATAGACCGTTTCCACCTGCTGGCCGTCCCGCCAGCGGAACAGCCATTTCCGCGTCTCGTCCTTGCTGGTCTGGGCCAGCGCCACCTCCGGCCGGCCGATGACGAAGCGCTCCGCCAGCTTCGCCCGCAGCGGCGCGGCGATGGAGGACATGGCGGCGAAATCCGTCACGCCCTGGTGGTAGATCCAGTGCCAGAGCTGCTTGGCGCGGAAGGGCTTCTCGCCCATCGCCAGCATTTCCGCCGTCAGCTCCTCGCGCGAGAGGCCGACCAGCTCCCGCCTGCCATCCGGCAGCACCGGCGGCGGCGGGTTGAAGATGGCGGATTTCGCCAGGATGCGGTCGCGCTCGGCGCTGGTCAGCTCGGCGGCGGAGGGGGAGGGGGTCAGGGCGTTCATCGTCTCGCCGGGCATTCGCGGGAAATCGCGTCATAGGCGGCGCCGAAGCCGGCCAGGGGGAAGGTCTCGGTGCTCTCGCCGCGGCCGTGCGGGCCGGGGCCCTTGGCCACCGCGTCCCGCCCGTTGCGGAAGGCGCGTACCGCCGCCGTGCCGTCCCGCGCCGCGGCGGTGCGGTCCGCGGTGTAGAAGTCCAGGCTGGTCTGGCCGACGGCCACCTTCACGTCCGGGGCGTTGCGGGGGTAGGCGTGGCCGCCGGCGATCGTCACCTCGTCGCGGGAGCCGTTGCGGTGGGTGACGGTGAGCATGGGGCCCTGGCGGCCGGCGCGGGTGAAGGCGTAGCAGACCTTCTGCGCGCCCTGGCCGATGGCGGCGGCGGTCCAGGACTGGAAATCGCCCAGCCGGCGCGGCTGGGCCTGTTGCGCCTGGCCGGAGAGCGGCGTCAGGAGCAGGGCGGCAAGCAGGGCAGGGCGGAAGAACGGGCGCATACCGCGGTAGATACGGGCGGGGACCCCCCGGGGCAACCGCGGCGAGATGTCATTCCTCGGGTCGTTCCCTTGCCGCATCCCAGGCTTGGCGAAGGGCTGCGTATTGCGCGGGGCTGGTATCCGCCAGCGCCTCGGCCCGGCTGGCGGGGTGGTCCGGATAGGGCGGCACCGCGGCGCCCATGGCGGCGAATTGGGCGGCGGTGAGGTCCTGCCTGGCGCCTTCGATGCGGTTGTAGAAATGCGGGCCCCAGGGGGTAGGGGCCTGCAGGATCTCGCCGCCGAAACGGTCCTGCAGCAGCAGGGCGGTGACGGAGCATTGGCCGAGGGCCGGCGCCTCCGGCCGCCATGTCGTGCTGGTTGCGGCTGACCAGGCGCGGTGCAGCCGGGCGAGCGCTGCCTGGACGTCGAAGCCTTTCGCCATCCCGTCCTGCCCTCCGGCCAAGGGACGCCGTTGCGTCCGGGCGCATCTCGATGCCCAGCCATAGGGTGGTGTGCGTGTCAAGGACGCAGCCGCGCGGAGCGCGATGCCGCTGCGGCATCCTTGGCGCGTACACCATCCCATGGCCCCCGCGAATGGTCGCGTTCGACAGTGTCGAAGGCGCTGCAAAGCGCCTTCGCTGGCGAGGGGCCTGACCCCGGCGCTTGGCGGGCGGATGCCCTCCTCCCGGCCTTTGCCGGCCCACAGGATACCTTCGCCGACCAGGACGCCGCCTTCGGCGCCTCACCGGTATCGGGCCGCCCCTGGCCTTTCCCCCCGCCTGCTCTATGCACCCCGCCATGACCGACGCCACCGATGCCCGCCTCGCCGCCCAATACGAGGCCTACCCCTACCCGGAACGCGACCCGCGGGACGAGGCGAAGCGGCTCATCGTCGGCAGCCCCAGCCATCTGCGGGAAGTGGATCATTGGATCTTCGGCGCCCGCCGCCCCACCAGCCAGCCGCTCCGCGCCCTGGTCGCCGGCGGCGGCACCGGGGATGGCACCATCATGCTCGCCCAGCACCTCGCCGCCGCCGGCCGCCCGGGCGAGGTCACCTGGCTGGACCGCAGCGCCGCCGCCCGCCGCATCGCCGAGGCGCGCGCCGCCGCCCGCAAGCTGGACAATATCCGCTTCGTCGAGGGCTCGCTGCTGGAGCTTCCCGAGAGCGGCCTCGGCCCCTTCGACTACATCGATTGCTGCGGCGTGCTGCACCACCTGCCGGATCCGCTGGCGGGGCTGAAATCCCTGGTTTCCGTCCTTGCCCCGGGCGGCGGCCTCGGCCTCATGGTCTATGCGCCGCATGGCCGCACCGGCGTCTACATGCTGCAGGACGCGCTCCGCCTGCTGGCGCCGCCGGGGGAGCCGCCGGCCCAGCGGGTGGAGGCGGCGCGGCGGCTCTGGAAGCAGGTGCCGGAGACCGCCTGGCTGCGCCGCAACCCCTGGCTCACCGACCACATCTCCGGCGGCGATGCCGGGCTCTACGACCTGCTGCTGAACCCGCGCGACACCGCCTTCACCGTGCCGGCCTTCGCCGCGCTGCTGGCCGAGGCCGGCCTCCGCCCCGCCTGCTGGGTGGAGCCGGTGCGCTACGACCCGGACGCCTATCTCAGCGACCCGAGGCTCCGCGCCCGCACCGCCGCCCTCCCCCCCCTCCAGCGCGCCGCCCTGGCGGAGAGCATCACCGGCAATATGGGCATCCACATCGTCTATGCCGTCCGCGCCGAGGACCCCGAGCCCACCCGCCCCTGGGAGGACCCGGAGGCCATCCCGGTGCTGCGGGAGATGGATGGCCCCAGCCTTGCCAAGGGGCTGCCGCGCGACGGTACCCTCGCTGTCACCTTCGACGGGTTGCGCGTCATCCGCCCCATGCCGCGCCTCGCCGCCGCCATCCTGCAGCGGGTGGATGGCCGGCGCCGCCTTGGCGAGATCGCCGACGAGCTGGCGGCGAACGGCACGCCGCGCGAGGCGTTCTGGCGGGACATGGCGGCGCTGAGGACCACGATGGAAGGGTTGAACCGGCTGCTGCTGGCAGCACCCGGGTGACGCGGCCGCTGGCACGCGCGCCGGACAAGGCTGCCTCCGGCAGCGATGCGCCCGGCGGCGCCCCGCCGGATGCAGGCGCCAGCAACGCCCTGTCCAGGGACATGCGCCGGGACTTCTCCCCTGGCCTGGCCGGGCTGCAACCCGCCATCCTCATCTTCGGCGCCGCGGTCCGGCCGGACGGCACCGCCAGCCCCACGCTGCAGCTCCGCGTCGCCGCCGCCGCCCGCTTCGGGGAGGCGCTGCTGGTCCCCCCGCTCTACCTGCCGAGCGGCGCCAAGGGTCTCCATGGCGAGGCGGAAAGCACTGTCATGGCCCGGCTGCTGCGCGAGGCCGGGGTGCCTGCCGACCGCATCCGGGAGGAGCCGACGGGCACCGACACCCTCTCCTCCGTCCTCGCCCTGGCGGAGATGCTGAAGGACCATCCCGGCCCGGTCTGGGCGGCCACCAGCCGCTTCCACCAGCCGCGCTGCCTGCTGCTGCTGCGCCTGGCCGGGCTGCCGGCGCGCCCGGTGCCGATCGGCGGCGCCAGGGGGGCGCAGCGCTGGTGGTGGCGGCTCCGGGAGGTGCCGGCGCTGCCCTATGACGCGCTGCTGATGCTGCTGCGGCGCTGGCGCCAGGATTGAGGGAGGGCGCTGCCTGCTGCGCCCAACCCCTCCCGCCCATGGCCGAAAGGCCTTTGGATGCCACGAGTCCGGGCGTCGCCGGGCCTGCCCGTGGGCTTGTCGCCTCCATCGGGATCTGCCGCTGCCTGGTGCCCTTCCGCGGCTTCGCCGCGGAAGGCTGTGCGAGACCCCCGGGAATTCAGCGAATCCGGGGCCCCACGAAGCCGTGCAGCGGCTTCGTGGGGAGTTCACTCCGGCAGGAAGTCGGGCACCGAGAAGTAGCGTTCGCCGGTGTCGTAGTTGAAGCCCAGCACCCGCGCGCCGGCCGGCAGCTCCGGCAGCTTCTGCGCGATGGCCGCCAGGGTGGCACCGGAGGAGATGCCCACCAGCAAACCCTCCTGCCGGGCGGAGCGCCGCGCATACTCCTTCGCGTCATCCGCGCTCACCTGGATGATGCCATCCAGCAGCCCGGTCTTCAGCACCGCCGGGACGAAGCCGGCGCCGATGCCCTGGATGGGATGCGGGGCGGGCGCGCCGCCCGAGAGTACGGGGGAGGCGGTGGGCTCCACGGCGAAGACCTTCAGCCCCGGCCATTTCGGCTTCAGCACCTCGGCGCAGCCGGTGATGTGCCCGCCGGTGCCGACGCCGGTGATGATCACGTCCAGCCCCTCCGGGAAATCCGCCAGGATCTCCGCCGCCGTCGTCCGCGCATGGATGGCGGGGTTGGCCAGATTCTCGAATTGCTGCGGGATCCAGGCGCCCTCGGTCTGCGCCGCCAGCTCCTCGGCCCGGGCAATGGCGCCCTTCATGCCCTTCTCCCGCGGGGTCAGGTCGAAGGTGGCGCCATAGGCCTGCATCAGCCGCCGCCGCTCGATCGACATGCTTTCCGGCATGACGAGGACCAGCTTGTAGCCCTTCACCGCCGCAGCGATGGCGAGGCCGATACCGGTATTGCCCGAGGTCGGCTCGATGATGACGCCGCCCGGGCGCAGCTTCCCCTCCGCCTCGGCGGCCTCGATCATGGCCACGCCGATGCGGTCCTTGATGGAGCCGCCGGGGTTGCTCCGCTCGGACTTCACCCAGACCTCCGCCTCGGGGAACATCCGGGCGAGGCGGATATGCGGCGTGTTGCCGATGGTGGCGAGGACGCTGTCGGCCTTCATGGCAATGTCTCCCGGTGATCGGCGCGAAAGGAACGCGGCCCGGCGCGGCGGCGCAAGCGTCCTGGCGCGGGGCGGAAGTAGAGCAGCCCCGCGCCGGGGTGAACATGCCGGTTCGTGATTATTTCTCGGGAGCGATCTTCGATCGTGAATAGGCGCTCATGCCGGCCGCGCGAAATCCCGACCGATGCCGGTCCATGGGCGCGCGGCCGCCAAATCCTTCGGCCCGGCGCGCAGCCGCACGCCAACCCTGCGCGCGATTTCGGCTCGGAACGCAGGGACCTTCCAAGCTTGGCCTTCAGCCCGCCGCGCGCCGCGCCGCATTCGCCGCCAGATGCGCCAGCCGCGTCGGCTCCGGCAGCCGGTAGCCGGCGGCGCAGCGCCGCACCCAGCCCACCGCCCCCTCCAGCGAGACCCGGTGCCCGACCGAGATGTAGAGCGGATTGGCGCGCGCCCGCGTCCGCAGCACCATCCCCAGCACCCGCCCGCGCCATTCCAGCGGCACCATCGCCCCCGGTGCCTCCCCCAGCTCCGCCGCCGGCCGCCCGACCAGGGGCGATTTGGCGACGCCGATGCTCGGCACGTCCAGCACCACGCCGAGATGCGCGGCGATGCCGAGGCCGCGGGGATGCGCGATGCCATGCCCGTCCACCAGCAGCAGGTCGGGCTTCGGGTCCAGCGTCTTCCAGGCTTCCAGCAGCGCCGGCACCTCCCGGAAGCCGAGGAAGCCGGGGATGTAGGGCATGGCGGCACGCTGCACCGCGCTCGCCTCCCCCAGCCGCTCCAGCCCCGGCCAGCCCAGCGCGACGATGCCGGCATGGACGCGGTTCTCGGGGTCGAAGCGGGTGTTGCTGACATCGACGCCGCCGAGGCAGCGCACCTCGCCATGCCGGTCCTCGGCCACCACCATGGCGGCGAGGGCCTGCTGCGCCGCGCGGGCGGCGGCGAGGTCGGGCGGGTTCAGCCAGTCGGGCGGCAGGTCCGGGCGCATCCCGGCTGCACAGCACGCGGCCGGCGCCGCGTCACCCCCGGGAGGGCGTGCACTTTTCGGTGTTGGGGCTCGGGAAGGGGCCAGGGGCGGCCGGCCAGCCGTCGCGCGGCTGCCGGCAACAGGCCGAGTTCCTGCCAGTCCCCTCCGCCGCAGCGCCCGGGTGCGGCCGCCATCGGCTCCGCCGCGGCCCGGAGCGACCCCGCGGGCAGCGCGCTCACCCCGCCAGCATGGCGCGCGTCATCAGCTCCACATTGTGCCGCATCATCGCCGCGTAATCCGGCGCCGGGCCGTCGGGCGCGGAGAGGGTATCGGCATAGAGCCGCCCCGCCGGCGGCCGCCCCGTCTCCCGCGCCAATTGCTGCATCACCGCCTGGCTGCCGCGGCCCTCGAGGAAGATGGCGGTGATGCCCTGCTCGCGGATCTGTCGCAGCACCGCGGCGATGCGGGCGGCGGAGGGTTGGGTCTCGCCGCCGAGGCCCTCCGGCGCCAGCACCCGCACGCCATAGGCCGCGGCGAAATAGCCGAAGGACTCATGGGTGGTGACCATCACCCGCTTCGCCTCCGGCACCGCGCCCAGGCGCTGCCGCACCCAGGCGTCCAGCGCCTCCAGCCTGGCGGCATAGGCGGCGGCGCGGGCGGCGTAGGCCGCTTCGCGGGGCGGGTCCGCGGCGGTGAGGCCGTCGCGGATCCGGGCGACATAGGCCAGGGCGTTGCGCACATCCTGCCAGGCATGTGGGTCCGGCCCGCCATGGCCGTGGCCATCCGTGCCCTGGCGCGGCACCAGCCCCTCGGTCGCCGTCACCACCACGCCGCGATAGCCGGTGCTGCGCAGCAGCCGGTCCAGCCAGGGCTCGAAGCCGAGGCCGTTGCGCAGCACCAGGGCGGCGCGGCGCAGCGCTTCGGCATCCGAGGGGCGGGGCTGGAAATGATGCGAGTCCATCTCCGCCCCGATCAGCGCCCGCACCTCCATCGCCTCCCCGGCCACCTGGCCGAGCATATCCGCCAGGATGGAGAAGGCGGCGAGGGCCAAGGGCCGCGCCTGCGCCCGGGCCGGGCGGGCGAGGAAGGGCAGGGCGAGGAGGGCGCGGCGGGAGGGCATGGTTATACTATAACATCATGCCGCCGGAGAAGGGAGGCCAGGAGCGGGGCAGGATGCCGGTGGGGCAGGGGGCGGCCATGGGCCTTGCCGCGGCGCCCGCGCCGCTTCTGCCTTGGCGGCGTACTCCTGGCGGCGCACTGCACCCTCACCGGCAGGGGCGGCGTGGCACGAGCAGCAATCCACGCCCATCCATTCGCACCGAGCGTGCCTACCGAAACCTGTCGCCCGTTGTCCTTCCGTGGCCTCGTCCCGGAAGGCGGTGCGATACGTCAGGCGTTCAGCGAATCCGGACCCCGGCAACGCCGTGCGGCGGTCCTGCCGGGATCAGCCTCCCTTGCCGAACCACCGCTTCAGCCGCGCGAGGAAGCCCTCCCCCCGTCCGGCGATTCGCTGATGCGTCACATGCGGCCGGCGCGAGGGCGGCGGCAGGGCGGTCGCCACCGTATGCCGCCCGGCATCCCGCCCGGCCACCAGCCGCTGCTCCAGCGCCACCACCTGCGCCACCGCCTCCGGCGGGTCGCTGCCCGCCAGGGAAGCGGCCGTCGCCGCCGCATCCTCCCAGGCCCCGGCCCGGCGCAGGCAGTCGATCACCCGCACCGTCTGCTCGGCATCCAGGGGCGGCCCGCCGCGCCACAGCGCCACCGCCTCCAGCCGCCAGTGCCGGGCAAGTTCCGGCTGATCCATGTCATCCGCCACCCAGGCGGCGTGCAGCGTGGCCTCCGCCGCGGCGTGCAGCGCCCCCGTCTCCTCCAGCACATGCGCCCAGGCCAGGAAGCGGCGCGCCAAGGGCGGGTGGCTGGCATCCGCCAGCAGCGCCCGGAAGGGCGCCGCCGCCACCGCCTGCGCCGCGGCCGGATGCGCCCGGGTGATGTTCGGCGCGGCATAGCCGCAGGAGGGGCATTGCTGCAGCCAGCGCGCCATGGTGGAGCGCACCGGCTCCCCCGGCCGCAGATCGAGATCCGGCGCCTGTTCCGGCGGGCCGGGCCGGAAGGGCGGCTGCCGGCTGGCCGTGCCGCAGACGGCACAGCGCGGCAGCGCTTCGGCCGCGGGCGGGCGCGAACTGGCAGGGCTGGGAACCGACATCGCCCCCCAAGTTAGGCATGGCGGAGCCGAAGGCGAAGGGGGCAATGCGGATCCGTGACCGAGGCGCGGCATTTCCGCCACGCGGGAACGGCAACGCCCCTGTTGCTCCGAGCCCGCCGGCCGGGGATAGTGCGGCCATGCCGCGCGGCGACCTCTTCCCTGACATTGCCCCTTACGAGACCGGCCTGCTGCCCTTGTCCGGCGGCCATGTGATGTACTGGGAACAGGTCGGCAATCCGCGCGGCCAGCCGGTGCTCTTCCTGCATGGCGGCCCGGGCGCCGGGGCCGGGGCGGTGCATCGCCGCTTCTTCGACCCCGGCCATTGGCGCGTGGTGATCTTCGACCAGCGTGGCGCCGGCCGGTCCCGCCCCCTCGGCGAACTGCGGGAGAACACCACCCCCCACCTCGTCGCGGATATCGAGGCGCTGCGCCGCTTCCTCGGCATCGAGCGCTGGCTGCTCTTCGGCGGCTCCTGGGGTTCTACCCTCGCCCTGGCCTATGCCCAGGCGCATCCGGAGCGCGTCCTGGGCTGCGTGCTGCGCGGCGTCTTCCTCGGCCGGGACAGCGAGGTGGAGTGGTTCCTGACTGGCCTCCGCCGCGTCTTCCCCGATGCCTGGGCGAATTTCGCCGAGCATCTGCCGCCGGAGGAGCGGCACGATCTGCTGGCCGGCTATCTGAAGCGGCTCTGCCACCCCGATCCGCAGCTTCACCTGCCGGCGGCCCGGGCCTGGAGCCAGTACGAGGGAAGCTGCTCCACCCTGCTCCCCAGCCCCGAGACGGTGGCGAGCTTTGCCCAGGACCGCACCGCCCTCGGCCTGGCGCGGATCGAGGCGCATTACTTCGAGCACAAGCTGTTCCTGCCGCCCGAGGGGCTGCTCGGCCATATGGACCGCATCGCCCATATCCCGGCGGAGATCGTCCAGGGCCGCTACGACATGGTCTGCCCGGCCGAGACCGCCTTCGAGCTGGCCGCCGCCTGGCCCAGGGCCCGGCTGACCATCATCCCCGATGCCGGGCATTCGGCGCTGGAGCCCGGCGTCCGCACCGCCCTGGTCAGCGCCGTGGAGCGCTTCCGCCGCCGGAGCTGAACGGGGCGGGGCCGGAGCAGGCTCAGGCCGAACGGCCCGGACCGCGGGCTTGTGCCGGCAGGGTCGGTGGCAACCGCGCCAGAGCCACCGCCTGCGAGCCACCGCCTGCGGCCCCGGCGCGGAAGGCCACCCGCCTTCCCGGGAAGCGGGCAAGACCGGGGGCCCGCGAAGCCGCATGGCGGCTTCGCGGGGATGGCTCAGCGGCCGGAGGTCTTCCCCGCGGTCTCGAGCTGCATATAGGTCCGCAGCGTCTCGGGCATGTTCTGCTCGATCCACTGCGCCATCCGCACCTCCTCGTCCAGGCTCTGGCGCAGCGCCGCCGGCGCCTTCGCGTCGCCCGCCGCCTCCGCCATCTGCAGCAGCGCCTTGTAGGAGGCGATCTCGTAATGCTCGAAGGCGAAATTGGCGAAGGTGTTCTTCAGCACCTCGTCCTGCATCGGCGCGTGCGCCATGGCGGCGACATTGCCCATCAACCCGGTCATCATGTCCTTGAAGGTGCTCTCGCTGGTGCCGTGGGCGCGCAGCAGATCCTCCAGCCGGGCGGATTGGTTGCGGCTTTCCTCGATATGCTCGCGGATGCGCGCCTCCATCTGCGGGTAATTCTCCAGCCGTTCCGCCTGGCGCTGCAGGAGCTGGATGGCCTGGACCTCCAGCGCATGCGCGTTGCGCAGACCGGTGACGTAGATCTCCTGGATCGTGCTGGCCATTTGCCTCTCCCGCTGATTTGCCCAGCCGGAACACGGCGCTGGCGGGGGCGGTTCCTTGCAGGAAGCGCTTGATGCCGGCCATGGAATAGGATTATGTGCCCAATCGATGGGGGCCCGGACTCCGCCTCCGGCCCGCCCACCCCTGCTGACCTCTCCGGGCCTAGGGCTCGACGCCTGTTCCCGGCAGGAGGTGATCGGCGGCCCTGGCGCCTTCCTGGCGGAGGGCTATCCGAGCTTCGAGGCGGCGGTCCGGCGGAAGATCATCCGCGAGATCGCCGCCGCCCCGACGCCCGGGCCGCTGGTGGAACGGGTGGCGGTGTGACGCCGCACCACGCATCCCAGGCTTTGAATCGCGCCTGTTCTGCCCTATCTCCCCCGGTTTGAGGCCGGACCCCACCCTCCGCGCCGCCGGAATCCCATGCCCGACACGCCGCTGGACCGCATCCGCAACTTCTCGATCATCGCCCATATCGACCATGGGAAATCCACCCTGGCCGACCGGCTGATCCAGCACACCGGCGCGGTGACGGCGCGGGAGATGAAGGAGCAGCTTCTCGACAACATGGAGCTGGAGCGGGAACGGGGCATCACCATCAAGGCCCAGACCGTCCGCCTGCACTACCAGGCGAAGGACGGGCTGACCTACACGCTGAACCTGATGGACACGCCCGGCCATGTGGACTTCGCCTACGAGGTCTCGCGCAGCCTCGCGGCCTGCGAGGGCTCGCTCCTCGTCGTCGATGCCTCCCAGGGCGTGGAGGCGCAGACCCTGGCCAATGTCTACCAGGCGATCGACGCCAATCACGAGATCGTCCCGGTCCTCAACAAGATCGACCTGCCGGCGGCCGAGCCGGACCGGGTGAAGCAGCAGATCGAGGACGTCATCGGCATCGACGCCTCCGACGCCGTCATGATCAGCGCCAAGACCGGCCTGAACATCGAGGGCGTGCTGGAGGCCATCGTCACCCGTCTGCCGCCGCCGAAGGGCGACCCGAAGTCCCCGCTCAAGGCCCTGCTGGTCGATAGCTGGTACGATGCCTATCTCGGCGTCGTCGTGCTGGTACGGGTGCAGGACGGGCATCTGCGCAAGGGCCAGAAGGTCCGCATGATGTCGAACGGCTCGGTCCACACCATCGAGCAGGTCGGCGTCTTCACCCCCAAGATGGCCGCGGTCGAAAGCCTCGGGCCGGGCGAGATGGGCTATGTCACCGCGGCCATCAAGACGGTGGCGGACACCAATGTCGGCGACACCATCACCGAGGACCGCAACCCGGCCGCCGAACCGCTGCCCGGCTTCAAGCCCAGCATCCCCGTGGTCTGGTGCGGCCTCTACCCGGTCGATGCCGACGATTTCGAGAAGCTGCGCGAAAGCCTCGCCAAGCTGCGGCTGAACGACGCCAGCTTCCACTACGAGCCGGAGACCTCCGCCGCGCTCGGCTTCGGCTATCGCTGCGGCTTCCTCGGCCTGCTGCATCTCGAGATCATCCAGGAACGCCTGTCCCGCGAATTCGACCTGGACCTGATCGCGACCGCCCCCTCCGTCGTCTACAAGCTGAAGATGACGAACGGGGAGGAGACGGAGCTGCACAACCCGGCCGACATGCCGGATGGCAGCGTGCTGGACAGCATCCAGGAGCCCTGGATCAAGGCCACCATCATGGTGCCGGACGATTATCTCGGCCCGGTGCTGACCCTTTGCAATGAGCGCCGCGGGCGGCAGGTGGAGCTGACCTATGTCGGCAACCGCGCCATGGCGGTCTATCGGCTGCCGCTGAACGAGGTGGTGTTCGACTTCTACGACCGCCTCAAATCCGTCTCCCGCGGCTATGCCAGCTTCGACTACCAGCAGGATGGCTATGAGGAAGGCGATCTGGTGAAGATCTCCATCCTGGTGAATGCCGAGCCGGTGGATGCGCTGAGCTTCATGGCCCACCGCTCCGCCGCCGAGCGCCGCGGCCGGCAGATCTGCGAGAAGCTGAAGGAGCTGATCCCCCGCCAGCTCTTCAAGATCCCGATCCAGGCGGCGATCGGCGGCCGCGTCATCGCACGCGAGACCATCTCCGCCCTGTCCAAGGACGTCACCGCCAAATGCTATGGCGGCGACATCACCCGCAAGCGCAAGCTCCTCGAGAAGCAGAAGGAGGGCAAGAAGCGCATGCGGCAATTCGGCAAGGTGGAGATCCCGCAGAGCGCCTTCATCGCCGCCCTCAAGATGGATGCGTGAGGCGCCGCGGCGTCTCACGTTGCGGTTTCCGCTGCCGCTACGATCTTGACGCCAGGGGTGCCGCTCGCCACAGAAAAAGGGTAAACGGGCGGTAATTCGCCGCCCACCAAGGACCCTTTCGATGTATCCGTTCCTGCGTCGCAGCCTCGCCGCCTGCGCCCTGCTCGCCAGCCTTGCCCTGCCGGCCGCGGCGCAGCAATTCCCCAACCGCACCATCACCGTCATCGTCCCCTTCGCCGCCGGCGGCCCGACCGATACGGTCGCCCGCCTGACCGCGGAGGCGATGGGCCGCGACCTCGGCCAGACCGTGGTGGTGGAGAATGCCGGCGGGGCCGGCGGCACCATCGGCTCCCAGCGCGTCGCCCAGGCGCGGCCGGACGGCTACACCCTGCTGCTGCACCATATCGGCATGGCCACCGCGCCGACGCTCTACCGCCGCCTGGCCTATGACCCGGTGGGCGGCTTCGAGACCATCGGCCTGATCACCGAAGTGCCGATGACCCTGGTGGCGAAAAAGGACTTCCCCGCCACCACGCTGCAGGAGGCGGTCGCCGTCATCCGCCGGCAGCGGGAGGCGCTGAACTACGCCAATGCCGGCATCGGCGCCGCCAGCCATCTCTGCGGCCTGCTGCTGATGAAGGCGGTGGACACGCAGATGACCACGGTGCCCTTCCGCGGCACCGGCCCGGCGATGCAGGAGCTGCTCTCCGGCCGCATCGACCTGATGTGCGACCAGACCACCAACACCACGGAGCAGATCAACAGCGGCGCCATCCGCGTCTTCGCCGTGACCACCCCGCAGCGGGTGGAGGCGCTGCCGAACGTGCCGACCTCCACGGAGGCCGGGCTGCCGGACTTCCAGGTGACGGTGTGGCACGGACTCTACGCGCCGAAGGGCACGCCGGCCGAGATCACTCAGCGCCTCTCCCGCGCCCTGCAGGTGGCGCTGCGCGACCCGCGGCTGGTGCAGCGCTTCGCCGAGCTCGGCACCGCCCCGGTGGCGCAGGCGCAGGCGACGCCGGAGGCGCACCGCCAGTTCTGGCTGGCCGACATCGCCAAGTGGCGGCCGATCATCCAGGCGGCGGGCCAGTACGCGGACTGAGGCTGGGGTGTTGGGGGCTCTGCCCCCATGCCCCCGCCGGGGCCAGGACCTGGCCCCGGACCCCGGCCCGAGTTCTGGATCCGAGGGTTGCGCCGGCTGGGGGTGAGGCCCTTTTAGTATTCCTTGAACATCCGCCGGATCTCCTCCGGGTCGCTGGTCCTGGTCAGCGCCAGCATCAGCAGGATGCGCGCCTTCACCGGCGTCAGGCTGTCCCCGCCGAGGAAGCCCGACTTGCGCAGCGAGACCTTGGTGTCGATCACCCGCCCGCTGCCGGAGCGGGAGGATTGCACGACGATCACCCCGCGCTTCACCGCTGCCTCCAGCGCGCCCAGCTGCGCCGGGGAGGGGGAGCCGGAAGGCAGCCCGGCCGAGACCAGCCCCTTGGCGCCGGCCGCCACCGCCGCCTCGACGAGCACCGCATCCGCCCCCGCATAGGCCGGGATGATGTCGACCCGCGGCAGGTCGGCGAGGCCGTCCATCGCGAACTCCACATCCGGCGCGCCGCGGCGCAGCGGCTTGCGGTAGAACTCCACCATGTCGCCATCGGCGCTGCCGAGGACGCCGACATCCCGCGAGACGAAGGTGTTCAGCCGATAGTTGGAGACCTTGGCGACGTCGCGCGCCGCGTTGATCTCGTCATTCAGCATCACCAGCACACCCATGCCGCGGCTTTGCGGGCAGGCGGCGACGCGGACCGCGTTCAGCAGGTTCATGCCGCCATCGGCACCGAGTGCGGAGGAGGGCCGCATCGCGCCGCAGATCACCACGGGTACATCCACCCGCACGGCGAGGTTCAGGAAATAGGCCGTCTCCTCCAGCGTTGCCGTGCCATGGGTGACGACGATGCCGGCGAGGGTGGGATCCGCCTTCGCCGTCTGGTGGATCAGCTTCAGGATCGCCAGCCAATGCGTCGGCCCGAAGGCCGTGCTGGCGACGTTCATGTAGGGCACCTGCACGATCTCCGCGATGCGCGACAGCTCCGGCACCGTCGCCAGCAGCTCGTCCACCTTCATGAAGCGGCCGGAGGTGCCGTACTCATAGAGATCCAGCCGGTCGGCGCCGACGCCGGAGATGGTGCCGCCGGTGCCGATGACGGCGATGCGGGGAAGGCTCATTCAGGTACTCCCATGGGTTGCGGGGCTTGCAGCGGCGGATCAGGGGCGGGATGCGCCGGCCGGCAGGATGAGGTTGTCGTCCGGAGGCGCGACAGCCCATCGAAGCCGCGCAGCGTGATCATGGACAGGGCAATTCTCGCCTGGTGCGCCCCATCTCCCGCGTCACTCTCAGTTCGGCTCGAAGCCCAGGATGCATGGCGAGGCAGCGCCGGAGATCCGTCAGCGATTATGGCTGATGGACAGGAAGAAGCCGGTTGGCATGGCAAGGCCCCGCACAGGTGGTGATGCGGGTATAGCAAACCGCATGCCGGTGCCCGGAAGCGCTACGCCCCCTTGGACATGGCGCACCCGCCCCCTCCAAGTCGGCAGGCTGAGCCGGCGCCCCTAAACCTCGGTTTCCAAAGGCCCTTCGGCCTTTGGTGGGGAGGGTTCGGGAGGGGCAACGCCCCTCCCGCCACGCGCTCAGGGCAGGCTTTGCAGCCTCCGCTCCACCATCCCCCGCCAGGGCACGTCCTCCGGCGCATCCGCCAGCAGCCCCTGCCAGACCCGCCGTGCATTCGCCGGCCGTCCGGCGCGTTCCTCCGCCAGGCCGGAGAGGAAGCGCAGCCCGATATGCTGCGGCGCCCTGGGCAGGCTTTCCGCCAGCAGCCGCGACGCTTCCTCCACCTTGCCGTCCTCGAGCAGCACCTGGGCGAGTTGCGCGGCGAGGTCCGCCTCGAACTGCATCGCCAGGGCGCGCCGATAGGCATCGGCCGCCGCGCCCAGCTCGCCCCGCCCGCGTTCGGCATTGCCCATCAGGACCCAGCCCTGCCGCGCCTGCGCGCCTTCCGGCATCTGCTCCAGCCGGGCGCGGAGCTGCACCAGCATCGCCTCGTCCCGCGCCGCCACTTCCCGCCGCAGCGTGTAGGGGGCGGAGGGCATCTCCGGCATGCCCGTCACCAGATAGAGGCCGAGGGAGGCCAGCGGCACCGCCACCAGCAGCCCCAGCAGCACCTGCTTGCCGCCGCCCTGCGCCGCCTGTTCCTCGGGCGCTGCCAGAAGCCGGCGCTGCAATTCCAGCAGCGCGGCGCGATGCGCCTCGGGCGCCAGCCGCCCCGCCTCGGCCTCGCGTTCCAGCTCGGCGCGCTGCGCCTCGAACAGCGCGAGGTCGGCTTCCCGCCGCCCGCGGGCGCGGGGCGGGCGCAGCAGGGCGAGGCCGAGCGGCAGCAGCACGGCCAGGGCCAGGGCGCCCAGCGCCAGCCAGAAGAGCAGGGGGGTCACGCCTCGGGATGGTCCTTCAGCCGGGCGGCGAGGCGAGCTTCCTCCTCCGCCGAGAGCGGCGCCGCCTCGGGTGCCATGGCGGCGCGCCGGCGCATCGCCAGCACCAGCGCCACCCCGCCCGCCAGCGCGATCGCCGGCGTCGCCCAGAGCAGCACGGTCTCCGGCTTCAGCGGCGGCCGCAGCAGCACGTAGTCGCCGTAGCGGTCATGCAGATAGGCCACCACCTCGCGCTCGCTGCGGCCGGCCGCCACCTGTTCCCGCACGATGCGGCGCAGATCGCGCGCCAGGTCGGCGTCGCTGTCCTCGATGGACTGGTTCTGGCAGACCATGCAGCGCAGCTCGCGGCCGATCTCGCGCGCCTTCTCCTCCAGCGCCGGGTCGCGGAGCTGCTCCGCCGGGTCGCCCACGGCGGCGAGGGCGGGGCTGGCGAGGAGCAGCAGGGCGACCAGGGCGTAGGATCGGGGGCGTTGCCCCCGAACGCCCGCCAGGGAGGGTACCCCTCCCCGGACCCCGGTGTGGGTTTCAGACCCGAGGGTCGAGCCGGAGGAAAGCTTTCCCCCCGACGGGGGCATGGGGGCAGAGCCCCCATCGACGCCGGCCCTCATGCATACCGCCGCAGCAAGGGCTGCAATTCGGCGCCCAGCGTGTCATTGGTGATCGGCCCCGCCCAACGCCAGCGGATGATCCCCTCCTTGTCGATCAGGTAGGTCTCGGGCACGCCGTAGAGGCCCCAGTCGATCGCCACCCGCCCCGGCTGGTCCACCCCGAGCTTGGCGAACGGGTTCCCATGGCGGCGGAGGAAGCCAAGGCTGTCCTCCGGCTTGTCCTTGTAGGCGATGCCGAGCAGCGGCACGCCCTCCCGCGCCAGGCGCATGAGCTGCGGATGCTCGATGACGCAGGGCACGCACCAGGAGGCGAAGAAATTCACCAGCACCGGCCGCCCCAGGGGACCGTTATGCGCGCGCAGATCGGCCGCGCTCACCCCCGGCCGCTCGGCGCCCTCCAGCGGCGGCAGGGCGAAGTCCGGCGGCGCCTTGCCGATCAGGGCGGAGGGCACGCCGCGCGGGTTGTAGCTGCCGGTCCCGAGCCCCCGCAGCATGGCGTAGAACCCGGCCCCCGCCGCTGCCGCCACGCCGAGCGGCGCCAGCAGCAGTAGGCTACGCCGGCTCCTACCCCGCGGCGCGGCCTTGGCCGGCCAGGCGCCGCCATCGGGGGGAGGGGAGGCGCCCGCCCCGCTCATGCCCGTGCCCCCTTCATCGCCAGCTTCGCCGCCGGCGCCGCAACGCGCATCCGCCGGTCGCTGAGCGAGAGCCCGCCGCCCAGCGCCATCACCGCCGCGCCGAGCCAGATCCAGGGCGCCAGCGGGTTGTGGTGCAGGCGGAGGATGGCCGCGCCGTCCCGCTCCTCGCCCAGCACCACATAAAGGTCGGCGAGCCAGGTGGTGTGGATGGTGGCCTCCGTCGTCGTCATGCGGGCGACGGGGAAGGTACGGCGGTCCGGCTCCAGCACCACCACCGGCGCGCCGTCCCGCGTCACCTGCACCGTCGCGCGGCGGGCGGTCCAGTTCGGGCCCTGCACGTCGCGCACGCCCTCCAGCCGGAACTCGTAGCCGGCGAGCGCTGCCGCCTCGCCCGGCTTCAGCGCCGCCAGCCGGTCTGTGGCCAGCCCCATGCCCGCCAGGCCGAGGATGGTGACGCCGAGCCCGGCATGGCCCAGCGCCGCGCCCCAGGCCGCCCGCGGCAGCCCCCTGGCGCGGCTCCAGGCGGCGCGCGGCCGGCTGAACAGCGCCAGACGGTCGGCGATATCGGCCGCCGCGCCGGCGATCAGCCAGAGCGCGGCGGCGAAGCCGAGGGCGGGGCCGATCCGCTGCCCCTCCAGCGCCAGGCAGAGCAGGAAGGCGCCGAGCGCCAGCAGCGCCACCCACCACAGCCGCAGCAGCGCCGGCGCCAGCCGCGCCCGCTTCCAGGGCAGCAGCGGCCCCAGCGCCATGGCGCCGATCAGGGGTGCCGCGAGCGGCAGGGTGGCGGTGTTGAAGAAGGGCGGGCCGACCGAGATCTTCTCGCCCAGCAGCAGGTCCGCGAACATCGGATACAGCGTGCCCACCAGCACCACCGCCGCGATGGAGCAGAGCAGCAAATTGTTCAGCACCAGCGCCCCCTCCCGCGAGAGCGGCGCGAAGACTCCCGTCGGCGCCATGCTCGCCGCCCGCCAGGCAAACAGCAGGAAGCCGCCGCCGATGAAGGCCGCCAGCAGGCAGAGGATGACGATGCCCCGCGCCGGGTCGTTGGCGAAGGCATGCACGCTGGTCAGCACGCCGGAGCGGACGAGGAAGGTGCCGAGCAGGCTCATCCCGAAGGCCAGCAGCGCCAGGAACACCGTCCAGGTCTTCAGCGCCTCCCGCTTCTCCACCACGATGGCGGAGTGCAGCAGGGCGGCGCCCGCCAGCCAGGGCAGCAGGGAGGCATTCTCCACCGGATCCCAGAACCAGTAGCCGCCCCAACCCAACTCGTAATAGGCCCACCAGGAGCCGAGGGCGATGCCGAGGGTAAGGAAGGACCAGGCCGCCAGCGCCCAGGGCCGCACCCAGCGCCCCCAGGCGGCGTCCACCCGCCCCTCGATCAGCGCCGCGACGGCGAAGGCGTAGGTGACGGCGAAGCCGACATAGCCGAGGTAGAGCAGCGGCGGATGGAAGGCGAGGCCGGGGTCCTGCAGGATCGGGTTCAGCCCCTGCCCGTCCATGGGCGGCGGCCAGATCCGCTGGAAGGGGTTGGAGGTGGCGAGGATGAAGCCGAGGAAGGCGGCCGCGACCAGCCCCAGCACCGCCAGCACCCGGGCCTGCAGGGCGGAGGGCAGGTTGCGCCCGAAGGCCGCGACCGCACCGCCGCACAGCGCCAGGATGAGGACCCAGAGGAGCATCGAGCCCTCATGGTTCCCCCAGGTGCCGGAGAGCTTGTAGAGCAGCGGCTTCGCCGAGTGGCTGTTCTGCACGACATTGGCCACGGTGGTGTCGTTCACCACATAGCTCCACATCAGGCAGGCGAAGGCGGCGCCGATCGCCAGCAGCACGCCCGTGGCCAGCGGCGGCGCGGCGCCCATCAGCCGCGCCTCGGCCCGCTGGGCGCCAAGCAGCCCGACCGCGGCCTGGGCGAGCGACAGCGCCAGGGCGAGGATTAGGGCGAAATGGCCGAGTTCGGGGATCATGTGGCCTCCGAGGAGGGCTCTGCCCTCCTCGGGCTCCACCCGCAAAGGGCCGAAAGGCCCTTTGAACCCTTGAGTCTGCTGTTCAAACCTGCGCGCCCGAACTCATGGTTTCCAAAGGCCCTTCGGCCTTTGGCGGGGTGAGCTCGAGAGGGGCAGAGCCCCTCTCGAAACAGCCCCCCGATCACGACCCATCCCTCCGCGGTTCCAGCGTATTCCAGCTCGAAGCCGGCGGCGCCGCACCCTGGCTCGGGTTCCAGTGGCCGCTGCGCTTCAGCGCATCCGCCACCTCGGGCGGCATGTAGGTCTCGTCGTGGCGGGCCAGCACCTCGCTGGCGCGGAACACGCCGTCCGGGCCCAGCTTGCCCAGCGTCACCACCCCCTGCCCCTCGCGGAACAGGTCCGGCAGCACGCCGGTATAGGTGACGTGCACGGCATGCGCCCCATCGGTCACCGTGAAGCGCGCGGTCGGGCGGCCATCCGCGCCGGTCTCCCGCTGCACGCTGCCGGCCTCCACCAGCCCGCCCAGGCGGAAGGCGCGGTCCGGCGCCGGCGCCGCGGCGGCGATGTCCGATGGCGAGCGGAAGAAGACCAGATTGTCCTGGAAGGCCGTGAGGGTCAGGGCGGTGGCGCTGCCGAGGCCCAGCCCGCAGAGCAGCAGCACCCACATCCGCCTACGCTTCTTCGTCATGCTGCCTTCCGCCCTTGCCGCGCCTGGCGGGGATCCAGCGCCGCCAGCCGCCGCTTCGCCGCCGCATGGCGCAGCGCGGTCGTCACCGCCAGCAGCGCGAAGCCGCCGAGGACGAGGACATAGCCCGCCGTCACATGCGCCCAGTGCAATGTCATGGCCGCTGCGCCATCCGATTCAGACCCCGCGCCGTTTGGCGCTGCGGCCATCGGATGATGTCGTGCGTCGTGCCATCCGCTTCAGACCTCCGCGCCCTTCGGCGCTGCGGTCATCGGATGGCTGTCCGCCCGCCGTGCTGCCGCCAATTGCAGCGTCCGGATGCGCCGCTCCATCACCGCCGCCCGCACCCGGGCGAGTACCAGGGCCGCGAAGGCCAGGGTGAAGCCGAGGGCGCAGACCAGCAGCGGGTAGAGGATATCCACATGCAGCCCCGGTGCATTGATCCTGGTCACGCTGGCCGGCTGATGCAGGGTGTTCCACCAATCGACGGAGAATTTCACCACCGGCACGTTCACCGCCCCGATCAGCGCCAGGATGGCGCCCATCCGCGCCCCCCGCTCCTGGTCGTCGAAGGCGCGGACCAGGGCGGCATGGCCCAGCCAGAGGAAGAACAGCACCAGCACGCTGGTCAGGCGCGCATCCCAGACCCACCAGGTCCCCCACATCGGCCTGCCCCAGAGGCTGCCGGTGGCGAGGCAGAGCGCCGTCACCAGCGCCCCCACCGGCGAGAGCTCCCGGCACGCCAAATCCGCCAGCGGATGCCGCCACACCAGGGCGAGGACCGAGCCGATGGCGAGCCCGACATACCCCCCCATGGCCAGCCAGGCCATGGGCACATGGATGTAGAGCAGCCGTACCGTCTCCCCCTGCTGCCAATCGGGCGGGGAGAAGAACAGCCCCCAGGCCACCCCCACCGCCAGCACCAGCAGGGCGGCCGCGCTGAGCCAGGGCAGCAGCCGCCCCGTCAGCCGCAGGAAGCGGCCAGGATTGGCGAAACGGTGCAGCGAGCCCCCCCGGGCCGGGGCGGGGCCGGCGAGCGGCGGTGCGTCGGCGGTATCCACGCCCCCTAACTAGCGCGAATCGCCGCGGATTGAAGCATCCGCCCCAAGCGGTAACGTCGCGGCAACAGTGCGGGACGGAGTCGATGGCGTATTGGCTGGTGAAGAGCGAACCGGATGCCTTCTCCTGGGACCAGCAGGTGGCGAATGGCGTCGAGCCCTGGACCGGCGTCCGCAACGCCCAGGCGGCCCTCCACCTGAAGGCCATGGCCAAGGGGGACAAGGCCTTCTTCTACCACTCCAATGTGGGGAAGGAGATCGTCGGCATCGTGGAGGTGGTGCGCACCGCCTACCCGGACCCCACCGACGAGACCGGCCGCTGGGTCTGTGTGGACATGAAGGCGGTGCGGCCGGTGCCCCGGCCCGTCACCCTCGCCGCCATCAAGGCGGAGCCGGCCCTGGCGGAGATCGCCCTGGTCCGGCAGTCCCGGCTTTCGGTCATGCCGGTCAGCGCGGCGCATTGGGCGCTGCTCTGCCGGATGGGCGGTGCGGACTGAGCGCGGCGGCGCAGCCCGGGCGGGCCGCGTGAGCGACCGCTTCGTCATCCTCTCCGGCTGCTCCGGCGGCGGGAAATCCACTCTGCTCGCCGAGCTGGCCCGGCGCGGCCATGCCACGGTGGAGGAGCCCGGCCGCCGGGTGATCGCGGCCGAGCAGGCCAGCGGCGGCCAGGCCCTGCCCTGGCTGGATCTGGCCGGTTTCGCCCGCCGCGCCATCGCGCTCGCCCTGGCGGACCGCGCCGCCGCCGCCACCCGGCCGGGTTGGGTCTTCTTCGACCGCAGCCTCATCGACGCGGCGGCGGCGCTGGAGCACGCGGCCGGCGAGCCGGCGCTGCAGCGCCTGGGCCAGGCGCATCGCTACCACCCGACGGTCTTCCTGACGCCGCCCTGGCCGGAGATCTACGCCACGGACCCGGAGCGCCGGCACGGCTTCGACGCGGCGGTGGCGGAATATGGCCGGCTGGTGCAGGCCTATCAGGGCCTCGGCTACCGGCTGGTCATCCTGCCCAAGCTGAGCGTCGCGCGGCGCGCCGACTGCCTGCTGGCGGCGCTCGGCGGCCAGCGGGGCACATCGTCCTGAATTCGGAACGGACCGGCACGGGCGGCGGTTTGCGCGTTACCTTCCCGATCCGGAGGGAGAGACGGCCATGCATCTCGAAGGCTCCTGCCATTGCGGCGCGGTGAAGTTCCGGCTGGAGAGCGACCACCCCTATCCCTACCAGCGCTGCTACTGCTCCATCTGCCGCAAGACCCAGGGCGGGGGCGGCTATGCCATCAACCTCGGCGGCAAATCGGCCACGCTGAAGGTCAACGGCGGGAAGCACATCACCATCTACCATGCGAAGCTGCGGGAGAAGGGTGAGGCCCGCGCCCGCCGCAGCCCGGCGGAGCGGCATTTCTGCAGCCTCTGCGGCAGCGCCCTCTGGCTCTACGACAAGCGCTGGCCGGAGCTGATCCACCCCTTCGCCTCGGCGATCGACACGCCCCTGCCCGCGGCGCCGGACAGCACGCATCTCATGCTGGCCTACAAGCCGGACTGGGTGCCGCTGCAGCGCGGCAGGCAGGACCGCTTGCATGACGAGTATCCTGAGGAGAGCATCGCCGAGTGGCATGAGCGCCACGGCCTGGCCGGGGGGGCCAAGGGGAGTTGATGATGGCGGAAGACGAGACGGCGCGGCGGGTGCTCTGCCGGCTGGAGGAGATCCCGGACAATGCCGCCCGCGGCTTCCCCGCCGCGCCGGGCGGCTTCACCGGCCTCTTCGCGGTGCGGCGGGGGGAGAAGGTCCATGTCTACGTCAATTCCTGCCCGCATATCGGGCTGCCGCTGGAGCCGCTGCCGGACCGGTTCCTCGATACGCGCAAGCAGGTCATCATCTGCTCCGCCCATGGCGCCCGCTTCCGCATCGAGGACGGGGTCTGCCTCACCGGCCCCTGCATCGGCGAGGCGCTGGAGGCGGTGCCGGTGGAGATCCAGGACGGGGTGGTGACCGTCCCGGCCGATGCCGGCCTCTGAGCGCGGCCCACGGGGCCACCTCCGAAGCCGTGATCGCAACCTGCACTGATTGCATGGCGTTCAGGAGGCCTCATCCGAAAGGCGGATGCACGAAGGAGAGGAGGCCCTCGCACCCATGACGCAACGTCAGTCCCTGCTTGCCATGACGGCCGCGGCCGCGCTGCTCGCCCTGCCTGTGTTCGCCCAGCAGGGCGGCAGCGCGACCGGCGGCAGTTCCATGCAACCCCAGACCACTCAGAACGCGCCGGATTCGCGTGGCGGCCCCAACAGCACCACGCCGCGCGACGCCTCCGGCGGCGTGCTCGCCCAGCAGCGCGATGGCACACCCGGCAACCCGCCTTCCACCGCCACCCAGCGCGGCACCGATTCGGTGACCGGCGACCGCACCCCGCCCGATGGCACCCCAGGCAACCCGCCCGGCACCGCCGCTGGCCGCGCGACCGACCGTGCCCTGGGCACCAACATGTCCGGCGCGCATCCGGAGAATGACCGCAACCGCGCCAGCACTGGGGCCAGCACCGGCGCCGGCGCCGCCACCGGCACCATGGCGGTGGACAGCGCCGCGGCCCGCAACGGCCGCCGCGCCAGCAAGGTGATCGGCGCCAACGTCTACAACGAGAACAACGAGAGCATCGGCGAGGTGGATGACATCATCATCCCGCCGGGCGGCGGCGCGCCGGTGGCGGTGCTCTCGGTGGGCGGCTTCCTCGGTATCGGCGCCAAGCTGGTGGCCGTGCCCTATGACCGCCTGCAGATGGGCGGCAACAACAATCGCTGGACCCTCTCGGGCGCCACGAAGGAGAGCCTGACCGGCCTGCCGACCTTCACCTACGACCAGCCCAACGAGCGGCGTGGCTGAGGCCGGATAGCCCGTAGGTACGCCGAGTAGGATCGGCGGCGCTGCCCGCTGGCGGCGGCGCCGCCAATCCCCGCCGGGGTGGGCCAACCCCCTGGACCCCGGTCTGGGTTGGCCGCCATGCAGGGCAGGGGACGCCTGCGCGGGAAAATTCACGCATCCGCGTTTGACGTGCCCCCCGCTTTGCGGCCAAATCCCCGGCTTCCCCGTGGAAGCCCGGCGATCCGCGCCAGGGCAGGGGAGGTTTGGAGTGGCAATCCGTGATTCCCGCCCTCATGCCCACCTACAACCGCGCCGATCTCGCTTTCGAGCGGGGCGAAGGCGCCTGGCTGTGGACGGCGGATGGGCGACGATTCCTCGATTTCGGCGCCGGCATCGCCACCGCCTCCCTCGGCCACGGCCACCCGCATCTGGTGCAGGCCATCGCCGAGCAGGCCGCGAAGGTGATGCACACCTCGAACCTCTACCGCATCCCGCAGGCGGAGAAGCTGGCGGCGCGGCTGGTCGAGACCTCCTTCGCCGACAGCGTCTTCTTCTGCAATTCGGGCGCCGAGGCGAACGAAGGCATGATCAAGGCCGTCCGCAAATACCATGCGGAGAACGGCCACCCGGAGCGCTTCGTGACGATCTGCTTCGAGGGCGCCTTCCACGGCCGCACGCTGGCGACCCTGGCCGCGACGGGGAATGAGAAGTACCTGGCCGGCTTCGGCCCGCCGGTGCAGGGCTTCAAGCACATCCCCTTCGGCAACATGAACGCGCTGCGGGACGCCATCGACGGCACCACTGCCGCGGTGATGATCGAGCCGATCCAGGGCGAGGGCGGCGTCCGCCCGGCCTCGCTCGACTTCCTCCGCCAGCTCCGCGCTGCCTGCGACGAATTCGGGGTGCTGCTCGCCCTCGATGAGGTGCAGACCGGCATGGGCCGCTCCGGCAAGCTCTGGGCGCATCAATGGGCGGGGATCGAGCCGGACGTCATGTCCTCGGCCAAGGGTATCGGCGGCGGCTTCCCGCTCGGCGCCATCCTGGCGAAGGAGAAGGTGGCGAAGGTCCTGAAGCCCGGCACCCATGGCAGCACCTATGGCGGCAACCCGCTCGCCTGCGCTGCCGGCAATGCCGTGCTGGACGTGATCCTCGCCCCCGGCTTCCTCGGCCAGGTGGACCGCGTCGCCCGCCATCTCTGGAACGGGCTGCAGGCCCTGGCCGGCCGCCACCCGAAGGCGGTGGAGGGCGTCCAGGGCGCCGGCCTCCTCGTCGGCCTCAAGCTGCGCCCCGAGATCTCGAACGGCGACCTGCAGAACGCCGCGGCGGCCGAGGGGCTGCTGACGGTCGCCGCCGGGATGAACGTGCTGCGCCTCGCGCCGCCGCTCATCATCACCGAGGCCGAGGCGGACGAGGCGCTCCGCCTGCTCGACCGCGCCTGCCTGCGCTGCACGCCCGGCGCGGAAAAGGCGGCGGCGGCGCAATGAGCGCGCTGGCCGCGGTGAAGACGGACCAGGGGGGGCGCGAGCCCCCCCGCCACTTCCTGGAACTGATGGATATCGAGCCGGCGGTGCTCCGCCGCATGCTCGATCTCGGCGTGAAGGCGAAACGCGGCGAGATCGCCGGCAAGCCGCTGGCCGGCAAGTCCATCGCCCTGATCTTCGAGAAGCCCAGCACCCGCACCCGCGTCTCCTTCGAGGTCGGCATCCGCCAGCTCGGCGGCGATGCCATCGTGCTCTCCTCGAAGGACATGCAGCTCGGCCGCGGCGAGAGCCCGGCCGATACCGCGAAGGTGCTCTCCCGCTATGTCGATGCCATCATGCTGCGCACCGACAACGTGGCGAAGATTCGCGAGCTGGCGGAGCACGCCACGGTGCCGGTCATCAACGGCCTGACCGATGTCTCGCATCCCTGCCAGCTCATGGCCGATGTGATGACCTTCGAGGAGCATCGCGGCCCGATCGCCGGCCAGGTGGTGGCCTGGACCGGCGACGGCAACAACGTGGCGCAGAGCTTCATCCAGGCCGCCGCCCGCTTCGATTTCACCCTGCGCCTAGCCACGCCGCCGGAACTCGCCCCGCCCGCCCAGCTGGTGGACTGGGCGCGGAAGGAAGGGGCGAGGATCGAGCTGACCGCCGACCCGGCGGCGGCGGTCGCGGGCGCCCGCTGCGTGGTGACCGATACCTGGGTCTCCATGTCCGACGAGAAGGAGGGCGGCCCGACCAGCCGCCACAACCTCCTCGCCCCCTACCAGCTCAATGAGGCGCTGCTGGCCAAGGCCGCGCCGGATGCCATCGTGATGCACTGCCTGCCGGCCCACCGGGGGGAGGAGATCACCCAGGCGGTGATGGACGGGCCGCAGAGCGTGGTGTTCGACGAGGCGGAGAACCGCCTGCACGCCCAGAAGGGCGTGCTGCTCTGGGCCCTCGGGCTGGGCTGAGTCCTGGCCCGGGCCTCGCCCTCGGGCGGGGCAGGGTGGGCGTGGCGCCACCGGGCGCCTATCTATGGGACAGCCTGCCTGTCCCTCGCGCCCCCCTTTGCGCCTGAAGGTTCTGTCCTTTGCCCGACCCGACCCAGCCCTCCGCCACTCCGGATTTCCTCCAGCATGACCGCCCGCCCGTACCCGATATCGTGGTGCCGCGCGGCCTGCTGCCCTTCCACCTGCACCAGAAGCCGGTGCGCGGCCGGCTCATCCGCCTCGGCCCGCTGGCGGAGGCGCTGCTCTCCCGCCACGAGAACCACCCTGCCGTCACCCGCCTCACCGGCCAGGCCCTGGCGCTGACGGCGGGCCTGGCCGGCGCGCTGAAATACCGCGGCAGCTTCTCCCTCCAGGCCAAGGGCGATGGTCCGGTGCCGATGCTGCTGGCGGATTGCACCGATGCCGGCGCCCTGCGCGGCTATGCCCGGGCGGAGCCGGAGACGCTGGACGCGGCCCTCGGGGTGACGGAGATGCCGGAGGCCGGACTGCTGCTCGGCCAGGGCTACCTCGCCTTCACCTGCGACCAGGGGCCGGAGATGGACCGCTACCAGGGCATCGTCGCCATCGAGGGCGCGACCCTGGCGGAGATGACGGACAGCTATTTCCGCACCTCGGAGCAGCTCCGCGCCCATATCCGCCTGGCCTGCGACCGCACCCCCGCCGGCTGGCGCGCCAGCGCCTTCATCATGGAGCGGGTGGCGGGGGAGGGTGGCATCGACCCGGCGCTGGACGAGGAGGCGCAGGAGGAGGCCTGGCGCACCGCCCTGGCGCTCGCCGGCACCCTGACCGATGCCGAGCTGCTGGACGATGCCCTGCCTTCGGCCCAGCTCCTCCACCGGCTGTTCCATGCGGAGGGGTTGGCGGTGGACCGGCCGCGCCCCCTTTCCTATGGCTGCCGCTGTTCCCGCGCCAAGCTGGCCGGCGTGCTGGCCGGCTTCGGCGAGGACGACCTGGACCACATGGCGCAGGAGGACGGCGCCATCACCATGAATTGCGAGTTCTGCAACCTCGCCTTCCGGTTCGAGCGGGCGGAGGTCCGGAGCAGCGGCTAGCGCTGCTGCGGGGCGTGGGATCCGCGCGGCGAGGGCGTCCTCGCCGCTGGGACCGGAGCGGCCGCCGCACCTCCCGGGACTGGTCTCCTGCTCGCTCCCGCCGCCGGATCTCCCACACGGAGCGGACAGGCGGACCGCGACACCATCGCCCGGCGGGCGTGCAGGGCGCCCGCACCACCGCGGCGGCAAGGGCTGCCGCTGGTCCGCCGGATCGACGGCAAGCTGCTCGCCCCGTTGCGTTTTCCGGAGCCGGCCGCCCCGGTGGCATCCTCCGAACGGATATTGCTCCAGGGCATGCTGCGTTCGCTTGCGCTCACGCAGCATGTTCTAGGCCGTTGTTTTGCGAGCATCTTCACGCGTTCGGATGATTCCCGCTGAACGCGATCTGCTCTAGCCGCCCCGCCCGGCCGAGGTTAGCTTCGCCCTCGATCCATCGCGTCGAGGAGCCTTCCGCATGCCGCACCGGCGGTCCCTGCTGCTGCCCGTGCTCGCCGCCGCCTGCAGCCGCGACCCTGCCCCGGTGCCGGCGACGCCGATCGGCTACCGCTACCTCATCCCCCTGCCGCTGACCGTCAGCGAGATCGAGATCTCCACCGCCAACCCCGCCCCCGCCCCGGGCGATGTCGGCGCCCGCCTCGTCCCCAGCCCGGCCGAGGCCGTCCGCATCATGGGCCGCGACCGGCTGGTGGCGGTGGGGACGGAGGGGAAGGCGGTGTTCAGCGTCGCCACCGCCCAGCTCATCCAGGGGCGGGAGAGCCTCTCCTGCACCCTTGCCTGCCGGCTGGAGGTGCTCTCCCCCATGGGCAGCCGCATGGGCTATGTCGAGGCGGCAACCCGCCGCGCCGTCTCCGGCCCGGATGCCGAGCGCCGCCGGGCGGACGAGGCGCTGCTGCGCCAGGCGCTGGACGATTTGAACGTCGAGTTCGAGTTCCAGGTGCGCCGCAACCTGCGCGAATTCCTTGCCGCCACCGCGCCCAACCCGGACGGCACCATCCCGGCCCCGCCGCCCGCCCCGGTGGAGCGGGAAGCCCTGCCGCGCGAGTGAAGGAGGAACGACCATGCCCATCACCCTGTCCAACCCGGCCGGCGTCCATACCCCGGGCGCCTATTCCCACGCCGCCCTGGTCTCCGGCGCCACGGAGCGCCTCGTCCTCTCCGGCCAGGTCGGCACCCGGCCGGACGGCACTCCGGTGGAGGACGGCGTGGCGCAGATCGACCAGGCGCTGGCCAATATCGGCACCATCCTCGAGGCGCATGGGATGACCAAGGCGAACCTCGTGAAGATGACGGTCTTCCTGACCGACCCGGCGCTGATCCCGGCTTGGCGCGCGGCGCGCGGCGCTTGGCTGGGCGAACACCGGCCGGCCAGCACGCTGCTGATCGTGGCCGGGCTGGCCGACCCGAAGTTCAAGGTGGAAGTGGAGGCCGAGGCGGCGAAGTAGGGCAGGGGGCGCTGCCCCTGCACCCCCGCCGGGGCCAGGACCTGGCCCCGGACCCCGGTCCGAGTGGCGGCCCGGATGGGCGGCGGATGCGCGGCATTTGACAAGCGGGCCGGCCGCTGCTGATAACCGGCCTGACCCCTGCGGGAGAGCGAGGCCCTGGCCTCCGCCGAAGGCGCAACCTCCCATAATCGCTCAGGCAGACCGAACCGCAGGGACATCGCGTGCCGTCTGGAGAGAGGCCGGGAGCCGCCCCGCGTGGCTCCGGGCCCACCGAAGGGGCAGGCTCCGCCCGGAGCCGAAACTCTCAGGTAAAAGGACAGCGGGAGAGGCACGCCAGGATCCGCCGTGCCGCGCGTCCTGGCCCGATCCGGAGCCTCGTCCATGGACGCCTTCCTGCCCACAGCCTCCGCCCTGGCGGCCATCTACCTCGTCGCCATCGCCGCCGAGGCGATGTCCGGCGCCCTCGCGGCCGGGCGCCGCAGGATGGATGTCTTCGGCGTCGCCGTCATCGCCTTCGTCACCGCGCTGGGTGGCGGCACCATCCGGGACCTGATCCTCGGCCGCTTTCCCATCGGCTGGACCCAGCATCCGGAATACGTCTATCTGGTGATCTCCGCCGGGCTGCTGACCACGCTGGTCGCCCCCTTCCTGCATAATCTGAAGCGCGTCTTCCTGGTGCTGGACGCCATGGGGCTGGTCGCCTTCTCGTTGATCGGCTGCAGCGTGGCGCTGGAGATGGCCTACCCGATCGTCGTCGTCATCATGGCCGGCATGATCACCGGCATCTGCGGCGGCATCCTGCGCGACGTGCTGTGCAACCAGGTGCCGGTGGTGTTCCGGCGGGAACTCTATGCCAGCGTCTCGCTGGCCGTATGCGCCCTTTTCCTCGGCCTGCGCGCCCTCGGCCTGGATACCGACCTGAACACCGCGATCAGCTTCGCCGCCGGCCTGACGCTGCGCCTTTTGGCCATCTGGGGCGGCTGGCGGCTGCCGATCTTTTCCTACCAAGAACGCTGGGAATGAGGGTTCCCGCGGAGCCGCCGTGCGGCGTCGGGCCGGGGCGGGCGCCGCGGTCTTCCGCGGCATGCGCGGCGGGGCAACAGGCCGCAGCAGGTTCCGCTGGGCGCCAGGGATGGACCGGCAGCGTCGTCCCGCTCATCCGATGAGCGCCGCGCGGGTCCGGGACCGCGCGGCGAGGGATGGCGCGCGCCGGCCCTGTGGCGCTGCGGCCCGGGCCCGAAGCGACCCTCGCATCGCCTTCCCGGCAGGCGCCGCGCTGCTGAGCCCGTCGCGCCCGGAACGGGTGGCACGGCGGGAGGGTTGGAATCCATTCTGATGGGCTGCCGGGCGCTGCTGCCCCTCGGCCAGCCCCCTATCGCGTTGACATACCGGTGACCAGCCGTTAGGCCCCGCCCCCTGTCATCCGTTGGAAACGTGCCATGGCCCTTGCCTTTGTCTTCCCCGGCCAGGGCAGCCAGGCCCCCGGCATGGGCCGTGACCTGGCCGCCGCCTTCCCCGCCGCCCGCGAGGTGTTCGAGGAAGTGGACGAGGCTCTGAAGCAGAAGCTCTCGAAGCTGATGTTCGAGGGGCCGGCCGAGGAGCTCACCCTCACCGCCAATGCCCAGCCGGCGCTGATGGCCCATTCCATCGCCGTGCTGCGGGTACTGGAGCAGGAGGGCGGCTTCGACCTCGCCAGCCGCGTCGCCCTCGTCGCCGGCCATTCTCTGGGCGAATACAGCGCGCTGACCGCCGCCCGCGCCTTCGACCTTTCCACCGCCGCCCGCCTGCTGCGCCTGCGCGGCGAGGCGATGCAGAAGGCCACGCCCCCCGGCACCGGCGCCATGGCCGCCCTGCTGGGTGCCGAGCTGGACCAGGCCCAGTCCCTCTGCGCCGCCGCCGCCACCGATCCGGAGACGGGCAAGGCCGAGGTGGTGGAGGTCGCCAACGACAATGGCGGCGGCCAGGTGGTCATCTCCGGCGCCAAGGCGGCGGTCGATCGCGCCGTCGCCGCCGCCCCGGCGGCCGGCATCAAGCGCGCCCTGCCGCTGCCGGTCTCCGCCCCCTTCCACTGCGCCCTGATGGCGCCCGCCGCGGATGCGATGGGCGAGGCGCTGGAGCGCGCCACGGTGAACGCCCCGGTGGTGCCGGTGGTGGCCAACGTCACCGCCGCCAAGGCGACCGACCCGGCGGAGATCCGCGACCTGCTGGTCCGCCAGGTGACCGCCACCGTGCGCTGGCGCGAATGCATCGCCGCCATGGCCGCCATGGGCTGCGACCGCTTCGCCGAGCTCGGCGCCGGCAAGGTGCTGACCGGGCTGATGAAGCGCAACGCACCGGAGGCCACGGCGCTGGCCATCGGCACCCCGGCCGATGTCGAAGCCTTCCTGAAGTCGCTCTGACGCGCCCGTGGCGGTCCCGCATCCTCGTCCGCGGGGCGGCGCCGGCCGCTTGCGGCGCTCGCTTTGCCGATGAGGCTGGGCCCCGGACGGCGGCACCGCGCAGCCGCTGGCAAGGCCGGGGTCCGTGCCCATCTCTGCCCGGCCTGTAGCCGGACAGGTCCGTGCGTCGAAGCACGGCTCTGCCGCGGGAGCACGGCTCCATGCCTTTGGGCGGCCGGAGGGCCAGCCGCCGCCGGGCGGGTGCCTCCTGTCCCAATGACGCGGCCGGCAGGCAAGCCGGCTGATTCGGCGTGATGGCAGTGCGCCCGGGCTTGCGCCCTGAAGGTTTAGGAGAGGCTCGAATGTTTCGTCTCGACGGAAAGGTCGCCTTGGTGACGGGTGCCACGGGCGGCATCGGCGCCGCGGTGGCGAGGGCGCTGCACGCCCAGGGCGCGACCGTCGCCCTCACCGGCCGCCGCGCTGCGGAGCTGGAGGCGCTGGCGGCCGAGCTCGGCGAGCGCACCGTGGTCGCCCCCGCCGACCTCGCCGATGCGGCGGCGCCGGCGGCGCTGGTGGAGACGGTGGAGGGCAAGCTCGGCGGGCTCGACATCCTGGTGAACAATGCCGGCTTCACCCGCGACATGCTGGCGCTGCGCATGGGCGATGCCGATTGGCAGGCGGTGCTGGAGGTGGACCTGACCGCCCCCTTCCGCCTGGCCCGCGCCGCACTGCGCGGCATGATGAAGAAGCGCTGGGGCCGCATCGTCTCCATCGCCTCCATCGTCGGCGTCACCGGCAATGCCGGCCAGGCCAATTACGCCGCCGCCAAGGCCGGCCTCATCGGCATGAGCAAATCGCTGGCGCAGGAGGTGGCGACCCGCGGCGTGACGGTGAACGTCGTCGCGCCCGGCTTCGTGAAGACGGCGATGACGGATGTGCTGGGCGAGCAGGTGCGCGGCAAGCTGCTGGAGCGCATCCCGGCCGGCCGCATGGGCGCGCCGGAGGACATCGCCGGCGCCGTCGCCTACCTCGCCAGCAACGAGGCCGCCTGGGTGACGGGCCAGACCCTGCATGTGAATGGCGGGATGGCGATGTTCTAGATCGTTCCCCACGACGTTGCTGCGCAACGCCGTGGGGCCCCCGGTTGGTCATCCTCGGAGTTCTCGCACGGCCTGCCGCGGCTTTGCCGCGGCAGGACATCAGGCGGTCCGCCCTGACCACTCGCTGCCCTTTTCCCATCCGGTGAGGGGCAGCCGGGGTAAGGGGGCAAGTGGGCCGTTTGCAGGCCCGTTGCCGCTCGGCACCCCGCCAACGCCGGCCCTCGCACGGCCGATCCCTATCCGGAGGGCGCCCATCCGACCGACCCAGTTAGCGGGACCCGCCCTAGAGCGTTTTCGGTTTACATGCGTTCACCGAAAACGCTCTACGCCTTTGTTTGCAGAGCAGATTCACGCCTTCGGGCGCTGCCGCCCTACGGCGATCTGCTCTAGCGATCCTACCGGGCAAGGCTGACCGACCCCACCGGGCGCTGACCGGCCGACCCACCCGGCCGGTCCCGCTCTGCCAATCATGTCGCGCCGCGTGGCTGCCTCCGCCGCCGCCCGCCTTCGCGCGATGCTCAACCCTTCGTCAGCCTCTCCCGCCCCGGCCCCTTCCCACGCCAGTGTGGCGCGGCGCTGGGGCGCTGGGTCATAGTTGTCCTGCATCCTCCGGGGCGGCCGGTGCCTGCCTTGGCCCGGCCGGTCGCGCCGCACGGCAAAATGTCCTGCCCGGCGCCGCAACCGGCGCGCCAGGGTGCCGCTGAAGCCTTCGCAGCAATGGGGTGTCACGTGGAACGGCTCTGGCGACGCTCTCCCTTCGGCAGTCCCGGCCTGGACCGGGAGGAAGCGCCCTGGGCGCTGCTGCTGGCCAGCGCCGCCTGCGCGCCCCTGGCTGTGCTGGCACAGGGCGGGGATGGGCATACCGCCATCCTCGCCGGCCTCGCCTGCCTCGCCGCCCCCGCCCTGGCGATCGAGATGATGCTCGGCATGGCTCGGCTGGGCTTCGCCCTGGTGCCCACCGACCGGCGGTAGCCCCCTTTCCACCGCGGGCCCGGGCGGCCTAGGCTGCCGCACGTCAGAAGGAAGGGAGGAACCGCCATGCCCGATGGTGCCCAGAAACCGCCCCGCAAGCGCCTGCTCGCGGATGAGCCCTCGCCCGCCTCCATCTTCCTCGACGTGCCGAACATGCCGTGGGAGGAGACGAAATTCCCCGGCATCAAGTGCAAGACCCTCTGCACCGACCCGAGCGGCCTGGCGACGCTGCTGCTGGAGCTGGAACCGGGCGCCGTGGTGCCGCTGCACGAGCACACCGCCATCGAGCAGACTTACGTTCTGCGCGGCCATTTCCTGGACGAGGAGGGAGAGTGCCTGGAGGGCCAGTTCGTCTGGCGCCCGGCCGGCAACACCCATGTCGCCTGGGCCGGGCCGGAGGGCGCCACCATCCTCAGCATCTTTCTTCGCCCCAACATCTTCGCCGACGGGCGGAAATTCTTCACTGAGGAGGGCTGACGGCCGAGAGGGGCGCCGCGCCGCAAGGCGCGCCTTGCGGTGCAACCCTTCCGGGGATCGGACCGCACTGCGTCCGATCCGCCAAAGGCCGAAGGGCCTTTGGAAACCGGGAATTTGGCGCACGCAGGTTCAACCCGCCGACGCAGGGTTCCAAGGGCCTGTCGGCCCTTGGCGAGGGGGAGTTTGAGGGGAGCAGCGCTCCCCCTCAACCTATAGCAGCTCCAATTGCCGCGCCGCCGGCACCGCCGCCGGAGGCGGCGCGAATTGGCTGCAATCCAGCCCCTGCGCCCCGACGCCGGTCTTGTTCATCCCGAGCTTCGTGATCGCCAGCCGGAACCGGCTGGCCAGCATGTCGGCGTAATTGCCGGTGCCGCTCTGCCGCACGCCGAAGCGGCTGTCATACAGCTGCCCGCCCCGCGTCTCCCGTACCAGCGCCAGGATGCGTGCCGCGCGGTCCGGGAAATGCGTCCGCGCCCATTCCTCGAAGAGCTGGCGGATCTCCATCGGCAGCCGCAGCAGCACATAGCCGGCGCGCGTCGCCCCCGCGGCCGCGCAGGCCGAGAGGATGCGCTCCAGCTCCGCGTCGTTCAGCCCGGGGATCATCGGCGCCGCCAGCACCCCCGCCGGCACCCCTGCCGCCGTCAGTTGCCGGATCGCCTCCAGCCGCCGGCTCGGCGCTGCCGCCCGCGGCTCCATCTTCCGCGCCAGCGCCGCGTCCAGCGTGGTGATGGAAAGGCACACATGCACCAGGTTGCGCGCCGCCATCCGCCGCAGGATGTCGAGGTCGCGCAGCACCCCCGCGGATTTGGTCACGATCGTCACCGGATGGCCGAAGCGCTCCAGCACCTCCAGCACCTGCCGGGTGAGCAGCAGGGTGCGCTCCACCGGCTGGTAGGGGTCGGTGTTGGCGCCGAGCGCCACCGGCTTCGCCTGGTAGCCCGGGCGCCGCAGCTCCTTCTCCAGCAGCGCCGGCAGGTCCGGCTTGAACAGCAGCCGGGTCTCGAAATCCAGCCCCGGCGAATAGCCGACATAGGCGTGGCTCGGCCGGGCGTAGCAATAGACGCAGCCATGCTCGCAGCCGCGATAGGGGTTCAGCGACCGGTCGAAGCCGATATCCGGGCTCTCGTTCCACGTCATGGCGCTGCGCGACTTCTCCCGCAGCAGCGTGGTCGGCAGTGGCGGCAGCTCGGCCAGCTCGGCGAGGCTGCCCCAGCCATCGTCGAAGGCTTCGCGCGCCGTGCTCTCATACCGCACGGCGGGGTTGGAAAGGGCGCCGCGGCCCTTGCGCGGCAGCCCCAGGCCAGGGGAAACAGCAAGCCCGTCCGGCATGGTCCCGTTCCTTGTCTGTTCACACGAACCCTGCCTTGTCCGCGGTTGTGCTGTCAAGAACAACGGGCGAACAATTGGTTAAGGCGTTTCTGGAACAAAACCTGACCATCGTCATTCCCACACGCGACGCGGCCCATCAGGTGTCACAGACAATTCACAACCTCCGCTTGTACTGCCGGGAGGTGATTATTTCAGATTCGTCGAGCGGGAACGCAACGGCCCGAGCGGCGCGAGACGCCGGGGCACGGGTCATCGCCGCCCCGCCCGGCCGCGGCCCCCAGCTCGCCGCCGGCGCCGCCGCGTCCGGCACCGAATGGCTGCTCTTCCTGCACGCCGATACCCGCCTCGGCCCCGGCTGGCCCGCCGCGGTCCAGGCGCATATGGCGGAGCCGGCCAATCGCTGGCGCGCCGGCTATTTCCGCTTCGCCCTGGACGATCCCTCACCCCAGGCCCGCCGGCTGGAACGCGCCGTGGCCTGGCGCTGCCGCGCCCTGGCCCTGCCCTATGGCGACCAGGGGCTGCTCATCTCCCGCGCCCTCTACGACCAGCTCGGCGGCTTCCGCCCCCTGCCGCTGATGGAGGATGTGGACCTCGTCCGCCGCCTCGGCCGTCGCCGCCTGGCCGCGCTGCCCGTTCCCGCCGTCACCTCCGCCGCACGCTGGCAGGAGGAGGGGTGGTGGCGCCGCTCCGCCCGCAACCTCTGCTGCCTTTCCCTCTGGTTCCTCGGCGTGCCGCCGCGCCTCATCCGGAAGCTCTACGGATGAGGCCCGGCCTGCCTCTCGCCCGTCGCGGGCTGCGGCCGCGCGCCAGGGCCGTCGCCTTGCTGGCTCGCCGCCTGCAGGGCCGCATGGGCCGGCAAGACAGCCCCGCGGCATGAAGGGCGACACGCTGATCCTCTTCGCCCGCGCGCCGCGCCTCGGCCGGGTGAAGCGGCGCCTCGCCGCCGGCATCGGCCCGCTCGCCGCGCTGCGCTTCCATCGCGCCCAGCTCGCCACCCTGATTCGCCGCCTCGGCCGCGACCGCCGCTGGCGGACGGAGCTGGCGCTGACGCCCGACCGCGCCCGCGGCCCCTGGACCGGCGGCCTGCCGCGCCTGCCCCAGGGGC
>NZ_JAMZIK010000120.1 GCF_024178315.1 Siccirubricoccus soli | reverse complement strand
GCCGCTGCTCGCCCGGCGCGTTGCCGCGCCCTTGGCCGCGTTGCTGCGCGCGGCCGCCGCCTTCCGCGGCGTGCGAGCGCTGCCGCCCTTGCGGCCGCCCTCGCTCTGCCCGGAGGACTCGCCATCCGCAGCAGCCTTGCGTCGCGGCGCGGCGCGGCGGCGCTTCGGTGCCGGCGCGGGCTCCGCCTCGGGCATCATGGCGGGCGGCGACTCGCCCTCCATCTCCGGCTGCATCTCGGTCTCTCCCATGCCTTCCTCCTCTCGCAGGGGGTCATGCCCCCAGTTCATCAGCGAGTGGCGCCAGCGCGTCTGCGTCACCTCGCCCGCCGGTCGCTGCGCCAGGTGGCGGTGGATATAGCCCACCACCTCGTGCAGGAACGCCTCCTCCGCCGCCTCGCCGCGCAGGATGGCGAGGATTCGGCGACCCGATTGGTGGCCCACCGCTTCCGCTTCGCCCTCCCGCGTCATGCCCGCCACGCGGCTCTCCTCGCTCTCCAGCCACTCGGCCAGCTCCTCCGCGGGGATGTTCACCAGCCGGCGGAATTCGGCGGCAATGTCCTGATCCATGCGGTCTCCTCCCCTGTGGTCCTTGCCCGCATGGCGCAGCGAAGCGGTGCGGGCGGCGATGCCGGCCGGAGGCGGCGGGAATTGCCGCCCCGCCGCGCTGTCGCGCCGCTTCGCCGTGCTGCTGCGGGCATGGTCCCCGTCGCTCAGCGCCTCCCGCGCCGCGCGCGGGAGATAGCGCTCCCCGGTCTCGCGGGAGGGACGGCCGGAGCGCGTGCCCCATTCCTCCCGCTTCCACTGCGCCAGGTGGTTGTCCCCGTCCTTCGGACCGAGATAGGCGCCGCCGCGCCGCTGGTACTCCGCGGTGGCGAGCTGCGCCTTGCGCGCCGACCACTGACCGGGCTTGCCGCCCTTCGCACCCTGCGTGATCTCGGCCTTCACCGCATCCCACAGCGCGGGGTCGGATCTGCGCGCGATCCCTGGCATCCATCCGCTCCGTTTCGCCTGCTTCGGGCAACGTCACCTATCGGCAAGCGTTCCCGCGCATCGCCTGCGCGGATGGATTTCTTTGTCAGCGCTGCATGCGAAGCTGCAATTCGCCGCGCAGCGACTCGCCGGGCGCGCGCATCAGCAGCGGTCCGTGCGGCGCGAGTGCCGGACGATTCGGCGCATCCGGCACATGGCTCACCGGCTCGACGCAGAGGATGTGGCTGCCGGCCGGCGCGAAGACCTGCACGCAGCGCGCCCAGGCGCCGCTGGCGGAAAGCCGCAGCCTGCCTTCGTCGCGGATGATCTCCGCCGCGCCATCCCAGCCGGCGAAGGCGGTGTCCAGGCCCTCATAGGCCGGCTCGGCGCCGTCGATGCCGGTGCTCGGCTGCGCCGCCACCGGCAGGCTCCGCTCATCCCGCGCGAAGAGGGTGTCGGCGGCGAGGCGCAGTCGGGTGCCGGCGGGGCGCGCGAAGAAGGGATGCCAGCCGAGGCCGAAGGGGAAGGGCAGCTCGCCGAGATTGGTCAGCGTCAGGGCCAGGCGCAGCGACTCGGCGTCGAGCCACCACTCCATCCGCGCCCGGTAGCGCCAGGGCGCGCCGAGCGGCGTCGCATCCACCTCCTGCTCCAGCACCGCATGCGCAGCGCCGGAGGCGGCCACCGCCCAGGGCGCGTCGCGGGAAAGGCCGTGGATGGCGGTGTCGTCCTCCGGCCGGTTGATCGGCAGGCGCCAGGTGGTGCCCGCCACCGGCAGCGCGCCACCATCCAGCCGATTGGCCCAAGGCGCCATGACGAAGGCGCCGGCGAAGCTCGCATTCGGGTCCGCCCCCTCCGGCAGCGGCACCAGCAGGTCGAGTCCCCGCCAGCGCAGCGCGGCGCAGGCGCCGCCCTGGCCGGGCAGCAGCTCCGCCTGCCAGTCGCGCGACTCCAGCAGCAGCCGATCCGGCATCGCCATCAGCCGAGAGCGAAGGGGTCGCGCGGGGAGGGCGCGCCGCGCGAATACGCCATGCTGGCATAGCTGCCGCCCTGGTAGCGCTCCTCCACCGGATCGCCCGAGACGACGTGGCCGACCTCGGCGCGGTACGCCTCGGCGCTGTCCTCCGGCTGCCAGCCGATGCGGTCGCGATGGTCCTGGCCCCAGAAGCTCGCAGGGTTGTCGGAGCAGGCCCAGATGACGCAATGCCCGGTGCGCGGCGCCAGCACCGCCGCCGCCACCAGCCGCGTCAGGTCATTGTAGGACAGCCAAGTGGAGAGCATGCGCGCATTCACCGGCTTGGGGAAGCAGGAGCCGATGCGGCAATTGACGTTCTCCACCCCGTGCTTGTCCCAGTAGAGCCGGCCCATCAGCTCCCCATAGGCCTTGGAGAGGCCGTAATACCCATCCGGGCGGAAGGCGCAGTCGGCGCCGAGCTTCGCCTCGTTGGCCTGTGACCTGTCCGGCACCTTCGGCCGCTCATGGAAGCCGATGGAGTGGTTCGAGGAGGCGAACAGCACCCGCGCCCCTTCCCGCCGCGCCGCCTCATAGACATGGTAGAGGCCGCGGAGATTGGGCCCCATCACCGTCTCGAAGGGCCGCTCCACGCTGATTCCGCCGAAATGCAGGATGGCACCGCAGCCCTCCGCCAGCCGCAGCAGCTCGACGCCGTCATTCAGGTCGGCGCGGCGGAAGCTGGCGCGCGGCGGCAGCGGATCGGGGAAGGGGGCGATGTCGGTCAGCCGCAGCGTCCAGCCCCGCTCGGCAAGGCCGGCGGCCAGCACCCGGCCGAGATTGCCGGCGGCGCCGGTCAGCAGCACGGGCTTCGCGGGGATCTCGGGCATGGCGGCCTCCCTGGGCGGTGTTCTCGGACGCGATCCCATGTCCTGCCCGCGCCGCAGGCCGGATGTCCAGCACAGGAAGCGGCACGCCCGTCAAAACCTGTCGCCTGCGGCCGCCCTGCCGCGGCAGGCTTTGCGAGATCCAGGGACTCCAACCACTCCGGGGCCACATGAGGCCACGCAGCGGCTGCGTGGGAGCTAGGGCACCGCCACCGCCGGCGTCACCAGCCAGGCGGTGAGGGGAAAGAGCAGCGAGGCCAGCAGGGTGGAGAGCAGCACGGTGGCCGAGACCTCCTCCGTCCCCGCGTGGTTGCGCTGGGCAAGGACGAAGGCATTGGTCGCCGTCGGCATCGCCGCCAGCATCACCCCCGCCTGGACCCAGAACCACTCCCGCTGCAGCACCACGCCGATGACCAGCCAGACCAGCAGCGGATAGGCGATGAGCTTGCCCGCCGAGAGCCCGCCCGCCACCAGCAGCAGCCGCCGCCCGACCGCGAGCCGCCCGAGCGTGCCGCCGAGGGCAAACAGCGCGGTCGGCCCCGCCGCGCCGCCGAGGAAGCCGAGGAAGCGGTCCACCGGGCCGGGGAAGGGGAGGCCGATGGCGCCGACCAGCGCCCCGCCGGCGATCGACAGCAGCACCGGGTTCACCAGCAGCGACCGCAGCGCCCGCCCCATGGCGCGGAGCCCGGCCCCGGGCATGGCAGGCGCCATGAGCAGCGAGCCGAGCGCCAGCACCACCGCAACCTCGGACATGATGGCCATGGCGACCGGGCCGGCGCCCCGCTCCCCCAGCAGGGGCAGCAGCAAAGGCGGGCCGAGATAGCCGACATTGCCCATCGCCGCCCCCGCCCCCATGGCCGCCGCCGCGCCCCGCCGTTGCCAGGGCCGGGCGATGGCCAGCACGGAGAAGAAGATGGCGAGGCAGACCGCCAGGTAGCCGGCGAAGAACACCGGCTCGAAGCTCTGGCCGAGCGGCTGCGAGCCCATCAGCCGCAGCAGCAGGGCCGGCAGGGCGAAATGGAAGGAGAAATGCCCCACCGCATCCACGACGGACGGGGCAACGAGGCCGAACCGCGCCGCGGCCCAGCCGAGCAGGATGACGGCGAAGATCGGCGCGCAGAGCGAAAGGAAGGCAAGCACCCGGGCACCATAAAGGCTCCGCCCGGCGGCGCCAGCTTGCGGCGCGGGCGGGGAAGGGCTTGGCTGGGGCAAGAAGACCGGAGGGAAACGCCATGGAATTCGGAATCGCCCTGCCGACCGACGCGGAAAGCTGGAAGGTCGCCGCCCGGGCGGAGGAGCTCGGCTTCCGTACCGCCTGGTTCTACGACACCCAGATGCTCTCGGCGGATTGCTTCGTCGCCATGGGGGCGGCGGCGGTGAAGACCAGCCGCATCCGACTCGGCACCGGGGTTCTGATCCCCTCCAACCGCATTGCCGCCGTCACGGCCAATGCCTTCGCCACGCTCAACAAGCTGGCGCCGGGGCGGGTCGATATCGGCATCGGCACCGGCTTCACCGGGCGGCGGGCGATGGGGCTCGGCGCCATGAAGCTGAAGGAGTTCGAGGAATACACGAGGGTGATGCTCGGCCTGCTGGCCGGGGAGATCGTGGAGACCGAGATCGAGGGCCAGCGCCGCAAGATCCGGCTGCTGAACCCCGAGCTCGGGCTGATCGACATCCGCACGCCGATGCGGCTGCACCTGGCGGCGGCCGGCCCGCGGGCGCGGGCCCTGACCGCCCGGCTCGGCGCCGGCTGGATCAATTTCTTCTCCGATGTCCCCGCCGCGGTCGCGATGATCGGCGAGATGCGGGAGGCCTGGACCGCCGCCGGGCAGGCCAAGCCGCTGGAGGCGACCGCCTTCGTCCTCGGCTGCGTGCTGGCGGAGGGCGAGCCCTATGACAGCCCGCGCGCCCTGGCCCAGGCCGGGCCGCGCGCCGCGGTGCTGCTGCACCGCGCGGCGGATGAGGCGCTGTCCGGCCTGCCCAACATCTCGCCCCTGCCGGAGAGCGTGCGGCGGGAGGTGGAGGGCTATGTGAAACTGGCGCGCAGCTTCGAGCCGAAGGACGCGCCTTGGCTCGAGAATCACCGCGGCCACCTGATGTTCCTGAAGGAGTCCGAGAAGCCCTTCATCTCCGCCGAGATGATCCGCATCAGCAGCTTCACCGCCACCGAGGCCGAGCTGAAGCGCCGCATCGGCGACCTGCGCGATGCCGGCTATACCGAATTCACCGTGCAACTGGTCCCCGGCCAGGAAGCCGCCATCGAGGATTGGGGCCGCATCATGAAGGCGTTCCGCTGATGCCGCTCGATCCGCAGATCCAGGCGCTCCTGGAAAAGGGCGCCGGCGTCCCGGCGACCGAGACCCTGCCGGTGCCCGAGGCCCGGGCGCAATACGATGCGCGGGTGGCGCTGATGGCCCCGGCGCCGCAGGTGGCGACGCGGGAGTTCAGCATCCCCGGGCCGGGCGGGCCGCTCCGCATCCGGCTCTATACGCCGGACGGGGAGGGACCGCATCCGCTGCTGGTCTTCTTCCATGGCAGCGGCTTCGTGCTGTGCAGCCTCGAGACCCATGACGGCATCTGCCGCAACCTCTGCGCCGGCGGCGGCGTCGTGGTCGCCTCGGTGGATTACCGGCTGGCGCCGGAGACGAAATTCCCCGGCCCCACCGAGGATTGCCTGGCGGCCACGCGCTGGTGCGCCGAGCATGCGGCGGAACTCGGCGCCGATCCGGCGCGGCTGCTGGTGGGCGGCGACAGCGCCGGCGGCAATCTGGCGACGGTGACCGCCCTGCGCCTCCGCGACGAGGGCGGGCCGAAGCTGGCCGGGCAGCTGCTGCTCTACCCGGTGACGGATTTCCACACCCCCGGCACCCCAAGCTATGTCGAGAACGCCACCGGCTACGGCCTGACCCGGGCAACGATGGAGTGGTTCTGGGGCCACTACCTGGCGCAGCCGGAGGATGCCACCCACCCCCACGCCGCCCCGCTGCGCGCCCCGGACCTCGCCGGCCTGCCGCCGGCCCTGATCCAGACGGCGGAATACGACCCGCTGCGCGACGAGGCGGAGCTCTATGCCGCGCGGCTGCAGGAGGCCGGCGTGCCGGTGCAGGTCACCCGCTGGGCCGGGATGAACCACGGCTTCCTGTTCTGGGTCGGCCGGGTGGACGCCGCCCGTCCGGCGATGGAGGAGGCCTGCGACTGGCTGCGACGGACAACCGGCGGATAGTTGCGGCAACGCCACGCGCCGGCCATCATCGTGCCATTCACCGGGAGACCTCGGACGATGCTGACCCGCCGCCTGCTGGCAGGCTCCACGCTTGCCCTGCCCTTCATCCGCACCGCCGCCGCGCAGCAGAGCATCGAATGGGTCGCCGGCTCGCTCGGCGGCGGCTGGTACACCATGGCGGCGGGCCTCGCCGCCCTGATCAAGGACGAGAACGCGGATATCCAGATCCGCGTCGTCCCCGGCGGGGGCCTGGCCAATTCCACCCGCGTCAACCGCAACCAGTCGCCCATGGGCTGGGGCATCGACGCCTTCGCCGCCTCCGCCCGCAAGGGGGAGGAGCCCTATACCGAGAAGCATGAGGCGCTGCGCTGCCTCGGCACCGGCTATTCGCCGACCGAGCATCATTTCCTCCGTGCCACCAATGTGCAGGGGCCGGAGGATATGCGCGGCATCCTGACCCGGAAGGGGCTGAAGCTCGCCACCCCGCAGCGCTCCTCCACCGACGAGATGTCGGTGCAGCGCATCCTGAAATTCCTCGGCACCAGCCCGGAGAAGATCCGCGCCGAGGGCGGCCGCTACCTGAACGGCAGCTATGCCGATATCGGCGCCGCCTTCTCCGACGGGCAGGTGGACTACCTCTATGCCTGCCTGGCCCGGCCGGGGGCGATCTTCACCGAGATCGCCCAGGGGCGCCGCGGCGGCCGCATGGTGGAATTCCCGGACGACATCCGGAAGCACATGATCGACCGCTACGCCTATGCCGAGGGCATCCTGCCCGCCAGCACCTACCCGGCGCTGATGACCGGCGACGTGAAGGTGACGCTGATGGACAGCGTCATCATGGTGCATGAGTTGATGCCGGAGGAGATCGCCTACAAGATCACCCGCACCCTGATCCGCAACAAGGGTCAGCGGCTGGTCACCATCCATGCCAGCATGGGCGCCTGGGACCCGGCCACCTCCTGGAAGTACCAGGGCCTGCCGCTGCATCCCGGCGCCGCCCGCGCCTTCAAGGAATTGGCGGGAATGCCCTGAGATCCCCACGACGTCGCTGCGCGACGCCGTGGGGGCCCCGGAGTCGCCTGGCGATCGGCGTCTCGCACAGGCTGAAGCGGCGAAGCCGCTTCAGCGCAGCAGGCGGTCCGGGTGCGGCGGGGGGCTTGTCGCCCGGCGTGCCGCGGGGCGGCAGGACCGGCGACACTTGCCCCGCGCCGGCTGAACGGCGCAGCCGCTGCGGCGCACGCCGCGGTCCGGCAGCGGCGGAGAGCTTGTCGCCGGCGGCCCTGCTGGCACGAGGGGTGCTAGCCTCCGGGTGAACTGGAACGGAAACCTGTATGCGTGACCTGGCCGGGCCGTTGAAGGGGCTGCTCATCCTCTGGATGGCGGGCGCCGCGGCGATCCATCTCTATTTCGGCGGCTTCGGCTTCCCCGAACCCATTACCATGCGGGGCTTCCACCTGCTGGTCTTCGTACCGCCCCTCTTCCTGCTCTACCCGGCCTTCGCCCGCTCCCCCAAGCACCGCCCGAGCCTCTTCGACTGGCTCTGGGCCCTCGCCGCCGCCGCGCCGCATGCCTGGGTGATGTGGAACTGGGACGTGGTCTCCGACCGCATGGAATATGTGGACCCCTTCACCCCTACCATGGCGGTGCTGGCGGTGCTGGCCATCGTTACCCTGCTCGAGGCGACGCGCCGCGCCGTCGAGGTCGGCCTTGCCTGGATGGTCCTCATCAGCCTCGCCTACATGCGATGGGGCCACCATCTGCCCGGCGTGCTGAACAGCCGCCCCTTCACCCTGGACGAGATCCTGGAGGCCGCCTGGCTGGTGCCGACGGCGGGCGGCGTCTATGGCCCGCTGACCGGCATCGTCGCCACCACCATCGCCGTCTTCATCGTCTTCGGCGGCTTCATGCAGGGCAGCGGCACCGGCCGGCTGTTCAGCAATCTCGGCGCCGCCGCCGCCGGGCGCTACACCGGCGGCCCGGCCAAGGTCGCCGTCGTCACCTCCGGCCTGTTCGGGACGATGAGCGGCAGCTCCGTCTCCAACGTCATCACCACCGGCGCCATGACCATCCCGCTGATGATCCGCATCGGCTACCGCCCGGCGATCGCCGGCGGGATCGAGAGCGCCGCCTCGGTCGGCGGGGCGCTGATGCCGCCCGTCATGGGCGCCGCCGCCTTCGTCATGGCGGAGATCACCGGCATCCCTTACGGCGAGATCGTGGTCGCCGCCGCCATCGGCGCCGTCCTCTACTACTTCGCCATCCTTGCCGCGGTGCATTTCGAGGCGAAGCAGGCCGGCATCGCGCCCATGCCCCCCAGCGAGATCCCGCCCTGGCGGGAGGTGCTGCAGGACGCCCATCTGGTCATCCCCATCGCCGTGCTGGTCTGGCTGATGATGGACCGTTGGAGCGGCAATTTCGCCGCCTTTTGCGCCACCCTGGCCATGGTCGCGGTGGCGGCGATCCGCGCCCGCACCCGCATGTCCTGGCGCGCGGTGCTGGACAGCCTGGCTTCCGCCGGCCTCACCATGGCCCCGCTCGCCGTCTCCATCGCCGGCGCCGGCATCGTCGTCTCGGCGCTGACCGCGACCGGCATGGTCGTGGCGCTGGGCGGCATCATCAAGGATCTGGCGGCGGGCAGCTTCCCGCTGCTGCTGGTGCTGCTGGCCGTGGCGGTCCTCGTTCTCGGCATGGGGCTGCCCACCACGCCCAGCTACATCATCGCCGCCGCCATCGGCGTCCCGCAGATCCTGGAGCTCGGCAGCCAGGCCCTCGGCCTCAGCCCCGCCGAGCTGCTGCTGCCGGCGCATCTCTTCATCTTCTACTTCGCCGTGCTGGCCGATGCCTCGCCGCCGGTCGCCGCCGCCGCCTTCGCCGCGGCGGCCATCGCCAAGGCCAGCCCGCTCATCACCAGCAACCACGCCACGCGCTTCGGCATCGCCGGCTTCACCGTGGGCTTCGCCTTCCTCTACGACCCCGGCATCATGCTGCGCGGCGGCCTCTCCGGCATCATCCTGGCCACGCTGATCCAGGTGGCGGCGCTGACCGCCATCTGCGCCGGCTATGCCGGCTACCTGCTGCGGCCCATGGGCGTGGCGGCGCGCTGCCTGCTGGGGGTCGCCGGACTCGTCGCCGCCTTCTATCACGGCGTGCCGGACCTGCTTCGCCTCGGCCTTGTCGCCCTGGCGCTGGGGCTGGTCGCGGTGCCGCAATGGCTTCGTTCGCGCTGAAGGACCTACGCATGCGTCTTCCCGCCGCCCTCCTGCTGCTGCTGGGCGCCCTCGCCCCCGCCGCGGCGCAGCAGGCCTCCCAGGCCCCTGCCGGTGCCACGCTTTCCACCGTCCGCGCCCGCGGCGCGCTCTCCTGCGGCATCTCCACCGGGGACCCGGCCTGGAGCCAGCCGGACAGCCGCGGCGAATGGCAGGGTATGGATGCCGATATCTGCCGCGCCGTCGCCGCCGCCGTGCTGGGCGATGCGAAGAAGCTGGTCTGGCAGCACCTGACGGGGCAGAACCGCTTTCCGGCGCTGACCACCGGCCAAGTGGAGATGCTGACCCGCACCACCACCTGGACCTTCATGCGGGACAGCTCCCTCGGCGTGAATTTCACCGCGCCCTATTTCTATGACGGCCAGGGCTTCCTGGTGCGGGCCAATGCCGGCATCACCAGCGCGAAGCAGCTCGACGGCGCGACCATCTGCTTCACCTCGGCCAGCACGCATGAGCTGAACCTGCAGGACTGGTCCCGCAGCCAGGGCATCCGCTTCACGCCCGTCATCTTCGCCGACAAGGACGAGGCGCGCCGCGCCTATGAGAGCAACCGCTGCGACAGCTACACCGGCGATGCCAGCCAGCTCGCCGCGGTGCGCGCCGCCTTCCCCGACCCGGCGGAGCACGTCCTGCTGGCGGATCGCATCAGCAAGGAACCCTACGCCCCCGCCGTCCGCCAGGGCGACGACCAGTGGTTCGACATCGTCCGCTACGTCGTCTACGGGCTGGTGGAGGCGGAGGAGCTCGGCATCACCCAGGCCAATGCCGACCAGATGCTGGCGGAAAGCCCGAGCCCCGCGGTGCAGCGCCTGCTGGGCAAGACCGGCGGCCTCGGCGCCAGCCTCGGCCTCGACCGCGCCTTCCTGCTGAACGCCATCAAGGCGGTGGGGAATTACGGCGAGGTCTACGACCGCCACCTGGGCGAGGGCAGCGCGGTGAAGCTGGCGCGCGGCCCGAACGCGCTGTGGAACCGGGGCGGCATCATGATCTCGCCGCCGATGCGCTGAGCGGGCCTGCCGCCAGATCGCCGAGGGCGCCGCGGCGCGCCTTCGGCCCTGGCGCCGCCCGGGGCGGCTTGTCTTGCAGGGCCACGGCAGGCCGACCCGCATGCGGCGCCGCAGGGGCGGCCTCGGCTTGGCCGCTGCCCGGGGCGGGGCTAAACCCCGGGCCGCGAAAACGCCGGAGCCTGCTTTTGTCCACTCGCCGCCAGTTGCTTGCCGCCAGCACCGCTTCCTTCCTGGCCCTTCCCGCCATCGCCCGCGCGGCGGAGTATCCCGACCGGCCCATCACCCTCGTCATCGGCTACGCGCCCGGCGCGCTGACCGACACCATGGTCCGCCTCGTCGCAGAGAAGATGGCGCAGGAGCTGGGCCAGCCCGTGGTGGTGGAGAACCGCACCGGCGCCGCCACCGCCATCGCCTCCACCGCCGTCGCCAATGCCCGGCCGGCCGGCCATACGCTGCTGATCGGCACCAACAGCCTGGCGATCAACCCGGCCCTGATGCCGGGCGCGACGCCGAAGGATCCGCTGAAGGAGCTGGAGCCGATCGGTGAGGTCTATTACAGCCCCTTCGTCCTGCTCGCACGGAAGGGCCTGCCCGCCCGCACCCTGCCGGAGCTGATCGAGCTGGCGAAGCGGAAGCCGGGGGAGCTGAATTACGGCAGCTCCGGCTCCGGTTCGGTGAATCACCTGCTGACGGAGCTGCTGCTGCAGCGCGCCGGCATCGAGATCACCCACATCCCCTATCGCGGCGGCGGGCCGGCGCTGGTGGAGCTGCGCTCCGGCCGGATCGACCTGTTCTATGCCACGCCGCTCGATTCCCAGCCGCTGCTGGGCGACGGCGCCGCGCAGCCGATCGTCATCTCCTCGCCGCAGCGCATCCCGATGATGCCGGACCTGCCCTCCGTGTCGGAGAGCTTCCAGGGCTGCGACGGCGTGCTCTGGCAGGGGCTGTTCTGCCCGCCCGGCACGCCGGAGCCGATCCGCCGCAAGCTGTTCACGGTGCTGCGCAAGGTGCTGGAGGCGCCGGCGCTGCGGCAGAATGTCGAGGCCCGCGGCGTGGTGCTGATGGATGGCGACGCCGCGGCGCTGCGCCAGCGCCTGGCGGCGGAGCTGCGCGTCTGGCCGGAGGTGATCCGGCAGGGCGGCATCCAGCCGGGTTAACTCCCGACGAAACCGCCGCGCGGCTTCGTGGGCCCCGGAGGCGCTGAATGCCCCAGGCCTCGCACAGCCTTCCGCGGCAGGGCCGCGGAAGGACACCGGGCGGCGCGTCTGCGCCGCGCGTCAGGTTGAGGCCAACCCGCCGGAGCCACGCCGCCACATCCGCCGGCAAGCCCTTCAAATAAGGCGCCGCCCCCGAGCCCCGCCGCCCGTTGCCCTGCCCGCGGCTTTGCCGCGGCAGGCTGTGCGGGGCGCCGCTCGCCCGGCGAGGTCGGGGCCCTCGCGGCGGCGCGCAGCGACGCCGTGGGGAATATCAAAGCATCGCCCGCAGGATCAGCGGCATGGGCGTCATCCGGTCCTCCACGGCACGCACCCCCGCCACCCCGGCGGCCAGGCGCTTCAGCCCCTCCCGCATCACCTCGGACCGGGCGAAGCCGTAGAGCGTCACCCGCCCCCCGGCGACATCGGGGAAGACCCAGAAGGTGTCGGTCCAGGGCTGCTCGCGGAAGGCGGCGAGGATGCCGTGCAGCACCGCCCGGTCCTCCAGCCGCGCGCTGTCCGGCTGCGCCGCCCGCAGCACGGCGCGCAGCAGGTCGGCGCGGCTGACCAGGCCCACCAGCACCCCCTCGCGCTCCACCAGCACGCGGCGGATGCGGTGCTTCTCCATGAGCCGGGAGATCTCCTCGGCCGAGGCTTCCTGCCCCACCGTCACCAGCGGCGTCGTCATCACCTCCCGCGCCACCGCGCCATGCGCCTTCAGGTAGCGCTGCGCCAGCGGCGTCGGGTCGCGGAAGATGTCGAGGAACCAGGTGAGGGGGCCGGGCGGCGCATCCGCCAGGCGGCGGATCAGATCGCCCTCGGTGACGATGCCGAGCGGCTTGCCGGCGGCATCCACCACCGGCACGGCGGAAATGCCGCGCCGGGCGAGCAGCTCCGCCACCGCCGTCACCGGCGCCTCGGGCGGGACGGTGACGGGGTTCGGGGTCATCAGGTCGCGAGCCAGCATGACAGATATCCTTGCAATGAAGATTTGGTTGCTTCCCTGTCATTCACCCTGCCGCCAAATCCGCCACTTCGGCTTGATGCAGGTCAAATCGGCAGCGATTTCCATGGGCTCTGTGGCCGCGATGCCGCGGTCCGGCGTCATGCTGTGACCGATTCACCTGCTCGTCAGGCTGCCCGGCCTGAGTTACATTTGCGGCAGGGTCCGCTCGCGGGCCCCTCGCACTGCCAAGAGCACAAGAAGCAGGTGATTGGGATGGAACGCCGTATGACGCCTCTTGCCGGGGTCAGACCCCTGGCGCTGCTTGGCTTGCCCGCTGATTTCTTTGTCCCGCCGCCCGACCCGGCCGCACCGGAGAAGCTGCGGCTGGAATGGCCGCGTCGCGGGAAGGGGCCGCGCTTCCATGGCGATGCCGGGCTGCAGGCGGCCTTCCGCCAGGCCCTGGCGGAATACGAGGCGGCCGAACTGGCCGCGGCGCGCGCGCGGGTCAGCGGCGACCTGCGCGGCTTCTTCCAGAACATGACCGAGACCCATCGCTGCTACGCGGCGCTGGAAGCCTTCGACCTGCCGCCGGCCGATCTGGCGCGGCTGCAGAAGCAGTGCCGGCGCCGGGCGGCGCGGGCGCTGCGATAGGGGGGTGAGATGGGGGCTCCGCCCCCAAACCCCCGGCAGGAGGCGCTGCCTCCTGCACCTCCGCCGGGGAGGGGACCCCTCCCCGGACCCCGGTGGGGGTCAGCAGGTTGAACCGGACGGCCTCGTTGCGGCTAGACAGGCCGACTTCACGGCCGAAAGAAGACGCTCATTTGTCGCCCGCACGTCAGTAAGCGCGGGCAGCTCAAAGTAGCCTGTCTCGGAGTACCGGAATGTCTGCGCTTTCCCACATGCATTCAGCCAATCCACAATGACGTGCGTGTGCGCCTCGTAACTCTGGAGGGCCAATCCTTCGGCACATGCATCGCGAAGCATGATCTTCAGGTTGTGGCCATATTTGAATTTCAGGGCGTCGTTACTAACGTGCCGGGCGCGAAGAAACGCCTTAAGCGCCAGTTCGATCGAATGACAGTGGAGGTGGTAGGTGACGAAGTGCGTAAAGCGAAGGCGCAACTCGCCTGAGTCTTGCGCCATGGCGGATTGAGCCGCTGCCCGAAGGAAATCTTCCGCGAGGTAATAGATGCCGATCGGGCTGTGTCGGTCTTGGAGAGCATCGGCTTCCATCGAGACATTCTACCGTGGATTAGGCATCCGTTCCAGTTATAAACGGCCTGCCACGCTGTCACAGCGCCTGCCGTTCGCTTAGCCGGCCTGCTGCATCCTAGGCCCGGCCAACACCACCAGCCTCGCCACCCTACCCTGCCGGAGTGTCACGATCGCCGCCTGCCGGAAGCGCCGCGCCAGCACCGCGATGCGCCGGGGGTCCGCCGCCAGGAACAGGTGGCGCTCCGCCCAGTCCTCCAGCCCGCCCTCGCCCTCCGCCATCGGCAGGCGCCGCGCCGCCTGGCGCAGCCGCGCCAGCGCCCGGTCGTTCCAGCCGCGCGGCATCTTCCGGCTATACGGATTCCAGGCGGTGACGAAGCCGCCCTGCCGGCCGCCGAGCCGCGCCAGCAGCGCGTCCACCTCCGGGCTCCGCCGTCCCACCCAGGCCCTGGCCCCCGCCGCCTCATAGGTCGTGCGGGCATAGGCCTGCCGCAGCCGCGCGCTCATCCGAGCTGGAAGAGCAGCGCCTTCAGATAGGCGCTTTCCGGCAGCAGCGGGTGCACCGGGTGGTCCGGCCCGGCGCCGCTCTGGACCAGCAGCTTCATGGCGCGGCGCGGCCGCAGCAGCCCGCCGATCACCGCATCCGCGAACTCCCCGGGCGCGACATGGTGGGAGCAGGAGGCGATGAAGAGGAACCCGCCCGGCGCCACCAGCGCCGCCGCCAGCCGCGCCAGCTTGCCATAGCCGCGCAGCGCCGCCGGCTGGTCGCGGCGGGATTTGGCGAAGGCCGGCGGGTCGGCCACCACGATGTCGAAGCGCCGCCCCTCGCGGCCCCAGCGCTCCAGCACCTCCAGCGCCTCGCCGCGCTCTGCCGCCACCCGCTCCGCCAGCCCGTTGGCCCGCGCGGAGTCCAGCGCGATCTCCAGCGCCGGCGCGCTGCGGTCCAGCAGCGTCACCTGCGCCGCCCCCGCCTTCGCCGCCGCCAGGCCGAAGCCGCCGGTATGGCAGAAGGCGTCCAGCACCGTCGCGCCCGGCGCCAGGGCGGCGACCCGCGCCCGGTTCTCCCGCTGGTCGAAGAACCAACCGGTCTTCTGGCCGGAGAGGAGATCGACCGCGAAGCGCAGCCCGGCCTCCTCCACCGTGACCGGGCCGGGGGCGCCGCGCAGCACCTTCACCTCCTCCGCCAGCCCCTCCAGCTTGCGCACCGAGGCGTCGTTGCGGCCGATGATGAGGCGGGGGGCGAACATCCCCTCCAGCGCCTCCAGCAGGGCAGGGGTCAGCCACTCCATGCCGGCGGTGTTGGCCTGCAGCGCCAACGCATCGCCATAGCGGTCGATGACCAGGCCCGGCAGCCCGTCCGCCTCGGCATGGACCAGCCGGTAGTACGGGTTGCCGGGATAGAGCCTCTCCCGCAGCGCCAGCGCCGCGCCCAGCCGCGCCCGGCACCAGGCCGCGTCCAGCAGGGCGGCCGGGTCCGCATCCACCCGCCGCGCCGCGATCAGGCTGTGCGGGTTGAACAGCCAGGTGCCGTGGCGCACCCCGTCATCCCCCTCCAGCCGCACCGGCGCGCCGGGGGGCAGGGCGCGGGCCTCCGGCGTCATGGCGATCTCGTTGGAGAAGGCCCAGGGGTGGCCTTCCTTCACCCGCCGGTCATGGCGGGGCAGCAGGCGGAGCAGGGGATGCGGCGCGGTCATGGGGGGCGGACCATGGCGCCGCCCGGCTTGCGGCGCAACGCGCGCCGGGGCAGAGGGGGACGGCCAGCCGCGGCTGGCGATCCGGGAATTGAGGCCCGGGACGGCGGAATGCCGCCCGGGACGGGAGAACGTCAGACACCATGCAGATCCTCCGCGACCTCGATGCGCTGCGCGCCGCCCGCGCCGCGCGCGGCCCCCTGGCCCTGGTGCCGACCATGGGCGCGCTGCATGAGGGGCATCTCTCCCTGGTCGCGGCGGCGCAGGCGACGGGGCTGCCCGTCATCACCTCCATCTTCGTCAACCCGCTGCAATTCGGCCCGAACGAGGACCTCTCCCGCTACCCGCGCGACGAGGCGGGGGACCTCGCCAAGCTGGACGCGGCCGGCTGCGACCTGGTCTGGCTGCCGAGCGTCGCCGCCATGTATCCGGAAGGCCGCGCCACCAGCATCGAGGTCGCCGGCCCCGCCGAGGGCTGGGAGGGCGCCGCGCGCCCCGGGCATTTCCGCGGCGTCGCCACGGTCTGCGCCAAGCTCTTCCTGCAGACCGGCGCCGCCGTCGCGGTGTTCGGCGAGAAGGACTGGCAGCAATACCAGGTGATCCGCCGCATGGTCGCCGACCTGGACCTGCCGCTGCGCATCCTGGGCGGCGAGACGGTGCGGGAGGCGGACGGGCTCGCCATGTCCTCCCGCAACCGCTTCCTCGGGCCGCAGGAGCGCGCCCTGGCGCCGCGGCTGCACCAGGCGATGCAGGCGGCGGCCGCCGCCATGGCCGCCGGCACCGCCCCGGCGGCGGCGCTCGCGGAGGCGCGGGCCGGTCTCGCCGCCCTCGGCTTCGGCGTGGACTACCTGGCGCTGGTGGAGCCGGAGACGCTGCGCGAGACCACGGCGCGGCCGGGCAGGCTGATCGCCGCCGCCCGGCTCGGCAGCGTGCGGCTGCTGGACAACATCGCGGCGGGGTAGCGGCGCCGGCCTGCCATTCCGCCGGCGCACATTCTCGCGTGCAGCGCCGGATCGCCCGGACGGCACCGTGTCCGGCGGCGTAGAATAGTCGCAGGAATGACAGGCCGAGGATGGACGCATGGTCCGGCAGGCCCCCCCACATGCCCGGCCCGGCTGATGCACCGGGAGGCCGCGGAGATCGAGGCCGAGCGCGTGGCGGTGATGTTCCGCCAGACGCCGTTCGCGACCCTGGTGACGATGGTGAACGCCCTGCTCATGGCCGGCGTCATGTGGCAGGCGGTGCCGCGGGCGCGGCTGCTGCCCTGGCTGGCTGCGATGCTGCTGCTGGCGGCGGGGCGGTTCCTGCTCTGGCTCGGCTGGCAGCGGCGGGCGGCGACCGGGCCGCCGCCGCGGCGCTGGGGCCGGCTCGGCGCGCTCGGCATCGGGCTCGGCGGGCTGCTCTGGGGCGGCGGCGCCGCCTGGCTCTGGCCGGAGAGCGAGACCTACCGGCTCTTCTGGGTCTTCGCGATCGGCGGCATGTGCGTCGGCGCCGGCGCCATCCATGCCGCGCATGCCCACTCCGCCCTCGCCTTCATCCTGCTGGCCGGGCTGCCGCTCGCCGCCCGTTTCGCGCTGGACGGCACGGTGCTGGGGCTGGCGGCGGCGGCGATGATCCTGGTCCTGCTCGTCGCGCTCTGCGTCATCTCCTGGCGCGCCGCCGCCGCCTTCGGCGTCCATGCGCGGATGCGGCTGGACCTCGCCGCCCAGGCCCGCTCCCTCGATGCCGCCAATGCAAGGCTGCGGGCGGAGATCGCGACCCGCCAGGCGGCCGAGGCCAGCCTGCACCATGCGCAGAAGATGGAGGCGATGGGCCAGCTCACCGGCGGGATCGCGCATGATTTCAACAACCTGCTGATGGCGGTGCAGGGCAGCCTGGACCTGCTGCGCAAGCGCCTGCCGCCCGGCGATGCCCGAACCCAGCGGCTGCTGGAGAATGCCCGGCTGGGGACGCAGCGCGGCGCGGCGCTGACCCAGCGGCTGCTGGCCTTCGGCCGCCGCCAGAAGCTGCAGCCCAGCCGGCTGCACCTGCCCGCCATGGTGCAGGGGGTACGGGAGCTGCTGGACAATTCCCTGCGCGCCGGCATCCGGCTGGAGATTAGCTTCCCGCCCGACCTGCCCCCGGTGCTGGCCGATGCCAACCAATTGGAGCTGGCGCTGCTGAACCTCGTGGTGAATGCCAGGGATGCGATGCCGGAGGGCGGCGTCGTCACGATCGGCGCGACTCTGCCGCGGCGGGCGGAGGAGCAGGGGCTGATCGCCCTGACCGTGACCGATACCGGCACCGGCATGGATGCGGCGACGCTGGCCCAGGCCATGAAGCCCTTCTTCACCACCAAAGGGGCGGGCAGGGGCACCGGGCTCGGCCTTGCCATGGTTCAGGGGCTGGCGGCGCAATCCGGCGGGCGCTTCCTGCTGCGCAGCGCGCCGGGGCAGGGGACGGTGGCGGAGCTCTGGCTGCCCGGGGCCGCGGCGGCCGAGCCGGCCGCCCCGTCCGCCGCGCCGGCCCCGGCGGCGACGCCCGGCCCCGCCCTGGCCGTGCTGCTGGTGGATGACGACCCGCTGGTGCTGGCGAGCCTGGCAGAGATGCTGGCCGATCTCGGCCACCGCACGGTGACGGCCGCCTCCGGTCCGGAGGCGCTGGCGCGGCTGGACGCGACCGCCCGCTTCGACCTGGTCATCACCGACCACGCCATGCCGGGCATGACGGGACTGCAGCTCGCCGAAGCGCTGGCCCGGCTCCGTCCCGGCCTGCCGGTATTGCTGGCCACTGGCTATGCGGAGCTGGACGGCGCCTGCCCTGCCGGCCTGACCTGCCTGGCCAAGCCCTTCAGCCAGGAGACGCTGGCCCAGGCGATCCGCGACTGCCTGGCGGCGCCCGCCCCCGGCGGCCCCGGCCCCCCGGAGCCGCCCGGCCCATCCCGGCCGGGGCAGGCCGCCGGCCCGGGCCTCAGGGCTTGATGAGTGTGCCGGCGCCGCCCTGGGTGAACAGCTCCCGCAGGACCGCATGGGGGACGCGGCCATCGACGATGACGGCGCCCTTCACCCCCTTCTCGATGGCGTAGATGCAGGTCTCCACCTTCGGGATCATGCCGGCGGAGATCCAGCCCGCCTCGATGCCGGCCCGCACCTCGGCCACATTCATCTCCGGGATGACGACACCATCCGGGCCCTTCACGCCGGCGACGTCGGTCAGCATCAGCAGCCGCTCGGCACCGAGCGCGCCGGCGATGGCGCCTGCCACCGTATCGGCGTTGATGTTGTAGGTCTGGCCGTCGGCGCCGATGCCGACGGGCGCCACCACCGGCACGATGTCGGCGCCGATCAGCAGCCTGAGGACGCGGGTATCGACGCATTCCGGCTCCCCGACGAAGCCGAGGTCGAGCACCTGCTCGATGCGGGAGTCGGGGTCGCGCACCTTGCGCACCAGCTTCCGCGCCCGGATCAGCCCACCATCCTTGCCGGAGATGCCGACGGCGATGGCGCCGGCGCGGGTGATCGCCTCCGCCACCTGCTTGTTCACCGGGCCGGCGAGGACCATCTCGACCACGTCGAGCATCGCCTCATCCGTCACGCGCAGCCCCTGGACGAAGGTGGACTGCACGTTGAGGCGCTTCAGCATGGCGTTGATCTGCGGCCCGCCGCCATGCACCACCACGGGGTTCACCCCCACCTGCTCCAGCAGCGCGATGTCGCGGCCGAAGCGCAGCGCCGTCTCCTCCTCCCCCATGGCGTGGCCGCCATATTTCACCACCACGATCTGGTCGTCGTAGCGCTTCAGGAAGGGCAGCGCGCCGGAGAGGATCTGCATGGGGTCGGTCGTGTCGGACATCGGCCGGGCTCTCGCTGACGGGTGTCCTGCCCTTGACCGGGAATGGCAGGGAGACGCAGGCCACCGAAGATAAGGGCCGGCGTCCCGGCCCCGGAGGCCGCCGGGACCGGGACGCCAGCGCGCCGGGCTTAGGGGGCGGGGGGGCGGGGGTCAAGGCGGTCGGGCCCGCGCTCAGCCCCTGGCCAGCTCCGCCAGCAGCGCGGCGGCATTCGTTGGGGTGTGCAGCTTCACGCTCTCATCCCCCGCCGCATCGAAGATGATGAAGACGTCGCGCCCCTCCGCCGCCCAGCCGCGGCAGCGCTCCGCCCATTCGGCGATCGCCGCCGGGCCGTAGCCGGCGGGGCCGAGCTCCGGCCGGAGATGCAGGCGGGCATAGCGGATCGGCCCGGTCGGCTCGCGGAGCTGCGGGTGGTCGGCGATGCCGTCGGTCTCCACCAGCGCGACGCCATGCCCGCGGAACAGCGCCAGGCATTCGGGGCTGCCGAAGCTCGGGTGACGGCCCTCGACGGCGTGGTGGACCGGCCCGTCCGGGCCCGGATCGAGCCAGGCCCGGCCGTCCATCCGGTTCTCATGCTGCGCGGCGAGGGCAGCCGCCGCCCGCCGGTCCCGCGGCAGCAGGACGAGGAAGGGGTCCAGCCGCTCCGGCTCGAAAGCCAGGTTCGGGGGCAGCTGCCAGAGGATGGGGCCGAATTTCGGCCCGCGGCGCAGCACTCCGCTCTACAGGAAATTGGCCAGCGGCGCCGCGCACGCCTTCAGCCGTTTCATATGGGTGATGAAGCGCGGGCCCTTCAGGGTGAAGACGAAGTCGGCCGGCGTCTCCGCCTCCCAGGCGGCGAAGGTCTTCGGCTGCTGCAGCGAGTAGAAGGTGCCGTTCGCCTCCAGCACCGGATATTGCCGGGCGGCGAAGGCAAGCTCCTCCTTCTGCTTCAGCTTCGCGGGATAGAAGGCGCCGCGCCAGGGCGGGAAGGACCAGCCGGCGATGCCGACGCGGATCCGAGCACCGCTCGCCGCCGCCGCGATCATGCCGCCAGCGCCGCCATTTCCGCCCGCAGCTCGGGGATGCCGAGGCCGGTCTCGCTGCTGGTCACCAGCACCAGCGGATGCCCCGCCGTGTGCTTGCGGGCGAGCTGCTCGGCCTCCTTCCTCCGCTGCTCCAGCCACCAGGGCTTGGCGTCGTCGGCCTTGGTCAACACGATCTGGAAGCTGACCGCGGCCTCGTTCAGCAGCTCCATCGCCGCCCGGTCGCCCGCCTTGGTCTCGATCCTGGCATCCAGCAGCAGGATGACCCGGCGCAGTGTCGCGCGGCCGCGCAGGAAGTCGAACATCAGCCCCTGCCAGTCCGCCTTCACGCTCTTCGACGCCTGGGCATAGCCATAGCCCGGCATGTCCACCAGCGTCAGCCGCCCCTCGGCGAGGTCGAAGAAATTGAGCTGCCTCGTGCGGCCGGGGGTGTGGGAGACGCGGGCCAGGGCGTTCTGCCCGGTCAGCGCATTCACCAGGGAGGATTTGCCGACATTGGACCGGCCGCAGAAGGCGATCTCCGGCCCCCGCGCGGGCGGCAGCTGGTCCAGCCGCTGCGCCGCGTGGAAGAAGGTGCAGGGCCGGGCGAAGAGCAGCCGCCCGGCCTCCAGCAGGGCGGCGCGCTCCTCCTCCGTCCTCGCCTCGGTGAGGCTCGCGGGCAGCGTCACCCCTTGCTCGGGGCCGGGGCCACGGCCTTGCCCTTCCGCTGCGCGTCCAGCCGCATGATGTACCATTGCTGCGCGATCGACAGCAGGTTGTTCCACGACCAGTAGATCACCAGCCCGGCCGGGAAGCTGGCCAGCATGAAGGTGAAGATGATCGGCATGTACTGGAACACCTTCGCCTGGATCGGGTCCGGGGGCGCCGGGTTCAGCTTCTGCTGCAGGAACATGGTGACGCCCATGATGAGCGCCCAGGCCGGCATGTGCAGGTAGTGGGAGAGCTGCATCGGGTCGTAGGGGATGAGCCCGAACAGGTTGAACAGGTTCGTCGGGTCCGGCGCCGAGAGGTCGCGGATCCAGCCGAAGAACGGCGCGTGCCGCATCTCGATGGTGACGAACAGCACCTTGTAGAGGGCGAAGAAGACCGGGATCTGGATGACGATGGGCAGGCAGCCGGAGGCGGGGTTCACCTTCTCCGTCCGGTAGAGCGCCATCATCTCGGCCTGGGCCTTGGCCGGGTCCTCCTTATGCCGCTCGCGGATCTCCTGCATCTTCGGGCCCAGCACCTTCATGCGGGCCATCGACTTGTAGGCCTTGTTGGCCAGCGGGAAGAAGGCCGCCTTCAGCGCCAGGGTGAAGACCAGGATGGCGATGCCGAAATTGCCGAACAGCTTGAACAGCCAGTCGAGCGCGAAGAAGAAGGGCTTGGTCAGGAAGTAGAACCAGCCGAAATCGATCGCCTTGTCGAAATCCGGGATGCCGAGGCGGCTGGCATAGGCATCCAGCAGATGCACCTCCTTGGCGCCGGCAAACAGGCGCAGCGCCTGGCCGCCGCCGGTGGCGCCCGGCGTCACCTCCATCGGCGCGGGCGGGGCGAAATCCACCTGCCAGCGATCCTCCTGGCCATGCGGCCCGGCCTCCGGCACCGCGCGGTAGCTGGCGCGGAGGCGGGCGGACTGGTCCACCGGGGTCAGCGCCGCCAGCCAGTACTTGTCGGTGAAGCCGGACCAGCCGCCGGAGGTCTCCTGCTCGAAGGCGAGGCCGCTGCGCTTGCCCGCCTCCTCCTTCGCCGCCTTGTAGGTCATCTCCCGCAGGCGGCCGTCCAGCACGCCGACGAAGCCTTCATGCAGGATGTAGAAGCCCTGGGTGGGCGGCGTGCTCTCCCGCCGGATGCGGGCCCAGGGGAGGAGCTGCACCGGCTGCTCCCCGGTGTTGCGCACCCGCTGCTCCGCCGTGACCATGTAGTTCTCGTCGAGCGCGAGCACGATCTCGAAGACCTGGCCCTGGCCGTTGTCCCAGCGCAGCGTCAGCGGGTTGCCGGGGGCGAGGCGGCCGCCCTCGGCCTGCCAGTCCGTATCGTTGCCCGGCACCGGGGTGCGGCCATCGGCCGCCGTCCAGCCCCATTGCGCGTAATAGGGCGCCGAGCCCTCCCGCGGGGCAAACAGGCGGACCAGGGGGGAGTTCGGGTCGGTGGTCTCGCGGTAGTCGCGCAGCACCAGGTCGTCGAGCCGCGCGCCGCGCAGGTTCAGCGTGCCCTGGACGCGCGGCCCCTCGACCGGCAGGCGGGCGGCGGGCTCGCGCGGCGTGCCGGCGGCCGGGGCCGCATCGGTCGGCGTCCGCAGCGGGCCGGCGGGGCCGGGCGTCGGCGCCGGCTGGGCGAGCTGCGCCGCCTGCTGCTGCTGCGCCCGCTGGGCCTCGCGCGCCGGCTTGTTGAAGACGGTTTCGAAGACCAGCAGGATGCCGATCGAAGCGATGATCGCCAGGAGAAGGCGCTTGTTGTCCATGGGCGGCGGATCAGCCTTGTTCGGTCCGGGTCGGCACGGGGTCGTAGCCGCCGGGATGCCAGGGGTTGCAGCGCAGGATGCGGCGGCCGGCCATCAGGGCGCCGCGGGCCGCGCCATGGGTCGAAAGCGCCTCCAGCGCATAATGGCTGCAGGAGGGGTGGAAGCGGCACTGCGCGCCGATGAAGGGCCGCAGCGTCCACTGGTAGAGGATGACGGCGCCTTTCAGCGCCTCGGCGGCGGCGCTCATCCGGCCTCCTCCGGCGGCGTCTCCCGCCGCCCCGCGGCGCCGGGCTCGGGCACCCCGGCCTGGCGCAGCGCGCCGCGGAGATCGCCCAGCAGCTTGTCCCAGGGGCGGGTCGGCGTCGCGTCCCGGGCGATCAGCACGATGTCCCAGCCCGGCGGATACTCCGCCAGCAGCAACCGCGCCGCTTCCCGCAGCCGCCGCTTGCAGCGGTTGCGGATCACGGCGTTGCCGATCTTCTTGGTGGCGGTGAAGCCGCAGCGCAGCGGCCCGCCGGGGCGCGGCAGGGCCTGCAGGGCAAGGCCCGGTCGGCCGGCCTTGCGGCCGGCCTTGGCGGCGGCGAGGAATTCCCCGCGTCGGGTCAGCCGGGGAGGGCCGCCCGGCATGGCAACACCCGCCCCCCGGGGTCAGGCGCTGAGCTTGGCGCGGCCCTTGGCGCGGCGGTTGGCCAGCACCTTGCGGCCGCCGACCGTCGCCATGCGGGCGCGGAAGCCATGCCGGCGCTTCCGGACGAGCTTGGAGGGCTGATAGGTACGCTTCACGGTCGGTCTCCGGACTGGTCGGCACCAGCGCGCCCGCCGGGGCGCGCAGCGGCGGAAGCCGGCAGCCTGCGGGGCCCCGGCGAAGGCCGGCAGCTATACGGAGGGGGCGCTGCGGCGTCAACGCCCGGCGGGGGCCTCGCCCTGTCGCCGGTTGCGCCGCGGGGCGGAGCAGCGTAACGCGGCGCCCACCTGCCGCGAACCGAGGCCATGCCGGACGCTGCCCCTTCCTCCGCCGCCTGGACCCGGGCCTGGCCGCTGCTGGTGCTGCTGGCGGCGCTGGCGCTGGCCTATGCCCTCGGGCTGCACCGCTACCTCTCCTTCGACGCGTTGGCGGCGCGGCGGGCCGCGCTGCTGGGCTTTGTCGCCGCCGCGCCACTGCTGGCGGCGCTGGCCTATATCGGCCTCTATGTCGTGGTGGTGGCGCTTTCCCTGCCCGGGGCGGTGGTGCTGACCCTGGCAGGGGGCTTCCTGTTCGGGCCGGTGCTGGGCGCCGCGGCGGCGGTGGCGGGGGCGACAATCGGCGCCTGCCTGCTGTTCCTGGCGGCCCGTTACGCCCTGGCGGAGATCCTGGCGCGCAAGGCCGGGCCCCTGCTCGGGCGGGTGCGGGAGGGGCTGGCGCGGGACGGGTTCTGGTACCTGCTCTCCCTGCGGCTGATCCCGGTGGTGCCCTTCTGGCTGGCGAATCTGGCGCCCGCCCTGGCCGGCATGCCCTTCGCGCCCTTCGCCGCGGCGACCTTCCTCGGCATCATTCCCGGCACTCTCGTCTTCGCCGGCATCGGCGCCGGGCTGGGCCAGGTCTTCGAGGCGGGTGGCCGTCCCGACCTTGCGGTGATCTTTTCACCCGGCATCCTGCTGCCACTTCTGGGCCTGGCGGCTTTGTCCCTGCTGGGCGTCTGGTGGCGCCGCCGGAGGGGCGCTGCCTGAAACTCGAGGTTTCCAAAGGCCCTTCGGCCTTTGGTGGGGGGTGAGGGGGGCAAGGCCCCCCTCTCGACTGTTTGGGAGTGAGTGAATGCCTGACGTGGACGTCGCGGTGATCGGGGCCGGCGCCGCCGGCCTGTCCGTCGCGGCCATTTCCGCCAATCTCGGCCTGAAGGTAGCGCTGATCGAGCGCGGCCGGATGGGCGGCGACTGCCTGAATTACGGTTGCGTCCCCTCCAAGGCCCTGCTCGCCGCCGCCCATGCCGCGGCCGAGGCCCGCCGGGCCGATCGCCTCGGCATCCGCCTGCCCCCGCCCGAGATCGACTGGGATGCGGTGCGCGCCCATGTCCAGGGCGCCATCGCCCGCATCGCCCCGAATGACAGCGCCGAGCGCTTCCGGTCCTTGGGCTGCGAGGTGATCCACGCCTCCGCCCATTTCCTCGCCCCCGATGCGCTGGAGGTGGGCGGTCGCCGCCTGACCTTCCGCCGCTGCGTCATCGCCGCCGGCAGCTCCCCCCTCATGCCGGACATCCCGGGCCTCGACGGCGTGCCCTGGCTGACCAACGAGACGCTGTTCGAGCTGGCGGAGCCGCCCGGCCATCTCATCATCCTGGGCGGCGGGCCGATCGGCCTGGAGATGGCGCAGGCCCATGCCCGGCTCGGCTGCCTCGTCACGGTCATCGAGGCGGCGCCGAGCATCGCCGCCCGCGAGGACCCGGCGCTGGTGGCGGGGCTCCGGGAGGCGTTGCGCCGCGACGGCGTGGAATTCCGCGAGGGCGTGAAGCTCACCGCGGTGGAGCCGCTGGAGGCGCGGAGCACGGCGGAGGCCGCCGGGGTGGTGGCGGTGCTGGCGGATGGCAGCCGCATCGCCGGCACGCATTTGCTGCTGGCGGTCGGGCGGGCGCCGCGGCTGGCGGGGCTCGACCTCGCGGCCGGGAATGTCGCCATGACGAAGCACGGCATCGCCACCCGGCGCGACCTCCGCTCCACCACCAACACGCGCGTCTGGGCGGTGGGCGACATCGCCGATCCGGAGGGGATCGGCCCCCGCGCCTTCACCCATGTGGCGAGCCAGCATGCCGGCGTCCTGGTCCGCTCCATGCTGTTCCGCCTGCCCTTCACCCGGGTGGACTACGCCGCCCTGCCGCGCGTGACCTATACCGACCCGGAGCTGGTGCAGGTCGGGCTGACCGAGGCCGAGGCGCAGGCGCAAGGCATCGGCGGGTTGCAGCTCCGGCGCTGGAGCCTCGCCGAGAATGACCGCGCCATCGCCGAGGGCCGGCCGGAGGGCGAGGTGCGGCTGCTGCTGGACGGCAAGGGCAGGCTGCTGGGCGCCGGGGTGCTGGCGCCGCGGGCGGGGGAGATGGCCGGGATGTTCGGGCTGATGCTCGGCCGGCGCCTGCCGCTCTCCGCCCTGGCCGGGATGGTGCTGCCCTACCCGACGCTGGCGGAGGCGGCGAAGCGCGCGGCCGCCGAGCATTACGCGCCGAAGCTGCTTTCGCCCCTGGTGAAGCGCGCTGTCAGCCTGCTGAAACATCTGCCGTGATATCCCGCAGGACCGCGCGACGGGTTTGCGGGAAGGCCGGGAGCGGCCGCAGCCTGGACCGGAACGCAGCTCGTTCCGGTCGGACGCTGCGCGCTCCCGGGCGGGATTGCCATCCGGTGCCACCCCGGCAAGGCGGGGCACCGGGCGGCGCCGGGGCCTGGTAAGTGCCTGCAAGCGATTGGGAGAAATTGAATGGAGAAGACTCTCGCCGGCCGGACGGCCCTCGTCACCGGCAGCACCAGCGGCATCGGCCTCGGTATCGCCCAGCTTTTCGCCGAGGCCGGTGCCAAGGTCATGCTGAACGGCTTCGGCAAGCCGGAGGAGATCGCCCGTGCAAGGGCGGAAGTCGGCAAGGCCATGGGCGTCGCCGAGGCGCCCTATTCCGCCGCCGACCTCTCGAAGCCCGAAGCGGTGCGGCAGATGGTGCAGGACGCGCAGGCAGCGCTCGGCAGCCTCGACATCCTGGTGAACAATGCCGGCATCCAGTTCGTGGCGCCGGTGGATGAATTCCCGGAGGAGAAGTTCGACGCCATCATCGCGATCAACTTCACCTCCAATTTCCACGCCATCAAGGCGGCGCTGCCGGGGATGAAGGCGCGGGGCTGGGGGCGGATCATCACCCTCGCCTCGGCGCATGGCCTCGTCGCCTCGCCCAACAAGTCGGCCTATGTCTCCGCCAAGCACGCGGTGGTGGGGCTGACCAAGACCGTGGCGATCGAGGTGGCGCAGACGCAGATCACCTGCAACGCCATCTGCCCCGGCTTCGTCCGTACGCCGCTGGCGGAAGCCCAGCTGCCGGCCCTGGCGAAGCAGTACGGGGTCTCCGAGGAGGTGGCGCTGAAGGACCACCTGCTGGAACACCAGCCCTCCAAGCGCTGGATCGAGGTGGAGGAGGTGGCGCATATGGCGCTCTATCTCTGCGGCCCTGGCAGCGGCGGGGTGACCGGCGCAGCGCTTTCCATCGACGGCGGCTGGTACGCGAGCTAGAGCAGATCGCCGTAGGGCGGCATCGCCCGAAGGCGTGAATCTGCTATGCAAACACAGGCGTAGAGCGTTTTCGGTGAACGCATGTAAACCGAAAACGCTCTAGATCCCCGGGAAGCCGCTGCGCGGCGCCGTGGAGGCCCCGGAAGCGCCGTGCTCCCGAGGCTTCGCACGGCCTGCCGCGGCCAAGCCGCGGGGGGCAACGGGTAGGCCGGTTCTGATGGGCGTGCTGCATGGCTGAAGGGCAGGGGGCGCCGGCGGTCGCGCGGCCGGTGGCGCCGAAGAAGATCAACCTCGCCCTGCAGGGCGGCGGCACGCATGGCGCCTTCACCTGGGGGGTGCTGGAGCGGCTGCTGGAGGATGAGCGGCTGGCGGTGGATGCGGTCTCCGGCACCTCGGCCGGCGGCATCAACGCCGCCATCCTGGTGCAGGGGCTCGCCGCCGGCGGCCGGCAGGGGGCGATCGACGCGCTGAACAAGCTGTGGAACGACGTGGCGCTGCGCCTCGCCTTCAGCCCCTTGCGCAATACGCCCTGGGAGAAGGCGCTCTGGGGCCATGACCTGACCTATTCGGTGGCCTACCAGACCTTCGAGACGCTTTCCCGCGTCTTCTCCCCCTACCACCTCAATCCGCTGCTGGCGGAGTTCAACCCGCTGCGCCAGGTGATTTCGGAGAACCTCGACGAGGCGCGGCTGAAGCAGGACGCCAAGGCGATCCGCCTCTTCATCTCCGCCACCAATGTCCGTACCGGCAAGCCGCGGGTCTTCGGCCGGGCGGAGGTGACGACCGACGTCATCCTCGCCTCCGCCTGCCTGCCCAATGTGTTCCGCGCGGTGGAGATCGAGGGCGAGCCCTACTGGGATGGCGGCTATCTCGGCAACCCCGCCCTCTGGCCGCTGTATCACGAGCGGGGGGCGCCCGACATCGTAGTGGTGCAGATCAACGCCATCCTGCGGGAGGAGCTGCCCACCACGCCGTCGGACATCATGAACCGGCTGAACGAGATCAGCTTCAATGCCAGTCTGATGGCGGAGATGCGGGCGATCGACTTCGTGCAGCGGTTGCTGGATGCCGGACGGCTGGAGCAGCCGCGCTACCGCCGCCTCTTCCTGCATGTCATCGAGGACGAGGCGCGGATGCGGGAGTTCAAGCTCTCGACCAAGCTGAACGGGGATTGGGAGTTCCTGCAGACGCTGAAGGCCTATGGGCGGGAAGCGGCGGACCGCTTCCTGGCGGACCATTTCGCCGCCATCGGGCGGGAAAGCACGCTGGACATCCAGCGCTACCTGTAGCCCGGCCTGGCCAAATCAGCGCCAAGCCTTGCACCCGGCCCCCCCGCGGCGCATCTTGGAGAGGCATTACCCAGAGACATTCGGTCCGACCATGGAGCAACACGCCGGCGACGCGCGCCGCATCACCATCCACGCCCCCGAGGATTTCGCGGGCATGCGCGCAGCGGGGCAGCTGGCCGCCGCCACCCTCGACATGATCACGCCGCATGTCCGCCCGGGCGTGGCGACGGAGGAGCTGGATCGCATCTGTCACGAATACATCGTGGCGCATGGGGCGGTGCCGGCGCCGCTCGGCTATCGCGGCTATCCGAAATCCACCTGCATCTCCATCAACCACGTGGTCTGCCACGGCATCCCCGGGGACCGGGTGCTGGCCGAGGGCGACATCCTCAACATCGACATCACCGTCATCCTGGATGGCTGGCACGGCGACACCAGCCGGATGTACGTGGCCGGCCAGCCCAGCACCAAGGCGCGGCTGCTGCTGGACGTGACCTATGAGAGCCTGCTGCTCGGCGTCGCGGCGGTGAAGCCGGGGGCGACGCTCGGCGATATCGGCCACGCCATCCAGCGCTTCGTGGAGCGGCACCGCTTCAGCGTGGTGCGGGATTTCTGCGGCCACGGCATCGGCCGCCGCTTCCACGAGCCGCCGAACGTGCTGCATTTCGGCCGGCCGGGGGAAGGGCCCGTGCTGCGCCCCGGCATGTTCTTCACCATCGAGCCGATGGTGAATACCGGCCGGCCGGAGGTGAAGATCCTCGACGATGGCTGGACCGCGGTGACCCGCGACCGCAGCCTCTCCGCCCAGTTCGAGCACATGGTCGGGGTGACGGAAACGGGCTGCGAGGTCTTCACCCTCTCCCCCGCCGGTCTGCACCGTCCGCCCTACGCCGCCTGAGCGGGGGCGGGTGGGCGTCGCCCCGGCCCGTTCCCGCCACGCGGCAGCGCGCCTCGGCCTCGCTTGCCGCGGGTTCTGCCGGCGGCGCCAGGCTGGCCATGCGCCGCTGCATACATGGATGTGTGGCACATTCGCGGCGGCGAGGACCCTGGCGCCGCTGCTGGCCGCCCCTGGTCCAGCTCCAGCGTTGCCGTGCCGGCGTGCTCGGCCCCGGCCTCCGACCATGCGCGGCGCCGAAGGGGAACGGCCCGGCCGGGCCTGATGCGGGCGGTGCGGTTGTCTCCCTCGGCCTCACTGGGCTGCCGGTAGCGGGTGGCTCTGCCCTGCTGCCGCAGCGCCTCCCCGGCCGGGTATTGTCCCGCTGAGGCTCGCCCAGGCGGCGGGGGCGCGGCTCTGGCTGCTCCCCTGGCTTGTGGCATTTTGGGCACAGTGCGGCGTCGATGCATCGCCCGATGCGCGCGGCCGGGGGCGGCGGACGGCGGCGCTGGCCCGGCCGAAGGCCCATCCCACGCCCAAAAATCCTTTGTTCAGAACGCCCTGGCCCCGCTCCGGCGCTTCCCGGCACGGCCCGGTCGGCGGCAACGCGCAACCGGCGCATGTCCCTTGCAACCCCTGGTAAAGACGTCGCGCGTGCCTACACTCATTCCGTCAGAAGGATGAGACATGCGCCAAGACGTCGCTCCTCCCCCGCCCGCGGCCAAGCGCGCCGTGGAGTCTGGCCTCGCGGAAGCCCCTGCCGGCTTCCAGCCTGCCCTCGCCCTGGAGAGCCAGCAAAGCACCGCCGCACCGCGCCGCCGCCCGCCTCTGCCGGCGGCGCAGGCCCCGGAGGTGCCCCCCCCCGGCCATCTCGGCCACCGGGCGCGGGTGCGGCAGCGGCTGCTCTCGCACGGGCCGGATGCGCTGCTGGACCATGAATTACTGGAACTGGTGCTGTTCCTCGCCCTGCCGCGGCGGGACACCAAGCCCATCGCCCGGGCGCTGCTGGCGCGCTTCGGCAGCTTCGCCAATGCCATCGCCGCCTCGCCGCCGGAATTGCTCGGCGTGGACGGCCTCGGGGAGGCGGGCGTCGCCGCGCTGAAGGCGGTGCAGGGCGCGGCGCTCCGCCTGGCGCGGGCGGAGGTGATCGACCAGCCCGTGCTGAACTCCTGGGACCGGCTGATCGACTACCTGACCGCGACCCTCTCCCGCCAGAAGGTGGAGCATGTGCACGTGCTCTACCTGGATACCCGCAACCGCCTGATCGCCGACGAGGCCCAGGCCCGCGGCACGGTGAACCACACCCCGGTCTATCCGCGGGAGGTGGTGAAGCGCGCGCTGGAACTGCAGAGCACCGCGCTCATCCTGGTCCATAACCACCCGAGCGGCGACCCGACGCCGTCGCGCGCCGATATCGAGATGACGCAGGAGATCAAGCAGGCGGCCTCGGTCTTCGGCATCGTCGTCCACGACCACCTGATCGTCGGCAATGGCCGCCAGCTTTCCTTCCGGCGGGAGGGGTTGTTGTAGGCGGGGCGCTGCCCCGGGTCCCGGCAGGGGGCAGCGCCCCCTGTCAGCCAAACCCTTCCGCCACCGGCGCTGCCACCACGCCCCGCGCTTCCAGCGCCGCCGCCGCGCGGAACAGCAGCGCTTCCGTCCAGGGCTTGCCGATGAGCTGCACGCCGATCGGCAGCCTTCCATCCGCCTTCGGCACCGGTACCGTCACCACCGGCAGGCCGAGACAGGAGATCGGCTGGGTGAACAGCCCCATGGAGGGCCGCAGCGGCACCTCGACGCCGTCCAGTTCCAGCATCTCCTGCCCGATCGGCGTCGCCGTCACCGGCGTGGCCGGCGCCAGCAGCACGTCCCAATCTTCCAGCAGCGCCGCCATGCTGTCCCGCGCCACTGCCCGCACCCGCTGCGCGTGGTTCACCCAGGCCGCCGGCAGCAGCGCGCCGGCCAGCAGCCGGTCCTGGATCAGCGGTTCGTACTCCTCCAGCCGGGTGCGCAGCGTCGGCAGGTGCAGCGCACCGCCCTCCGCGCTGGTGATGAGGAAGGCCGCCGCCCGCGCCGCCTCCGCCATCTCCCACTCCACCGTCGCGCTGGCGTTGAGCGCCGCCGCCACCGCCGCCACCGCGTCGCGCGCCGCATCGGATTGCTGCCGCCCGAACCAGCCGCCGAGCCTCGCCACCCGCAGCCCCTGGGCGCCCGCCGCCAGCCCCGGCGTCACCGCATGCGGCGGCATCGGTGCCTGCGCCCTGTCCTCCGGGTCGAGCCCCTGCAGCGCGTCATAGGCCGCGGCGAGATCCGCCACGCTGCGGGCGAAGGGCCCGACATGATCCAGCGAGAAGACGAAGGGAAAGGCGCCGTGGCGGGAGAGCCGCCCGTAGCTCGGCTTCACCCCGAAGATGCCGTTCAATGAGGCGGGGACGCGGATCGAGCCGTTGGTGTCCGTCCCGAGCGTGATCGGCACCAGCCCCGCCGCCACCGCGGCGCCGGAGCCGCCGGAGGAGCCGCCGGCGATGCGCGTCAGGTCATGCGGGTTGCGCGCCGGCCCGTCATGGCTGTTCTCGGTGGTGAAGCCATAGGCGAACTCGTCCATGTTCAGCGCGCCCAGGCACACCGCGCCCGCCGCCGAGAGCTGCCGCACCAGGAAGGCGTCGCGCGCGGCGGGTGGGGCGGATTTGCGGACGCGGCTACCCGCCGTGGTCGGGATGCCCTTGAGGTCGAACAGGTTCTTCGCCGCATAGGGCACGCCGGCCAGCCTCCCGGGGTCCTCCCCGGCGGCGATGCGCGCATCCACGGCAGCGGCCTCGGCCAATGCCCGCTCGCTGAGCACGGTGGTGAAGGCGTTCGCTCGCGGGTTCGCCGCCGCGATCCGCGCCAGCGCCGCCTCCGCCACCGCCACCGCTGTCATCTCCCCGGCGCGGACCCGGGCGGCGATCTCCAGCGCCATCATGGCCGGAACACCGGCGCCGGCTCCGCCTCCACCGGCAGGTCCACGGCCAGGGCCGGGCCGGCGATGCGCACCACCAGCGCCAGGGCGGCGGCGACGCGCGCCTGCCGCGTCGCGTCCAGCGCCAGCCCCACCGCCGGCGCGGCGGCGGCGACATGGGCGGCGGGGTCGAATCTCTCGGTGTCCAGCATGCGCTCTGCTCCTCCTCCCCTTGGCCATGCCGGAATCATACCAGCCGCTTCGCCTGCTCCCGCATGCGTGATCGCGCGGGGGGCGAGCCAAGCCCGTCTCGCCGGCGTTGCACGTCCAGGTTCGATACGGGGGTGCGTATGGTGGCGAAAGCAGGGGTGGGCAGGAAGCGGAACCCGAAGCCCCCCGCCCCGGCCAGACCCGCCACCCCCGACGCCGCCCCGCCGCCGCCGCCCCCGCCCCAGCCGGCGGGGCCGCCGGTGCCGCGCCTCTATTTCGTCAGCCCGCTGCTGGCCGGGGCGCTGCCGAATTGGGACGCGCTCTTCGCCCATATCGCGACGCTCGGCTTCGACAGCGCGCTGCTCGCCCCGCCCTTCGCGCCGGGGACGGAGGGCAGCCTGTTCCGCATCGCCGATCCGGACGCACCGCATCCCGTCCTGAGCTCGACCGGAGACATGACGGAGACGCTGCGCCTGCTGGCGGACAAGGCGCGGGCGGAGGGGCTCGCCCTGTATCTCGACCTCGTGCTGGACCGCACCGCGGCGGATGGCGTGCTGGCCCGCCACCACCCGGACTGGACCGACGCCCCGGATGGCAGCCCGCCGGACCCCCGCCTGCCGCCCGAGGCCCAGGGCGTCGCCTGGCTGCGCTGGAAGGATGGCGCGGGCGAGGCGCTCTACGAGTGGTGGGAGCTGCGCCTGCGCCGCTGGGTGGAGGCGGGGATTGCCGGCTTCCGCTGCCTCGGCCTCGGCCGGGTGCCGGCCGGCATCTGGCGCCGCCTGGCGGCTGCCCTGCCGGCCGCGCGCTTCCTCGGCTGGACCCCCGGCCTCCCGGCGGAAGCGGTGCCGAACCTCTCCGGCGCCGGCTTCGCCGCGGTGTTCGACAGCGCCGGCTGGTGGGATTTCCGCGCCGGCTGGTATCCGGAGGAGGTGGCGCGGCTGGCCCCGCTGGCCCCGGCCATCGCCACGCTGGAGCCGCCCTTCGGCCCCCGCCTCGGCGGGCCGGATCTGGAGCCCGAGCTGGCCGAGCGCGCCGCCGCGCGGCAGCTGCGCCTCGCCGCCGGGATCGGCGCCGGCATGCTGCTGCCCATGGGCTTCGAATTCGCCGCCCGCCGCCGGCTGGACCCGGTGCGGGACCGGCCGGAGGACTGGACCCGGCTGCTGCAGCACCCGGCCGAGGCGCTGCATGCGGAAATCCGCGCCGCCAATGCCGTGCTGGCCAAGCGCCCCCTGGCCCCGGCCGAGATCCGCCCCCTGGCCGGGCCCGGCGCCGGCACCGTGGCCCTGCTGCGCGCCGAGGCGGCGGATGCAAGGGCGGCGCGCAGCGCCAGCCTGGTGCTGGCCAATGCCGATTTGCTCCGCAGCCGGGAGGCGGCGGCGAGCGCCCTGCTGCCCGCCCTGCCGACCGAGGGCGCCCGCTTCCGCCCGCTCTCGCCCGAGGCCGCCCCCCTTGCCCCCGGCGCCGCCTTGCCGCTCGCCCCCGGCGCCGCCCTGCTGTTCGAGGCCGAGATGCTGCCTGCCATCCGCCGGACCTCGCCGCGCCGCCGCCTGCCCGGCGAGAAGGACCCGGCCCTCGCCGCCGCCGCCGCGCCGCGCATCGGGCTGGAGGCGATCGCCCCCGCCGTGGAGGGCGGCCGCTTCCCGGTGAAGCGCTCGGTGGGGGAGGAGGTGGAAGTCACCTGCGACATCCTCTGCGACGGCCACGACCAGCTCGGCGCTGCCCTGCTCTGGCGTCCCGCCGATTCCCGCGAATGGCAGCAGGTGCGGATGCGCCCCCTCGGCAATGACCGCTGGACGGCGCGCTTCCCGCTGGAGCGCGTGGGGCTCCACCTCTTCGTGGTGGAGGCCTGGCGCGACGCCTATGCCAGCTTCCGCGACGAGCTGCGCAAGAAGCACGCCGCCGGCCTCTCCACGGCGCTGGAGCAGGAGGAGGGGCGGCAGCTGATCGCCGCGGCGGCGGAGCGGGAGCGGGATGGCGTCGGCCCGACCCTGCGCGACCTGCTGGCCCTGCTCGCCGCGGCGCCGGAGGCGGAGCGCATCCGCCTGCTGCTGGCGGACCAGACGGCGGCGCTGATGGCGGAGGCCGATGACCGCCCCTTCCGCAGCCGCAGCGCCGAGATGCCGGTGGAGGCGGAGCGGCTCGGCGCCCGCTTCGCCAGCTGGTACGAATGCTTCCCGCGCAGCCAGAGCGGCAGCACGGAGCGCCACGGCACCTTCGACGACGTGATTCGCCGCCTGCCGCATCTCCGCGGCATGGGCTTCGACGTGCTGTATTTCCCGCCCATCCACCCGATCGGGAAGACCAACCGCAAGGGTCGCAACAACAGCCTGACCCCCGGGCCGGACGACCCCGGCAGCCCCTATGCCATCGGCAGCGCGGAGGGCGGCCACGACGCGGTGCACCCGGAACTCGGCGGCATCGAGGGCTTCCGCCGGCTGCGCGCCGCCGCGGAGCGGCACGGCATGGAGCTGGCGCTGGACTTCGCCATCCAGTGCAGCCCCGACCACCCCTGGCTGAAGGAACACAAGGGCTGGTTCGACTGGCGGCCCGATGGCAGCATCAAATACGCCGAGAACCCGCCGAAGAAGTACGAGGACATCGTCAACGTCGATTTCTACGCGCCGGACGCCGTCCCCGACCTGTGGCTGGCGCTGCGCGACGTGGTGCTGTTCTGGTGCCATGAGGGCGTGCGGCTGTTCCGCGTGGACAACCCGCACACCAAGCCCTTCCCCTTCTGGGAATGGATGATCGCCGAGGTGCGCGGCCGCTACCCGGACGCGGTCTTCCTGGCGGAGGCCTTCACCCGGCCGAAGATCATGTACCGCCTGGGCAAGATCGGCTTCAGCCAGTCCTACACCTACTTCACCTGGCGGAACGAGAAGCGCGAGATCACCGAGTATCTGGAGGAGCTGACCGACGGCCCGCCGCGCGACTTCTACCGGCCGCATTTCTTCGTCAACACGCCGGACATCAACCCGCCCTTCCTGCAGACCGGCGGGCGGCCGGCGCATCTCATCCGCCTCGCTTTGGCGACGACGCTCTCCGGCCTCTGGGGCATGCAGCAGGGCTTCGAGCTCTGCGAGGCGACGCCGCTGCCGGGGCGGGAGGAGTATCTCAACTCCGACAAATACGAGATCCGTGCCCGGCCCGACCGTGCGCCGGGCGACATCGTGGAGGAGATCACCCGCCTGAACCTCATCCGCCGGCAGAATCCGGCGCTGCAGACCCATCTCGGCCTCCGTTTCCTGGAGGCCCGCAACCCGAATGTGCTCTTCTACCGGAAAGCCATGCCCGACCGTTCCAACGTGATCCTCGTCGCCGTCAGCCTCGACCCCTTCGCCGGGCAGGAGGCGGAGATCGAGCTGCCGCTCTGGGAATGGGGGCTGCCGGACCATGCCGCGCTGGCGGCGGAGGATTTGATGCAGGGCGACCAATTCACCTGGCACGGCAAGTGGCAGCGGCTGCGGCTGGAGCCCGCCATGCCCTTCCGCCTCTGGCGCGTGCGGCCGGAGGCGAGCCTCTGATGGCCCTGCCGCGCAACCCGCACTGGTACCGCGACGCCGTCATCTACCAGCTGCACGTGAAGAGCTTCTTCGATGCCAATGACGACGGCATCGGCGACTTCCCCGGCCTGCTGCAGAAGCTCGACTACATCGCCGAGCTCGGCGTCGATACGCTCTGGCTGCTGCCCTTCTACCCCAGCCCGCTGCGCGACGACGGCTACGACATCGCCGACTACCGCGGGGTGAATCCGAGCTACGGCACGCTGCAGGATGTCCGCCGCTTCGTGCGGGAGGCGCATGCGCGCGGGCTGCGCGTCATCACCGAGCTGGTGGTGAACCACACCAGCGACCAGCACCCCTGGTTCCAGCGCGCCCGCACCGCCAAGCCCGGCTCCTCCCACCGCAACTACTATGTCTGGTCCGACGACGACCAGAAATATCCCGAGACCCGGATCATCTTCCTCGACACTGAGAAGTCCAACTGGACCTGGGACCCGGTGGCCGGCGCCTATTTCTGGCACCGCTTCTACAGCCACCAGCCGGACCTCAACTTCGACAATCCGCGGGTGCTGTCGGAAATCCTGAACGTCATGCGCTTCTGGCTGGACATCGGGGTGGACGGGCTCCGCCTCGACGCCGTGCCCTATCTGGTGGAGCGCGAGGGGACGAACAACGAGAACCTGCCCGAGACCCACGCCATCCTGAAGACCATCCGCGCCAAGCTGGACCAGGGCTTCCAGGACCGCATGCTGCTGGCCGAGGCCAATCAGTGGCCGGAGGACACGCAGCAATATTTCGGCCAGGGCGACGAATGCCACATGGCCTTCCACTTCCCGCTGATGCCGCGGATGTACATGGCGATCGCCCAGGAGGACCGCTTCCCGGTCACCGATATCCTGCGCCAGACGCCCGACATCCCGGAAGGCTGCCAATGGGCCATCTTCCTCCGCAACCATGACGAGCTGACGCTCGAGATGGTGACGGACCGGGAGCGCGACTATCTCTGGAACACCTATGCCGCCGACCGCCGGGCGCGGCTCAACCTCGGCATCCGCCGCCGCCTCGCGCCCCTGCTGCAGCGCGACCGGAGGCGGATCGAGCTGATGAACGGCCTGCTGCTCTCCATGCCCGGCACGCCGGTGATCTATTACGGCGACGAGATCGGCATGGGGGACAACATCTTCCTGCGCGACCGCGACGGCGTGCGCACGCCGATGCAGTGGTCGCCCGACCGCAATGGCGGCTTCTCCAAGGCCGACCCGGCGGCGCTGGTGCTGCCGCCCTTGCAGGATGCGCTCTACGGCTTCCCGGCGGTGAACGTCGAAAGCCAGGCGCGGGACCCGCACAGCCTGCTGAACTGGATGCGCCGCATGCTGAGCGTGCGGAAGCGCAGCCAGGCCTTCGGCCGCGGCGAGATGCGGCTGCTCTACCCGGCCAACCGCAAGGTGCTGGCCTATGTGCGGGAATATGAAGGCGACAGCATCCTCTGCGTCTTCAACCTCTCCCGCTCGGCCCAGGCCGTGGAACTCGACCTCTCCGCCAGCGCTGGAAGCGTGCCGGTGGAGATGCTGGGCGGCACCGCCTTTCCCCCCATTGGCCAGCTGCCCTACCTGCTGACCCTGCCGCCCTACGGCTTCTACTGGTTCGCCCTGGCGAAGCAGCAGGCCCTGCCGCCCTGGCACACGCCTTCCCCGGAACCGCTGCCGGACCTGAGGACGCTCGTCTTGACCGCCGATGTGAAGGAGCTGCTGAGCGCCAAGGTACGGCAGGAGCTGGAGCGCCAGGTCCTGCCGGAATACCTCGCCAAGCGCCGCTGGTTCGCGGCGAAGGGCGAGGCGCTGGAAGCCGCCCGTTTCGGCGCCATTGCCGCCCTGCCGCAGGCCCATGGCGCGGTGATGATGGCGGAGGTCGAGGCGGTGTTGCCCGGCCGGACGGAGCGCTACGCCCTGCCGTTGGCGGGCGTGGAGGAGAGCGAGGGTGCCGGCCCGCTGGCGGCGCAGCTCGCTCTTTCCCGCCTGCGCCAGGGCCGCCGCGTCGGCTACCTGACGGATGCCTTCGCCGATCCCCGCATGCCCCCCGCCGTGCTGACCGCGCTGCGGGAGCGGACGGTGCTGCACTCGGATGCCGGCGAGATCCGCTTCCTGCCGACGCCGCGCCTCGCCGAGATCGAGCTGCCCGAGGCGCCGGAGATCCGCCGGCTCTCCGCCGAGCAGTCCAACTCCTCGCTGATCTATGGCGAGCGCCTCGTCCTCAAGATCATCCGCAAGGTCAATCCCGGCATCCACCCGGAAGCCGAGGTGACGCGCTACCTCACCGCCGCCGGCTACGCCAACGCCCCGCCGCTGCTCGGCGAGGTGGTGCGGATGGCGCCCGACGGCACGCCGCATCTGCTGATGATCCTGCAGGGCTTCGTCCGCAACCAGGGCGATGGCTGGAGCTGGACGCAGGACTGGGTGCACCGCGCGGTGGACGAGGCGGCGCTGACCGAGACGCCGCCGGACGATCCCTTCGCCGGCTATCTCAGCTTCGCCACCGCCCTCGGCCAGCGCCTGGGCGAGCTGCATGCGGTGCTGGCGCGGCCGACCGACGACCCGGATTTCGCCCCCGAGCTGGCGACGGCCGAGGATCGCCGGCGCTGGGCGGAGGGCGCGCTGGCCCAGCTCGACCCGGCCCTCGAGCTGCTGACCGGCCGGCTGGTGCTGCCGGACGACCTGGCCAGGACGCTGCGCGGCCTGCTCACCCGCAAGGACGCGCTGCGGGACAAGGTTCATGCCCTGGCGCAGTCCGCCGAGGGCGCGCTGAAGACCCGCGTCCACGGCGATTTCCACCTCGGCCAAGTGCTGGTCGCGCAGGGCGATGCGGTGATCGTCGATTTCGAGGGCGAGCCGGCGCGGCCGCTGGAGGAGCGCCGCGCCAAGGCCAGCCCGCTGCGCGACGTGGCCGGGCTGCTGCGCAGCTTCGACTACGCCGCCTCCGTCGCCCTGGCCACCGAATCCTCCGCCGCCGCCGCCGCCGCGCCCAGCGAGCGCCGCGCCGCACTGCTGCAGCGCTGGCAGGAGGCGGCGGAGGATGCCTTCCTCATCGCCTATCGCGCGGTGGAATCCGCGGCCGAGCAGCCCTGGGTGCCGGAGGCGGCGCGGCGGCCGCTGCTCGACCTCTTCCTGCTGGAGAAGGCCGCCTATGAGGTGCGCTACGAAGCGACCAACCGGCCGGATTGGATCGGCGTGCCGCTGAAGGGCCTCGCCGCCATCGCCGAAAGGCTGGTGCCGTGAACGCCGCGCTGGAATCCCTGATCGAGGGGCGGCATGGCGATCCCTTCGCCGTGCTTGGCCTGCATGAGGGCGTGCTGCGCTGCTTCCTGCCCGGCGCCCGCGCCGTCACCGCCCTGGCGCGGGAGGATGGGGCGGAGCTGGCGCGGCTGGAGCCGGTGCACCCGGCCGGGCTGTTCGAGGGGCGCATGGCGCGCCCCGGCCCCTACCGGCTGCGCATCCAATGGCCGGAGGCGGTGGAGGAGGTCGAGGACCCCTACAGCTTCGGCCTGCTGCTCGGCCCGCTCGACCTGCATCTCTTCGCCGAGGGGCGGCATTTCGGTCTCGGCCGCGTCTTCGGGGCCCAGCCCATGGTGGTGGATGGCATCCCCGGTGTCCGCTTCGCCCTCTGGGCGCCGAATGCCCGCCGCGTCTCGGTGGTCGGCGCCTTCAACAATTGGGATGGCCGCCGCCACCCGATGCGCCGCCGCCAGGAGGCGGGGGTGTGGGAGCTGTTCATCCCGCGCCTCACGCCCGGCGCGCTCTACAAATATGAGCTGCTGGGCCCGGATGGCGGCCTGCTGCCGCTGAAGGCCGACCCCTGCGCCCTGGCGACGGAGCTGCCGCCCGCCACCGCCTCCCGCGTCGCCGACCTTTCCCGCCTCGACTGGAGCGACGCCGCCTGGATGCGCGACCGCCCGGCCCGCCAGGCGGGCGACGCGCCGCTCTCGATCTATGAGGTCCATGCCGGCTCCTGGTGGCGCGATGCCAAGGGCCATTCGCCGGACTGGGACGGGCTGGCGGACCGCCTCATCCCCTATGCCAAGGGCATGGGCTTCACCCATCTGGAATTCCTGCCCATCACGGAGCATCCCTTCTACGGTTCCTGGGGCTACCAGCCGCTCTCGCTGTTTGCGCCCAGCGCCCGCTTCGGCCCGCCCGCCGGCTTCGCCCGCTTCGTCGACCGCGCCCATGCCGAGGGCATCGGCATCATCCTCGACTGGGTGCCGGCGCATTTCCCCGCCGACGCGCACGGCCTCTACCGCTTCGACGGCACGCCGCTCTACGAGCATGCCGACCCGCGGGAGGGCTTCCACCAGGACTGGAACACCGCGATCTACAATCTCGGCCGCAACGAGGTGCGCGGCTTCCTGCTGGCCAGCGCGGCGCATTGGCTGGGCGACTTCCATGTGGATGGGCTGCGCGTCGATGCCGTCGCCTCCATGCTCTACCGCGACTATTCGCGGAAGCAGGGCGAATGGGTCCCCAACCGCTATGGCGGGCGGGAGAATCTGGAGGCGGTGGACTTCCTCCGCGAGCTGAACTCCATGGTGGCCGAGACCTTCCCCGGTGCCCTGGTCATCGCCGAGGAGAGCACCGCCTGGCCCGGCGTCAGCCGCCCCGCGTCCGATGGCGGGCTCGGCTTCTCGCGCAAGTGGAACATGGGGTGGATGCACGACACGCTCCACTACATGGAGCACGACCCGATCCATCGCCGCCACCACCACGACGCCATGACCTTCGGCCTGGTCTATGCCTGGAGCGAGCGCTTCGTCCTGCCGCTCAGCCATGACGAGGTGGTCTATGGCAAGGGCTCGCTGATCGGGAAGATGCCGGGCGACGACTGGCAGAAATTCGCCAATCTCCGCGCCTATCTCGGCTTCATGTGGGCGCATCCCGGCAAGAAGCTGCTCTTCATGGGCGGCGAGATCGGCCAGTGGAGCGAGTGGAACCACGACAGCGCGGTGGACTGGCCGCTGCTGGACGGGCCGCGCCATCGCGGCCTGCAGCGCCTGGTGCGCGACCTCAACGCCGCCCTCGCCGCGCTGCCGGCGCTGCATGCGAAGGACGACCAGCCGGAGGGCTTCCGCTGGGTCATCGGCGATGCGCGGGCGGAAAGCGTCTTCGCCTGGCTGCGCTTCGGGCGGGAGGGCGATCCGCCGGTGCTCGCCGTCAGCAACCTCACCCCGGTGCCGCGCCAGGGCTGGCGCATCGGCGTGCCGCAGGCCGGCGCGTGGCGGGAGGTGGTGAACACCGATTCCGAACTCTATGGCGGAACCAACAGCGGCAACGGCGGTTTGTTGCAGGCGCAAACGGCCGCCAGCCACGGCTTCGAGCATTCGCTCGAACTGACCTTGCCGCCGCTGGCGACGATCATCCTAGCCCTGCAGGAGTAGCATGCCCCCCATCCCCAGCCGCCTGGCGCCAGGCCGTCCCGATCCGCTTGGCGCCACCTGGGACGGGCTGGGGGTGAATTTCGCGGTCTTCTCCGCCAATGCCGAGCGCATCGACCTCTGCCTGTTCGACGCGGCGGGGCGGAAGGAGATCGCCCGCCTGCCGCTGCCGGAATGCACCGACGAGATCTGGCACGGCTACCTGCCGGAAGCCCGGCCCGGCCAGCTCTACGGCTACCGCGCCTACGGTCCCTATGAACCGCGGCAGGGCCACCGCTTCAACCCGAACAAGCTGCTGCTGGACCCCTACGCCAAGCAGCTCGCCGGCGAGGTCCGCTGGTCGGACGTGCTGTTCGGCTACCGCGTCGGCGCCAACCGCGCCGACCTCTCCTTCGACCGCCGCGACAGCGCCCCCGCCATGCCGAAGGCGGTGGTGGTGGATGACAGCTTCGCCTGGGGCGACGACCGCAGCCCCTGCACCCCCTGGGACCGCACCGTCATCTACGAGGCGCATGTCCGCGGCCTGACCATGCAGCGGGACGAGATCCCGCCGCGCGAGCGCGGCACCTTCTCGGCGCTGGCCGACCCGCGCGTCATCGACCATCTGCTGCGCACCGGCGTCACCGCCATCGAGCTGCTGCCGATCCATGCCTTCCTGCAGGATCGCTTCCTCGTCTCCAAGGGGCTGAAGAATTACTGGGGCTACTCGACCCTCGCCTTCTTCGCGCCGGAGCCGCGCTACCTCATCGAGCAGTGGATGCGCAACGAGCTCAAGGTGGCGATCCGCCGCCTGCACGCCGCCGGCCTCGAGGTGATCCTCGACGTGGTGTACAACCACACCTGCGAGGGCAGCGAGATGGGTCCGACCCTCTCCTGGCGCGGCTTCGACAACGCCTCCTACTACCGCCTCATGCCGGGGGAGGAGCGCTACCTCATCAACGACACCGGCACCGGCAACACGTTGAACATCAGCCACCCGCGCGTGCTGCAGATGGTGATGGACAGCCTGCGCTACTGGGTCACCGAATACCATGTGGACGGCTTCCGCTTCGACCTCGGCACCATCCTGGGGCGGGAGCCGGGCGGCTTCGACCCCAATGGCGGCTTCTTCGACGCGGTGCGGCAGGACCCGGTGCTGGCGAAGGTGAAGCTGATCAGCGAGCCCTGGGATATCGGCCCCGGCGGCTACCAGGTGGGCAACCACCCGCCCGGCTTCGCTGAGTGGAACGACAAGTACCGCGACGCCATCCGCCGTTTCTGGAAGGGCGATGCCGGCATGCGCGCCGAGATCGCCGCCCGCCTCACCGGCTCGGCCGAGCTGTTCGACCGCCGCCGCCGCCGCCCCTGGGCCAGCGTGAACTACATCTCCTCGCATGACGGCTACACGCTGCACGACCTGACGACCTACGAGCAGCGCCACAACGAGGCGAATGGCGAGGACAACCGCGACGGCCATTCCGACAACCAGAGCTGCAACTGGGGCGCCGAGGGCGAGACCGACGATCCCGAGATCAACGCCATCCGCCGCGGCGTGACGCGCGCCATGCTGGCGACGCTCTTCGCCTCCGCCGGCACGCCCATGCTGCAGGCGGGCGACGAGGCGATGCGCACCCAGCAGGGCAACAACAACGCCTACTGCCAGGACAACGCCATCAGCTGGTTCGACTGGGAGCGGGCGAATACCGAGGAGGCGCAGGCGCTGCAGCGCTTCGTGACCCGGGTCACCGGGCTGCGCCAGCGCCTGCCGCCGCTCCGCCCCTCGGTCTTCCTGCATGGCGGGCAGGAGGTGGCGCCAGGCCTCAGCGACATCGCCTGGTTCGACCAGCACGGCCAGCCGATGACCTCGGAAGCCTGGGGCGAGCCGGAAGCCCGCACCCTGGTGCTGCGCCGCGCCGTCGGTGACGCGGAAGGCCCGGTGGACATCACCCTGCTGCTGCTGAACGCCGACAGCGCGCCGCAGGAATTCACCCTGCCGGAGCCCGCCTATGCCTGGCGCAAGGAATTGGACAGCGCCGAGCCGGAAGCGGAGGTCGCGCCGGTGGAAGGGACGGTGACGGTGGCGGCGCGCAGCGTGGTGCTGCTGGCGGCGCGGCTGGAGAGGGAAGGGCAGTAAGGGGGCTCCGCCCCCCGGGCCCTGGGCAGAGGGCGCTGCCCTCTGCACTCCCGCCGGGGCCAGGACCTGGCCCCGGACCCCGGTGTGAGTCTAGGCGTGGGGGCGCGCCCGCAGCACGAAGAACCCATCCATGCCGCCGCGCTCGGCCCACATGTCCGGCCGGGTGCGCAGGGCGCCGGCGGGGGTGATCGCCTCCGCCAGCCCCGGCACCTCCTCAGGGCGCGCCGGGTCCGACGCCAGCCCCAGCCCGGGCAGCGCGGCCAGATGCGCCTCGCCCTCCTCCGCCTGCAGGGAACAGGTGGCGAAGACCAGCCGCCCGCCCGGCGCCAGGCGCTTCGCCGCCGCCGCCAGCAGGGCACGCTGCAGCTCCGCCATCGCCGGCACATCCTTCGGCCGCTTCAGATAGGGCACGTCCGGATGGCGCCGGATGGTCCCCGTCGCGGTGCAGGGGGCATCCAGCAGCACCGCGTCGAACCGCGCCCCGCCGGCATCCCAGGCCGCGGCATCCGCCTCCACCACCTCGGCCTGCAGCTTCAGCCGGGCCAGGTTCTCCCGCAGCCGCGCCGCCCGCTTCGGGTCGCGCTCCACCGCCACCACCGCCGCCCCCGCGGCGGCAAGCTGCGCCGTCTTGCCCCCCGGCGCGGCGCAGAGATCGAGCACCCGCTCCCCCTTCCGCACCCCGAGCAGCCGCGCCGGCAGGGCGGCGGCGGCGTCCTGCACCCACCATTCGCCCTCGGCGAAGCCCGCCAGCTCCGTCACCCGCGTCCCCGGCCGGTAGCGCCAGCTTCCCGTCGGCAGCGCCTCGCCCCCCTCCGGCGCCGTCGCCCCCGGCTTCAGGCTGAGATCGAGCGGCGCCTCATGCCCATGCGCCGCGGCAATCGCCCGCACCGCCGCGCCATGCGCCGCATGCCAGGCTGTCCAGAGCCAGGGCGGCGTGTCCAGCCTTTCCGCTTCCAGTCCCTCCAGCGCCGCCGGCCCGGCCGCCGCCACCTTGCGCAGCACCGCATTCACCAGCCCCGCGAAGGGCTGCGGCACCAGATCCACGGCACTCGCCACCGCCGCATGCGGCGGGGTGCCCAGCAGCAGCAGCTCTGCCGCGCCGATCCGCAGGGCGTTCCGCACCGCCGGCGGCGGCTCCCGCCGCAGGAAGGGCTCCAGCACCGCGTCCAGGGAGCCGGCCCGGCGCAGCACCGCCGCCGCGATCCGGTGCCCCGCCGCCTTGTCCCGCGGCGAGAGCGCCGCGCCCGGCCGCTTCTCCCCCTTCTGCCGTACCTGGTGCGGCCGGCCATCGGTCGGCAGCGCGTCCAGCGCCTCCTCCAGCGGGCGGTGGCGGGTCAGGACGGCATCCAGCAGGGCGGCGGCGGCGCGGCGGGCGGGGGAAGGCGCCGGGGAAGGGGAGGGGGCCATGGAAGCGCGGTTTATGGTCCCCCGCCGCCGGCCATGCTAGAGCATTTCCGGTCAAGACAGCTTCCCCGGACATGCCCCTTCCCTGGCCGGCGCGGCCCATCGGCGCCGCGGGCGAGGCCGGCCACGGGCCATTCCGGTTCACATGGGTTCAGCGAACATGTTCCAGCCTGTCGTCCGCAGCGCAGGGTCACGCCTCCGGGCCACGCCATCCTGCGGCCATCCGCGCTGACCCCGCCCGCCATGCACGCCCCGCCCGCGCCCGACCGCTCCCTCGGCCTGCTGCCCGAGCCCCTGCAGCAGCGCCCGACCCTGGCGCTGCTGCTGCTCTGCCTGCTGCTCTGGCTGCCCGGCTTCTTCGCCCTGCCGCCGACCGACCGGGACGAGGCCCGCTTCGCCCAGGCCAGCCGGCAGATGGTGGAAAGCGGCGACTATGTCCGCATCCGCTTCGGGCAAGAGGAGCGCAACAAGAAGCCCGCCGGCATCCACTGGGCCCAGGCCGCCAGCGTCCATGTGGCGGAGGCGCTGCATCTCGGCAGCCGCCGGGACGTCTGGGTCTATCGCATCCCCTCCTTCCTCGGGGCGCTGGCCGCCGTGCTCGCCACCTGGCATTGGGGCCGGGGGATCGTCGGGCGCCGGGCCGCCTTCCTCGGCGCCGCCATGCTCGCCGCCTGCCTGGTGCTGGTGGCCGAGGCGCGGATCGCCAAGACCGATGCCGCCCTGCTCGGCACCATCACCGCCGCCATGGGCCTCTTCGCCACCGCCTATCTGCGGCCGGAGCGCTTCACCGCCGCCCAGGCCGCCGGGTTCTGGCTGCTGCTCGGCCTCGGCGTGCTGCTGAAGGGGCCGATCGGGCCCATGGTGGCGCTGCTCGCCGGCATCACCCTGGCGATCGCCGACCGCGAGGCGCCCTGGTTCCGGGCACTCCGCCCGCTCTGGGGCGTGCCGCTGATGATCGCTGCCGCCGCCCCCTGGTTCATCGCCATCGGCCTCGCCACCGAGGGTCGCTTCTTCTCCGAGGCGCTGGGCGGCGACATGCTCTCCAAGGTCGGCTCCGGCGAGGAGAAGCATTGGGGCCCGCCCGGCTTCTACCTGCTGACCTTCGGCATCGCCGCCTTCCCCTCCGCCTGGATCGCGCTGGCCGCCCTGCCGACGGCCTGGCGGGAGCGGCACAACCCGCCCACCCGCTTCCTCCTCGCCTGGATCGTGCCGAGCTGGCTGGTCTTCGAGGCGGTGCAGACCAAGCTGCCGCACTACACCCTGCCGATGTTCCCGGCGCTGATGCTGCTCGGCGCCGCCTGGGCCATGGACCCGCTGCGCCGGCCGCCGCCGCGCTGGTTGAAATGGCTGGGCCTGCTGGCGCTGGCCGGCGTCGCGGCTGGCCTCGCGCTTGGCGCCCTGGCGGCGCCCTTCTGGCTGAACCGCCTGGTCCTGCCGGCCGCCATCCTGACGGTGCCGCTCGCCGCCGCGCTCGTCTTCGTCCTCTGGCGGGTGGCGCGGCGGGGGGATTGGGGCCGCGCCGCACTGGCCGGCGTGCTGCTCGCCATCCCGCTCTACGCCGCGGTGCTGGAGGGGGTGGTGCCGCGCCTCGCCCCGCTTTGGCTCGCCCCGCGCCTTGCCGCGGTGCTGGCGGACCGTGCCCCGGGCCTACCCCCCGGCCGGTTCGGCATCACCGGCTATTCCGAGCCCTCGGTCCTGTTCATGACCAGCGGCGAGACGCAGATGCTGCGCACCGGCGGCGACGCCGCCCGCTTCCTCGCCGCCGCGCCGGGCCGGGTGGTCGCGGTCGGCAACCGGGCGGAGACGGATTTCCGCGAGGCTGCGGCGGGCCTCTCCCTGGCGCCGGAGGAGATCGGGACGGTGACCGGCTTCAACTACACGCGCGGCCGCTGGGTCACGCTGGTGCTCTACCGGGTGTCGCGTGGTTGAGTGGGCGGCGGACCTCGTCGCCCGCGGCGGGCTGCTCGGCGTCTTCCTGCTGATGGTGGCGGAGAACCTGTTCCCGCCCATGCCGTCGGAGGTGATCATGCCGCTGGCCGGCTTCGCCGCGGCGGAGGGGCGGCTCTCCCTGCCAGGCGTCATCCTCGCCGGCATCGCCGGCTCGGTCGCCGGCAATGCGCTGTGGTTCGAGGCGGCGCGGGCCTATGGCGCGGTGCGCATGCGCCGCATCGCCCAGCGCTTCGGCCGCCATGTCGGGCTGGGGCCGGAGACGATCGCCCGGGCCGAGCTGGCGCTGCGCCGCAACGGCCCGGCCGCGGTGTTCCTCGCCCGCATGATGCCGGGGCTGCGCACCGGCATCTCCATCCCGGCCGGGCTGGTGGAACTGCCGCGTCCGGTCTTCTACGTCTGGACCGCGCTCGGCACCGCCATCTGGACCGGCGGCCTCGCCCTCGCCGGCTATGCGCTTGGCGAGCATTTCCACCTGGTGGAGGGCTGGGCCGGGCCGGTCGGCGCGGTGGTGATGCTGCTGGTCTTCGCCATGCTGGGGTGGAAGCTCTGGAAGCTGCGGCGCGCCGCCTGAGCGCCCCGCCCGGGCCGGCCGCGCCGCCTCCCGTGACCTCGCCCTGGGCCGCCCGTCGGAAAACCGCTTGCCGGGCCGCCCCGCGGGTGTAGCCTGCGGACAGGTGCGAAGACACCCGGGAGGACCATCCATGGACGGCAGCGTTGCGGGCGCCACGCGCCCCGAGATCAAGCTCACCGTGGCGAAGAAGGCGGAGCAGCCCTTCGTGAAGGGGCGGCGGAAATTCTTCCGCTACCGCGACCTCGGCGTGCAGGCGGCGACGGGCGGCAAGCTGCGCGCCCAGATCATGGAAGCCATCACCGGCATGACCGAGCCGACCGGCTGGCACACCCATCAGTGCGAGGCGCAGTTCGTCTACGTCCTGAAGGGCTGGGTCGAGCTGGAATTCGAGGACGGCACCCGCACCCGGTCCGAGGCCGGCGACGCCATCCTCATCCCCGGCGGCATGAAGCACAACGAGATCGCCACCTCGGACGATGTCGAGATCCTCGAGCTCTCGATCCCGGGCGACATGGCGACCACGCCCTGCGATCCGCCCGCCGCCAAGGCCTGACCGCGCCGGGAGGCTGACCGGCCGCGCGGCGCCACCGCCCCGCGGCGACCCGCTTCCGGCCGATGGCGCCACGCGGCGGCCGCGGCGCCTCGGCATGCCGTGCCGCCGGGGACAACCATCCATGATGCTCGAACGACGCGCCCTGCTGCTGGGCGGCGCCGCCTTCGGCACCTTACCGCGGCTCGGCCGCGCCCAGGCGCAGCAGACCATCCGGCTCGGCGTGATCTCCGACATGAGCGGCGCCTTCGCCGACCTCTCCGGGCCCAATTCGGTGCTCGCGGTGCGCCAGGCGGTGCAGGATGCCGCCCCGCTCGGACTGAAGGTGGAGGTCGTCGCGGCCGACCACCAGAACAAGCCGGACCTCGCCACCAACATCGCCCGGCAATGGCTGGACCGGGAGGGGGTGGACGCGCTGATCGACGTGCCGGCCAGCAGCGCCGCGCTCGCCGTCAACGGCGTGGTGCGGGAGAAGAACAAGGTCTTCCTCGCCTCGGCGCCCGGCACCTCGGAGCTCACCGGCACGCAATGCAGCCCGAA
>NZ_JAMZIK010000012.1 GCF_024178315.1 Siccirubricoccus soli | reverse complement strand
CTGGCGGCGCTCCCGGGCAGCGCGCAGCTCCGTTTCCAGCGCCGCATTCGCCTGGCGGGCGGCGGCCTCCGCGGCCTGCAGGGCGGTGCCGCGGCGGGCGGCCTCGGCGGCGCGGCGTTCCGCCTCCGCCGCGGCCTCGCGCAGGGCAGTGACCTCCGTCGCCATGCCGCGGGAGAGGGTTTGCAGCACGAGGAGGCCGCGCAGCGCTTCCTCCGGCGGGGCGGGGACGGCGAGCAGGGATTCCGCCGGCCAGAGGCCGAGGCGGAGCATGGTGGGAAGCAGCGGGAGGATGGCCTCCGCCTGGTTCCGCACCGCGCGGCGGGCGGTGGCGGCGGCGTCCTCGGCGGCGCGAAGCTCGGTGGCGGCCTCTTCCTGGCGCTGCTCGGCGGCCTGCAGGCGGCGGGCGGCCTCCACCCGGCGTTCGGCCAGGCGCTGCTCCTCCGCCGCCGCAGCGCGGGCCGCGCGGGCCGCTTCCTCCGCCGCCTGGGCCTGGGCGGCGGCGGCGCGGCGGGCATCCTGCACCGCGTCCCGCGTCGGCTGGGCCTGGGCGGGCAGGGCGAGGAGGAGGAGAAGGACAAGCGGCGGCACGGGGCGGGAGTGTACCAAAGCCGGCGTGGCGCCGGTGCTGCCGCAGTACGACAAAACGCAACAGGCCGCCCTTGGGGTCTGGGCAGGGGGCGCTGCCCCCTGCAACCCCCGCCGGGGCCAGGACCTGGCCCCGGACCCCGGTCTGAGTCCGCTGGTTCCACCTGCCGACTCACACCGGGGTCCGGGGAGGAGTCTCCTCCCCGGCGGGGTGCAGGGGCAGCGCCCCTGCCGGGGGTTTCGGGGGCGGAGCCCCCGCTACCCCTGTTTCAGCAGGGACACCCCGGTCATCGCCTGCGGCTGCGCCAGTCCCATCAGCGCCAGCAGCGTCGGCGCCACATCGGCCAGCCGCCCGTCGTGCAGCTTTCCGCCGGCCGGCCCGCCCACCAGCATCACCGGCACCGGGTTGGTGGTGTGGGCGGTGTGCGGGCCGCCCGTCACCGGGTCCTTCATCAGCTCGCAATTGCCGTGGTCGGCCGTCACCAGCAGCGCGCCGCCCTGCGCCCTCACCGCCGCGGCGATGCGGCCGAGCCCGGCATCCACCGTCTCCACCGCCTTGATCGCCGCCGGCAGGCTGCCGGTATGGCCCACCATGTCCGGGTTGGCGAAGTTCAGCACGATGAGGTCGTATTTGCCGGTATTGATCGCGGCGACCGCCTTTTCCGTCAGCTCCGGCGCCGACATCTCCGGCTGGAGGTCGTAGGTGGCGACCTTGGGGGAGGGGACCATGATGCGGTCCTCGCCCGGATAGGGCTTCTCCTCGCCGCCGTTCAGGAAGTAGGTGACGTGCGGGTATTTCTCTGTCTCCGCCATGCGGAGCTGAGTGCGGCCGGCGCGGGCGACGACCTCGCCCAGGATGTCCGCCATGCTCTGCGGCGGGAAGAGGGTGCCGAGGAAGGCGTCCAGCGCGGTGGAATACTGCGTCATGCCGGCGGCGGCGGCGAAGCTCACCGTGCGGCTGCGCGGGAAGCCGGAGAAGTTGGGGTCGAGCAGCGCCGCCAGGATCTCCCGCACCCGGTCGGCGCGGAAATTGAAGCAGAGCAGCCCGTCGCCGTCGCGCATCCCGGCATAGTCGCCGATGGCGGTGGCGGGGACGAATTCGTCGGTGACGTCCTTGGCATGGGCGGCCTCCACCGCCGCCACCGGATCGGCGGCGCGGGCGCCTTCCGCGCTGGCCATGACGTTGTAGGCCTGGGAGACACGCTCCCACCGGTTGTCGCGATCCATCGCGTAGTAGCGGCCGGTGACGGTGGCGATGGCGACGTCCGGCAGGCCGGCGATGTCCTGCATCAGCGTCCGCAGATAGTCTGGCGCGGCGCGGGGCGGCGTGTCCCGGCCATCGGTGAAGCAGTGGACCGCCACCCTCACGCCGGCGGCGGAGAGCGCCTTCGCCAGCGCCGCCGCATGCTTCTGGTGGCTGTGCACGCCGCCGGGGGAAACCAGGCCGAGCAGGTGGCAGGTGCCGCCGCTGGCCTTCAGCTTGGCGATGAGCTCCGTCAGCGCCGGCAGCGTCGCCAGGGAGCCATCGGCCACCGTCTTGTCGATGCGCGGCAGGTCCTGCATCACCACGCGGCCGGCGCCGAGATTGAGATGCCCGACCTCGGAATTGCCCATCTGGCCGTCCGGCAGGCCGACATCATGGCCGGAAGTGTGCAGGAAGGCGTGGGGGCCGGCGGACCACAGGGCGTCGAAGGTGGGGGTCCTGGCCTGGCGGACGGCGTTGTCCGCCACCTCCTCGCGCCAGCCCCAGCCATCGAGAATCACCAGCATCACGGGCTTCGGCATGTCGGTCCTCGCTGCTTTCGGGGCGGATTATCCCCAGCCCAACGCAGCGGCAAGCGAGGGAGGCCCTGCCTCCCTCGCGCTCCCTCCGCCAAAGGCCGAAAGGCCTTTGGAAACCAACATTTTAGGTCAGGGCGTGGTCCTTCAACACTTCGGGCTTGAAGGCGAGGCCATGGCCGGGGCGCTCGGGGGCCAGGATGAAGCCGTCCTGGATGACGGGCTTCTCGACCCAAAGGTCGTCGAGGAGACCCATCTGCTCGGCCCAGATGGCGTTCGGGATGCTGGCGAGGATGTGGACGTTCAGCTCCGGGAACAGGTGCGGCGCGAAACTCATGCCCCAGGTGGCGCCGACGGTCGCGATCTTGCGCAGCTCGGTGAAGCCGCCGCGCATCGGGTCCGGCTGCAGGATCGGCAGCTTCGGGTTCTCGAGGAAGGGGCGAAGGTCGTCCCGGCCGAAATGGCTCTCGCCGCCGACGATGCGGGTGGGCAGCGCCTCGGCGCAGCGGAGATAGCCGGCGAAATCGTCGGCCAGCACCGGCTCCTCGAGCCAGTAGGGGTCGTAATCCAGGAAGGCGCGGCCGGCGATGATGGCCTGGTCCGCGGTCCAGCCCATGTTGATGTCGATCATGATGTCGATATCGGGGCCGACGGCGTCGCGCACCATGCGCAGGTTGCGCACATCCTGCCGCCAGTCGCCGATATGCGCGGCCTGCATCTTGATGGCCTTGTAGCCCTGCTCGACATACCACTTCGCCTTGGCCGCCATGCCCTCGCCGAGCGCGCCGCGGAAGCAGCCGCTGCCATAGATCGGGATCTTTGCGCGGCAATGGCCCCAGAGCCGGTGCAGCGGCAGGCCGGCGGCCTTGCCCACCACATCCCACAGCGCGATGTCGATGGCGGACTGCGCCATCATCGTCACGCCGCCGCGGCCGCCGGTCAGCGTCGTGCGCCAGAGGTCGCGCCAGATCGCCTCGATCTCCGTCGCATCCCGGCCGATCACGCGCGGCGCCATCGCCTCCGCGATGCAGGCGCCGATGGTGCGCTGCAGCGGCAGGTTCAGCAGGTGCAGGTAGCCAAGGCCGGTGAGGCCGGATTCCGTCACCACCTCCACCACCACCAGATCGCGCTGCGGGCCGAGCGCATGGCCCTTCATCCAGGGATCATCGGCCCAGGGCAGGCGCAGCAGGGTGGTGCGCAGCTCGCGGATCTTCAGGTCGGGCATGGCGTTTCCTCCGCCTCAGAAGAGGTTGCGCCATAGCCTGCGCGTGAGAGCGAGAGCGAGCAAGCCCTCCAGCCCCGTCGCCACGCAGGCCATGGCGGCGCCCACCCAATCCGCCAGCATCCCGATATGGAGGAAGCCGATGGGGCCGAGGCCGATGCAGAGCGAGAGGATGCCGAGCACCCGGCCGCGCAGCTCCGGCGGCGCGGCGAGATAGACGAGCGTCGCCTGCATCACCGCGAAGCAGGCCTGGCCGGCGCCGGTGAGGAGCAGCGCGGCGCCCGCCAGCACCGGGTGTGGCGCCAGGCCGAAGGCAGTGATGGCGAGGAGGCAGGTGATGCAGCCGCCCATGTAGCAGCGGGCGAAGCGCGAAGGCTTCGCCCAGGCCGCCATGGCCAGCGCGCCGGCGAAGGCGCCGACCCCGTCCATGGAGGTGAGCAGCCCGTTGGCCTCCGGCCCGAGGCCGAGGCGCTCCGCGGCCACCACCGGGATGAGGCTGGTGAAGGGCCAGCCCCAGATGTTGAAGATGATGGTGACGCAGAGCGTGCCCTGCAGCCGCCGGTCGGCGCGGACCGCGGCGAAGCCGGCGGCGAGGCGGGTGGCGAAGCTCTCCGTCGCGGCCGCGACGCCGCTGCGGTAGCGCAGCGTCAGCGCCGCGTGCAGCGCGATGAGGTAGAGCAGGCAGGAGAGGGCGAAGGTGCCCTGCGCCCCGGCCGCCGCGAAGATGATGCCGCTGGCGAGCGGCCCGGCCATGCGGCTGGCATTGTTGCTGCCGACATCGAAGGACATGGCGCGGCCGAGCAGCGTGGTGCCGACCACCTGGCCGATCATCAGCCGCCGCACCGGATTGTCCGCCGCCCAGGCCAGGCCGTTGACGAAGCTCGCCACCGCCAGGTGCCAGACCTGGAGCTTGCCGGTGGCGGCCAGCAGGGCGAGGGCGAAGGAGGTGGCGAGCGAGGCGAGCACGATGAACAGCAGCGCGCTGCGCGCCTCCACCCGGTCCGCCAGCGCGCCCAGCGCGGCGCCGAACAGCCCCATGGGCAGGATGCGCAGCATGCCGAGCATGGTGACCGTGAAGGCGGAGCCGGTCGCCTCCCAGGTCACGAGGGAGACCGCCAGCATCTCCAGCCAGCGGACCATGAAGACGATGGTCCCGACGGTCCAGAGCCGGCGGAAATCCGGCAAGGCGAACAGGCGCGGCGATTGGGCCGCGATGGCATCCACGCTGGTCGTTTCCTTCCCGGCCAAGAATGGCCGCGCCCAGCATGCCGCCGATTGGCGCCGGCCGGAAGGGGGGGCATGCTGGGCCCCGGGAAACGGCAAGGAGGCGGCGATGAGGCCCTTCGAAGGCATCCGCATCATCGACATCACGCATGTGCTGGCGGGGCCCTTCGCGGCCTACCAGCTCGGCCTGCTCGGCGCCGACGTCATCAAGGTGGAGCCGCCGGACGACCCGGACCAGAGCCGCGACAGCGGGCCCGACCTGGCGCTGAACCGTGCGAATATGGGCAGCTACTTCCTGACCCAGGGGTCCAACAAGCGCTCCATCACGCTGGACCTGAAGAGCGAGGCGGGGCGGGAGGTGCTGAAGCGCCTGGTCGCCACGGCCGACGTGCTGGTGGAGAATTTCCGCCCGGGTGCCTTCGAGGCGCTGGGGCTGGGCTATGCGGCGCTCTCCGCCATCAACCCGCGCCTGATCTACTGCTCCATCTCCGCCTTCGGCCATGGCGGGCCGCGCGGGCAGCAGACCGCCTATGACCATGTGATCCAGGCGAGTTCCGGCATCATGGCAGTGACGGGCACGCCGGAGGTGAATCCCATCAAATTCGGCGCGCCGGCGATCGACTACGCCACCGGCACCATGGGCGCCTTCGCGCTGAGCGCGGCGCTGTTCCAGCGGGAGCGGACGGGGCGCGGCCAGCATATCGACCTGGCGATGCTGGACGTGGCGCTGATGATGCAGGCCAGCCACCTGACGGCCTACATGGCCAGCGGCAAGGCGGCGAAGCCGAGCGGCAACAAGCACGCCCATGCCAGCAACAGCGCCTACCGCACGAAGGACGGCGCGCTGGTGATGCTGGGGGCGAGCAATCTCCGGCAGCAGAAGCGCCTCTGGGCCGCGCTGGGCCGGCCGGAGATGGCGAAGGCGAACAACGAGGAACGCCTGGCCGACCGCGACCGGGAGGAGGCGGTGCTGGCGGAGATCATGCTGACCCGAACGGCGGACGAGTGGGAAATGTATCTGCAATCGAAGCATGTCCCCGCCTCCCGCGTCCGGCGGATGGAGGAGGCGCTGGCCGACCCGCATGTGGCGACGCGCGGCGTGCTGCACCGCTTCCCGGAGGGCTCGCCGGGGGTGGACCGGCCCTATGGCGTGCCGATGGCCGCCTTCAAGCTGGCGCATGGCGGGCCACAGGTGGACCGGCCGCCGCCGCAGATGGGCGCGGATACCGAGGCGGTGCTGGCGGAGCTCGGCTATGCGGCCGGCGACATCGCCGCGCTGCGCCAGAAGAAGGTGATCTGAGGCGATGCGCCTGCTGCTGATCCAGGCCTTCTCCCTGCCGCCCGACTCCCCCGGCGCCTATCGCCGCATGGATGGGGCGACGAAGGAGGAGGCGCTAATGAACCACGCCGCCGTCGCGCCGCTGCTGGCGGGGGTGGAGTGGGATCTGCACCCCGGCGCGCTGGCGCCACACGGCAACTGGCCGGTGGAGACGCGGGAGGAATTCGCCATAGCCGGCGTCGCCCGCCTGCCCATCGTGCGGGAGGCCTGCGAGAGCGGGACATACGACGCCATCGTGCTGCTGGGCGGCGGCGATCCCGGCTTCATGGAGGCGCGGGAGATCGGCCGGCGCCACCGCATCCCCGTCACTGCCAATGCGCATGCGCAGATGCATGTGGCGATGACGCTCGGCAACCGCTTTTCCTTCGTCGATATCTCCGAGACGCACAATGCGCATATGGCGGAGCTGGTGGTGCGCTACCGCATGGCGCACGCTTGCGCTTCCATCCGCAACATCGACCATCCGCTGCCGCGGCCGGCCTATCCGGCGGGGCGCGTGACGCTGAAGGGCGAGGCGGAAAAGCACGCGGCGGGCGAGCGAAGCGGGATGCTGGAGGCGGCGGTAGAAGCTGCCATTGCCGCCATCACCGAGGATGGGGCGGAGGTGATCCTGCTGGGCTGCTCGGCGGCCTTCTGGCTGCGGGAGCCCTTGCAGACCAGGCTGCTGGAAGCGGGCTGGGACGTGCCGGTGCTGGAAGGTTATCGCTGCGCCATCGCGATGGCGAAGATGCTGGTGGGGCTGGGGGTGGATGCCAGCGGCATCACCTTCCCGGCGGATCCGCCACGGCATAAGCGGCGGCGGCGGTTCGTGTGATTGGGGAAGGGCGCTGCCCTTCCCCAAACCCCTACCCGCCAAGGGCCGAAAGGCCCTTGGAACCCTTGAGTCGACAGGTTGAACCGACGAGGCTCAAACTCAAGGTTTCCAAAGGCCCTTCGGCCTTGGGCGGAGGGAGTTTGAGGGAGGCGGAGCCTCCCTCAACCCCGGTCGTTCTTCGCCTGCCAAGCCTCGATGGCCTCGATCGCCGCCCGGTTGTCGATGATGTCCGCGTAGCGCCGCTCGACATCCTTCAGGTTCTGCTCATGCGCCGCCTGGTCGTGGTCCCCCACGCAGTCGCGCGGCACCATCACCCGGAAGCCCAGCGAAAAGGCATCGATGATGCTGGCGCGCACGCAGCCGCTGGTGATGCAGCCGGTGACGATGACCGTGTCCACCCCCTCCTTCGTCAGGATCGCCGCCGCGGGCGTGGCGAAGAAGATGGAGGGCGCGGATTTCATCAGCAGCACGTCCGGCTCCGCCGCGGCGATGCGCGGGTCCAGTTCCACGGATGGCGTGCCCTGCAGCAGGTCCAGCACCGGCGCCGCCTTCCAGTGCGGCGCGGCGCGGCGGCTGTTGTAGCCATTGACGCAGGCCACCACCGGCAGGCCGGCGCGCTTCGCTGCCTGAATCACCGGCACGGTGGCCGCCACCGCCGCATCCACCATGGGGGCGCCGCCCATGGGGAAGCCTGCCTCGATGAAGCCGCGCTGGAAGTCCACCACCACCACGCCGGGCTTCCGGCCGAAGCCAAGCGGCCTGCTGCCATAGCCGCGCTGCGCATAGATATCCGACATCGATCCGCCCCTGGCTGAATTCCGGCACGGTGGTTGCAAGTCTCATGCCCGCCGCCAGCGATGCAGGACGGATCATGGGCCATCGCCATGTCGGCGGAGGTTTCGCCGATGACCTCGTGCCGGACACGAAGATGCAACTGCCCATGGTGGGTACAGCCTGCCGCTGGCAGCGGCCCTGGGATCCGCCCTCGCGCCATCCTGGCCCGGTGCGGCATGATCCGCGGGAGCGAGGAGCGGCGTGGCGACGGTGCCTGGCCATGGGGAGAGCGGAATGACCGATCTGGTGCAGAACCCCGGCGGGGTGCAGGAACTGGGCGCCGCCATGGCGCGCGGGGAGCTGACGGCGGATGCGCTGGTGCGCCGCTGCCTGGAGCGGATCGCGGCGGTGGACCGCCAAGTGCGCGCCTGGGTCTCGGTGCAGCCGGAGCTCGCCCTGGGTGCCGCCCAGGCGCTGGATGCGGAACGCCGTGCCGGGCGCGTGCGCGGGCCGCTGCACGGCATTCCGGTGGGGGTGAAGGACGTGATCGACGTCGCCGGCCTGCCGACGCGGGCGAACAGCCCGAGCCGCGCCGATGCCGCGCCCGCCACAGCCGATGCCACGGTGGTGGCGCATTTGCGCGCGGCGGGGGCGATCATCCTCGGCAAGCTGCACACCACGGAGTACGCCTACTACGAATCCCTGCCGCCGACGCGGAATCCCTACGACCTCACGCGCACGGCGGGCGGCTCCTCCGCCGGCTCCGGCGCGGCGATCGCCAGCGGGACGGTGCCGCTGGCACTCGGGACGCAGACGGCGGGCAGCGTGAACCGGCCGGCAGCCTATACCGGCGTCGCGGCCTTCAAGCCCTCGACGCTCGCCATCGGCGGCACCGGGGTGGTGCCGCTGGCGCCGAGCTTCGACACGGTGGGGGCTTTCGGCGCGGGGGCCGCCGATGCGGCGCTGCTGGCGGCGGGCTATGCCGCGGACCATTTGCATCTGCGCAGCCCCGCCCCGGCCACGCCGCGCCTCGTGGTGCTGGAGGATGCCATGGTGGCGGCGAAGACGGCGCCGGGCACGGCGGCGGCGCTGGATGCGCTGGCGGAGCGCTTCGCCGAAGCCAAGCTGCCGCTGCGCCGCGCCATGGCGCCGGTGCCGCTGGAGGTGCTGCTGGCGACGCATCGCACCGTGCTGCTGGCGGAGCTGGGCCGCACCCATAAGCGGCTGCCGACGGACCGCATCGCACCGCGCCTGGCGCAGGACATCGAGGCGGGGCTCTCGATCCTCGATACCGAATACCATGCGGCGCTGGCGGCGCTGGCCGGATATCGCCAGGCCTTCTGGTCCGCCTTCGGGCCAGATGAGCTGCTGCTGCTGCCCGCCGCGCCGGATGTGGCGCCGGAGGCGAGCACGACGGGCGATCCCTCCTTCGTCATCCCGACCACGGCGCTGGGCGGGCCGGTCGCGACCGTGCGGGCGGGCATGGATGGCGCGTTGCCGGTGGGCGCGCTGCTGTTCGGCGCGCCGGGGGCGGATACCAGGCTGGCCGGATTCCTGCTTTCGGAGACGGGGGCGGCGTTGGGACTGTAGGAGAGGGTCAGGCGATGCTGCTGCAAGGGCCGGTCATCGATGTCGCACCCTGCCGCCGCGGCGATGCGGGAGGTGGCGCGGCAGGCCGGCCGGGCGGTGAGCGACATCGGCGTCCCAGAGCATGCTGCGTTCGCTTGCGTTCATGCAGCATGCTCTAGGCCGTTGTTTTGCCAGCATCTTCACGCGTTCAGATGATTCCATCTGAGCGCGATCTGCTCTAGTCATCGCCAGCCATGACGTGGACCCGGCGCAATTCGTCGGGACGCAAGTGCGGGTGGCATAGTGCTGAGGGGGAGCGCTGCTTCCCCTCAAACTCCCCTACGCCAAGACCGAAAGGCCCTTGGAATCCTTGAGTTGGCAGGTTCAGCCCGCGAAGCGCAAACTCAAGGGTTCCAAAGGCCCTTCGGCCTTTGGCAGGGGCGAGTTTGAGAGGGCGCAGAGCCCCCCCTCAAGTACTTCGGACGTTACGCTGCCTCGAACGCCGCGACCGGTACGTCCTCCGCGGGCGCCTGCCGCCCGCGGATCAGGTCCGCCGCCTTCTCCGCGATCATCAGCACGGTGGCCAGGGTATTGGCCGAGGGCAGGTTCGGCATGATGGAGGCATCCACCACCCGCAGCCCCTGCAGCCCGTGCACCTGCAGCCGGTCATCCACCACGGCGGTCGGGTCCGTGGCCGGGCCCATGCGGGCGGTGCCGGCCAGGTGGAAGGTGGTGCTGCCGTTGCGGCGGGCGAAGTCCAGCAGCTCGTCATCCGTCTGCAGTGCGAGGCCGGGCTGGATCTCGCCCTCCACATGGCGGAGCATTTCCGGTGTGGTCAGCAGGCGGCGCACCAGCCGGATGCCGGCCAGATGCACCTGCCGGTCCATCGGGTCCGCGAGGTAGTTCGGGTTGATCTCCGGATCCTCGAACACATTGGTGCTGCGGGCGCGCACCCAGCCGCTGGATTCCGGCCGGTGCTGCCAGGCGCTGCCGGTGACGCCGGGATAGTCGTCCAGCTCCGTCAGCTTGCCATCGGCGTAATTGCCGGGGGTGAAGACGCATTGCAGGTCCGGCAGATCCAGCCCCTCGAAGCTCTTCCAGAAGACATGGACGTGGGAGGGGCAGATGGCGAGGATGCTGGGCTGGCCGCGGCTCCAGCGCAGCACTTCCCGCCCCAGCCGCACGCCGCGCGAGAGCTCGTTCAGGGTCGGCACGCCGGGGCGGATGCGCATGACGACGCGGGTGGT
>NZ_JAMZIK010000119.1 GCF_024178315.1 Siccirubricoccus soli | reverse complement strand
GACGTGCCGGCCAGCAGCGCCGCGCTCGCCGTCAACGGCGTGGTGCGGGAGAAGAACAAGGTCTTCCTCGCCTCGGCGCCCGGCACCTCGGAGCTCACCGGCACGCAATGCAGCCCGAACACGGTGCAATGGACCTACGACACCTGGATGCTGGCCAATTCCACCGCCCGGGCGATGGTGCGGGAGGGCGGCGATAGCTGGTTCTTCGTCACCGCCGACTACGCCTTCGGCCATTCCATGGAGGTGGAGGGCGGCAAGATCATCGCCGCCGAGGGCGGCCGCGTGCTGGGCAGCGCCCGCTTCCCCTTCCCCGGCACCACCGACTTCTCCGCCTTCCTGCTGCGGGCCCAGGCCAGCCGCGCCAAGGTCATCGGCCTCGCCTTCGGCGGCACCGACATGGCGAATGCGGTGAAGCAGGCGGCCGAGTTCGGCCTGCAGCGGCGCGGCCAGCGGCTGGCGGCGCTGATCCTCTTCATCTCGGAGGTCCATTCCATGGGCCTCGAGACGGCGAAGGGGCTGGTGTGCTCGGAGAGCTTCTACTGGGACGTGAACGACCGCACCCGGGCGCTGACCCGGCGCCTGAAGCAGAATTTCAGCGCGCCGCCGCCGACCATGGTGCAGGCGGGCTGCTACGGCGTCACGCTGCACTACCTGAAGGCGGTGGCCGATATGGGCGTCGCCGCGGCCAAGGCGAGTGGCGCCGCGGCGGTGGCCCGCATGAAGGCGATGCCCTGCGACGACGACGCCTTCGGCCCGGGCACCATCCGCGCCGATGGGCGCAAGCTGCACCCCGCCTACCTGCTGGAGGTGAAGTCGCCGGCCGAGAGCAAGGGCCCCTGGGACTACTACAAGGTGCTGCAGACCGTCCCGGGCGAGCAGGCCTTCCGGCCGATGGCGGAGGGGGGCTGCCCGCTGGTCTGACGGGCTTTCGCCGGCGCCGGCCCGCGCCCGGTGGCGTGGCGTCCAGGAAGCGCGTCCGGTGGCGCGACGGCCTCCGCTGTCCATGGCCCGCGCCCCCGCCGCCCGCAGGCGTCGCGGGCAGCACCCGCGGAACGCTTCCGCCCTGACCGTGCCGGCGTGCCGTCGCTCCAGCCTTCCGTCGCGCCATGCGGTCCGGCCGCCAGGCAATTCCGGCCGGCCCGGAGATGCTTCAGAGCAGATCGCGTTCAGACGGAATCATCTGAACGCGTGAAGCTGCTCTGCAAACAAAGGCGTAGAGCGCTTTCGGTGACCGCATGTGAACCGAAAATGCTCTAGGCATCCAGGCCCGGCGGCTGAAGCCGCCGGCCCAGGGGCCATGAGGGGCAGGAGGCACCGCCTCCGGCCGCCCTTGGCAGGACGGAGTGCGAGGCAGGGCGCGCCATGCGGCGCCAGATCCTGCCGCAGCACGGAGCAGGATGTCATGGCGACCGAGATCGAGCGCAAATTCCTCGTCACCAGCGATGCCTGGCAGGAAGAGGCCATCGGCCCCGGCCTGCGGCTCCGCCAGGGCTATCTGCATGCCGGCTCGCCCGTCATCCGCATCCGCCAGGCGGGCGATGCCGCCTTCCTCACCATCAAGGGCCCGGGCCTGCTGGCCCGCGCGGAATTCGAATACCCGATCCCGCCCGAGGATGCCGCGGCCATGCTCGCCACCCTCTGCCCGCCCCCGATCATCGAGAAGACCCGCACCCGCCTGCGCGACGGTTGGGAGGTGGATGTCTTCGCCGGCCACCTCGCCGGCCTCGTGCTGGCCGAGATCGAGCTGGCCGATGCCGACCAGCCTTTCCCCCGCCCCGCCTGGCTGGGCCGGGAGGTGACCGGCGACCCGCGCTACCAGAACAACGCCCTGGCCCGCGCTGCCGGCCCGCCCACGCCCTGATCGCAGGGCGGAGGGACGCCTGCGGGCGCCACCGCCCTCCGATGATCCGCGCCCTGGACCGCAGGGCGGGGCATGCCTGCGGGGGGCGCCACCGTCGCCCGGCGATGCCCTGGCCGCTACCTGATGGCGATCGGGTTGATGATCGCCTGCACCGCCCCCTTCAGCAGCGGCTGGCCGAGCACGAAGAGGAACTCCGTCGCCTGATCGCGCGCCAGGGCGCGGGTGTCCATCACCTCCAGGATATGGATGCCGTTCTTCGCCAGCAGGGTCTGGTGCCCCTCCCACACCCGGTTGGGGTTCCGGAAGGGCACCGCCTCCACCCCCCAGGTATCGGCGCCGACCGCCACCACCTCGAGGCTCGCCAGGTATTCCGCCGCGCCATTGTCGATGCCCGGCTCGCCCTTGCCGAAGCGGGCCGGGTCGCGCTCCAGCAGCTCCACCCAGCCGGTATGGATCAGCACCACATCGCCGCGCCGCACCTGCACGCCCTGGTCGCGCATGACGTTGCGCAAATCGTCGGCGGTGATGATCTCGCCCTCGTCGAGCATCGGCTTGCCGCGGGCGCGCGCCATGTCCACCAGCACGCCGCGCGTCACCATGGGCGGGATGCCCTCGATGCCGAGCCGCGTCACGCCGGTGGTGTGCATGAAATCCTGCGCCCGGTTGCCGTTGTAGAAGACGTTGTCGATGCCGAGATGGGCGAAGCTGTCGATCTGGCTGCCGACGCCGAGCCAGCCGGTGAACATGTCGTCGGCATAGGACATGCGGTTCTCGGAGGGCACGGTGGCGCCGCCGAACTGGTCGGGCATCATCACCGTGACGGAGAGGCTGCGCGGCGGGAAGGCCGGCGTCTCCCGCCCCACCGGCACGCCGAGCCGATAGACCTGGCCGCGCGTGACCAGCCGCACGGCCTCCAGCACCTTCTGCGCATTCAGCAGGTTCATGGCGCCGATCTGGTCATCCGCCCCATAGCGCGAGGGGTACCAATTGGCCGGCGGCTGGCCCGGTGCCGGGGTGGCGGTCTGGGCAGCGGCCGGCAAGGGCGCGGCAAGCAGCGCGGCCAGCGCCGCGCAGCGGATCCAGGACATGGTTTCCTCCCGAGGTCTTGTTGGCGGCGGGAGGATACCGGGGCGCTCCGCTCCCGGTGAATGACAATTCGCGAGCAGACCCGCGCGGCGGCAGGCGCCGGGCGATGGCGACCAGCTCCTCCCGCCGCACCAGGGCGATGAAGCCACCCATGAGGAAGGTGAAGCAGGCTTCCCTGAACAGCCTGCCGCCATCGCCATAGGGGTCGATGCGGAGCGGGCTGACGGTGTGGAAGAAGCTGGCGCCGGTCATGATGCCGACGGCGAACAGCCCGCTGAAGGCCTGGCTGCGCGGGATCAGCACCAGCACCGCGGCAGCGATCTCCATGCCGGCGGCGAAGAGGCGGATGGGCTTCTCGCAGCCAATTCGCCAGGAGGGTGAAGAACTGGACGAGCCCTCATTGCCGGTCGGCTTGAACCGCTCGTACCAGAGCGTCTCTCAGGCGACCCGGATCGCTTCCGGCCAGTACGGCAGCCGGAGGATGCGCGCCCTGCCCGTGTCCTGCCCCGTTCCCTTCAGATGACGAGGCTTCGACAGGGCGCGGCGCGGAGCTAGGTCGGATTCTGCTCCGGCGTGTCGGTGGCGTTCGGGTCCTCGATGCCGGGGCGGTCGCGGCGGGTCGGGAAGATGTCGATGGGCCCGCCGAATTCGGCGCCGCGCTCGGCGCGGTCGCCCGGCTGGGCGTCATCCGTGCCGATCGGGCGGTCGATGGTGCCGGCGGCGCGCTCGGTGGCGGGGTCGGGGGTTTTCGGCTTGTCGCTCATCCCGCCGCAACGCGGCGGGCGGGCCGGGGTTCGGCGGCGGTTGCCGGGCAGGGCCGGGATCGGCGAGGCTGGCCGCCTGCGAAACCGGGAGGCCCCGCCATGCTCGAACTCCGCCCCTGCTGCGAATGCTGCGGCACCGACCTGCCGCCGGACAGCCGGGAGGCGCGCATCTGCTCCTATGAATGCACCTTCTGCGCCGGCTGCGCCGCGGGCGTGCTGGCCGGCGCCTGTCCGAATTGCGGCGGGGAGCTGGTGCGCCGCCCGATCCGCCCGGCGGCGAAGCTGCTGAAGCACCCGGCGAGCACGGTGCGGAAGGTGAAGCCCGCCGGCTGCGTCGCCGCCTGAGCGCCGTTCAGCCGCGGCGGCGCCTCGCCAGGCGCAGGCCGAGCAGGCCGGCGCCGAGCAGGGCGAGGCCGGCCGGCTCGGACACCGGCGTGGGCCGCGTCACGATGGGCCGCGGGGCGGTGTAGGTGTAGGTGACGGTCACCTGGGCCGCGGCCGAGGTGTCGATGTAGGAGCTGACATTGCCGCCGGCCTCGACGCGGCTGTTGCCCTCGGCGGCGATGGGCAGGAAGATCGTCCCGAGGCCGGTGAAGAGGGCGAGGTCGCTCGCGGCGCTGGTCGTGGCGCTTTCCGAGCGGCTGGCCTGCAGCACGCCGGAGGCGCCGGAACCCCCGGCGAAATCCGTCGCCTGGTCGTAGGCGGCAAGGCCGAGCAGGCTCACCGTCTGCGGAATGGAGATGACCAGCGGCGTCGCGTCCGGGCGCATCAGGCTCAGCGTGACCGACAGCGTGACGGTGATGTCGCGCGCATTCCGGTTGCGGTTCTCGACGCCGTAATCGCCATGGGCCTCGCCGGCGAGGGTGAAGCTCACCGCGGTGAGTGTGCCGAGCGTCGGGTTGAACCGGGTGAAGGCGAGCGACTCCGCCAGGTCGGTTTCCGACTGCGGCAGGGATCCAGTGTAGCTGATGGTCGCGGCCCAGGCGGTGCCGGACATCAGGCTGATGCAGAGCGCGGCGACCGCCGGATTAACAGCACGCATGGGAAGCTCCTACCTGCCCCGGGGCGGCCGCACGAAACGCGGGCCGCCGATCCCGTTGCGGGCGGGGTGTTACAAACCGCGTGCCACGATCACATCGCTATGAGAATGTTCGATGATTTTTTGTCGAAACCGGAGGTGTCAAATTTCCTGACTGTTCTTCGAGATTTCGGTCGGGACGGAGATTTCATGGAGATGACGCGGAGGACAGCTTGCCGGTCTCCCGCATGGCGGCGTGATCCGAGCGGGGCGGCTTGCATGCCGGTCCCGGCGCCGCGTGGCGGTTCGGCGCCGGACTCGCCCGGGGCCTGCATGGAAGCCGGCCCGGCGGGGCCTTTGCGCCGGGACCTCGCCGGGGCGCGAGATCGTGCCGGCTGCGCGACAGGCCGACCCGTGCCGGTCCACGGGTGCTCGGCCGGGATGTGCTAGATGTTGGCGCGCAGCCATCACACCAACCCTGCGCGCGATACCGGCTTGGACCCTCGGGACCTTCCGAGCCGGGCATCGGGTGGTGCGAAAGGCGCATGGCGCGTGCGGCGCCGCCCCCGCCAAGGCCACCAGCCCTGGCGGCGCCGCGCAGCGTCCTGCCACGCCCGCTTGCCGAGCGGCCTCACCCGCCCTGGCCGAGACGCAGCAGCCGCCGCACCAGCCGGAGCGCCCCGGCGTCGCGCGGCGGGTCCAGCAGCCGCGCCAGGCTCCATCGCCCCTGCCGCACCCGCGCCCGCAGCAGGCTGAACTCGCGGAACCCTGCCTCGCCATTCCGCCGCCCGAAGCCGGAGGCGCCGGTGCCGCCGAAGGCCAGCGCCGGGAAGGCGGCGTAGTCCACGCAGCGGCCGCTGACGATGGCGCCGCTCCGCGTCTCCCGCGCCACCCACGCCTCCTCCTCGGCGGTCGCGCCGAAGAGGTAGATCGCCAGCGGCGCCGGCCGCGCCCGCACCCAATCGAGCGCCGCGCCGAGATCGGCCACCTCCTGCACCGCCAGCACCGGGCCGAAGATCTCCTCCGCCAGCAGGGGGTGGTCCGGCGGTGCCTCCGCCAGGGCGAGGGCGCGCTGCCGCCCCGGCCCATCCGCGCCCAGCGGCGTCAGCCGCGCCCCGTCGCACAGCGCTTCCAGCCGCGCCGCCTGGCGGTCATTGGCCAGCGCCGTCTCCGGCCGGGCGATGCCCGTGGCGCGGCAGGCGGCGGCGAACTCCGCCACCGCATGGCCGATCAGCAGCACGGTATCCGGCGCGATGCAGGTCTGTCCCGCATTCAGCGCCTTGCCGGCCAGGATGGCGCGCGCCGCCGCCGCCAGATCGGCGCCCGGCAGCACCAGGCAGGGGCATTTGCCGCCGAGTTCCAGCGTCACCGGCACCAGGTTGCGCGCCGCCGCCTGCATGACGCGGCGCCCGGTCTCGGTCCCGCCGGTGAAGACCAGGTGGTCGAAGGGCTGGGCGGCGAATGCCGCCGCCACCTCGGGCCCGCCCTGGACGCAGCGCGCGACCTCCGGCCCCAGCGCCTCGGCCAGGATCTCGGCCAGCAGCGCCGCGGTGGCCGGCGCCGCCTCGGAGGGCTTCACCAGGATGCGGTTGCCCGCCGCCAGCGCGTCGATGGCCGGCAGCAGGGCGAGCTGCAGCGGGTAGTTCCAGGGCGCCATGATGCCGACGATGCCCTTCGGCACATATTCCTCCCGCGCCCTTGCGGGGAGGAAGGGGAAGGGCACCGGCACCCGCCGCGGCCTCGCCCAGCGCCGCAGCTGCCGCCGCGCCCGCCATGCCGCATCCACCACCAGCTTCACATCGGCGAGCAGGGTCTCCACCGCGCTGCGCCCGCCGAAATCGGCATCCGCGGCGGCGGCGACGGCCTCCGCCCGGCGCCGGACGGCCCCGGCCAGGGCGGCGAGCAGCGCCCGCCGCCGCGCGATCGGCAGCGTCCCGTCCTTCGCCTCCGCCTGGCGCAGCGCAATGAGGTCCGGCAGCATGGGCTTCCGTCGCCCAGCTTGGCAGCGAAGGCAAGGGTGAGGTGGGAGCCTGTGCCGTGGGGCTGCGGTAGCAGGGCGGGGGCGGACGGCCCGGCATCACCCGCGCCTCGTCGCTGCTGCGCCTTTGCCTCACCGGCAGGGCGGTGCCTCCGTTCAGCGTGGCTCCAGCGCCGGTGTTGCCGCTGGCCCGACATCGTCGGCGCGTCGCCTTGCCGCGCTTCGCTCTCGCCAAGGCGCCGCCGCCGGTTCAGCGCCGCAGCAGCGCCCGCGCCGCCGCCTGGCCGGAGAGCACCGCCGCCTCGATGGTCGCGGGCAGCACCGGCTCCGTCCAATCCCCGGCCAGGGCCAGGTTCGGCAAAGGCAGCGGGGGCGGGCGCAGCGCCGGGCCGGGCAGGTGGCGTGGCGTCGCCCGCCGCTCCTTCACCACCCGGCATGGCGGCGGCGCCTCGGGCCACTCCCCCTTGAGGCCGAAGGCCAGCGCCGCCCGGCGCAGCTCCGCCCAGGCGCGGGGGGCCAGGCTCTCCTGCTCCTCCCGTGCCGCTGCATCCCCGGCGGAGACGGTGACGGAAACCCCCTCCGGCCGCACCAGCACCCATTGGCAGAGCGCGTCCAGCAGGCCGAGGAAGCGCACCGGCCCCGGCGTGCGATGCGCGTAGTGCAGGTTCACGATGGGGGCGTAGGAGGAAGGCGTCTCCAGATGCGGCAGCAGGCGCTGGCTCTCCCAGGGCGGCGTCGCCAGCAGCACCGCGTCCTCCGGGCCGAGGGCGATGGCGTCCTCGCCGAAATCCAGCGCCGCCACCCGCCCGCCCTGCGTCACCAGCCGCCGCAGCCTGGCGCCGGTGCGCAGCGTGGCGCCGCGCGTCCTGAGCGCCGCCACCGCCGGCGCCACCAGATCCGGTCCCAGCCCGTGCCGCGCGACGAAGAGCCGCGTCGCCCCCTTGCCCCCCAGCCGCCGCAGCACCGCGCCGAGGCGGCGGGCGGAGGCCTCCTCCACCGGCGTGTTCAGCGCCGCCACCACCAGCGGATCGACGAAGCCGCGAAGGAATTCCGGATGCGCCGCCAGCGCCGGGCCGATGGCGCGGTCCGGCAGCGGCAGGGCGAGCTTCGCCAAGGCGAGCAGCGCCCCGGCGGAGAAGCCCGGCGGTCGCAGCGCCGCATTGCCCCAGGCCAGCGGCGAGAGCGCGACGCGGAAGGCCCTTCCGTCCCGCAGATCCAGCACCGGCAGCCCGGCCGGCTCCGGCTCCACCCAGCCCTCGCGCGCGCCGATGGTCGCCAGGAACGCCAGCGCCGCGCGGTTGGCGCCGATCAGCGCATGGGTGCCGTTATCCGTGCCGTCCGGCAGCGCCCGGCAGCGCCCGCCCGCCTGGGGCGAGGCCTCGTGCAGCGCGACCGGCCGGCCCGCTTCCAGCAGCGCCAGCGCCCCGGCCAGCCCTGCCACCCCGGCGCCGATGATGTGGATGGTCATGCGGAGCGGCGGTCCAAGCTGGGGCGGGCAGGGCTGGGGGCGTGACCCGCCCCGGGCGTGACCCCGGGCATTGGGGGGGTCAGGGTGGGGGGACAGGCCGGTACGGCCAGGGCGACGCTCTGGGGCGTGGCGGCGGCGCGTGCCGCGGCATCTCCACCTCGACGCTTCCTCGCAGCCCGGGGCAGGGGGGAGGTCGGCCAGGCCGGTGCGGCTTGGCACGATGCCATGGGAGTCAGCACCCTTGCATCCGCCTCACGCCACCCGCCCGAAGCCGAGCGCCATCCAGGCCATGCGCAGCTTCTCGCCCGTGCTCAGCCGCGGCCGCGGCCGGGGCCCGGAGAAGCCGCGCGCCCGCAGCCGCTCGAACAGCCGGCGGTAGCCCCACATCATCACCGCCGCCGGCAGCAGCGCGCTGCGGTCGAAGCGGCCGATCTCCTCGGCCGCCCTGGCAAACCCCGCCTCCGCCTGCCGCGCCAGCCCCTCGCAGATCGCGCCGAAGCGCGGATCGCCGACGATCGCCGCCGCCTTCCCATCCGGGATGCCCGCCTTCGCCAGCAGATCGAGCGGCACATAGACCCGCTCCCGCTCCGCATCCTCGTCCACGTCGCGCAGGATGTTGGTGAGCTGGAAGGTGTGGCCGAGCGCCAGGCCGAACCCCTCCGCCTCCGGCGCGCCGAAGATGCGCACCGCCATGGCGCCGACGCTGCCGGCGACGCGGCGGCAATAGAGGTCGAGATCCGCCTCGCTCTCCAGCCGCAGCCGGTCCGCCGCATCCGTCTCCATGCCGGCGATCATCGCCTGGCATTCCTCGAGCGGCACGCCATAGGCCTGCCGCGCCCAGGCCAGCTCGCGCGAGAGCACGCAATCCGGCGCCGCCAGCTTGGCACGCCAGGCGGCGAGGCAGCGTCGCTTCTCCGCCTCCGGCATGGCGCCATCGGCGATGTCGTCCACCGCCCGGCAGAAGGCATAGACCGCCCAGAGCGCCCGCCGCCGCTCCCCCTTCAGCGCCGCCATGCCGCGGGCGAAGGAGGAGCCGGCGCGGGAGACCCGCCCGGCGACGATCGCCGCCTCCGAGCGCGGCTGCCGCAGCGCCGCCAGCAGCGCCTTGGCGAAATCCGGCTTGCCGAGCGCGACGCGCCCCAGCACCGGGTCCGCCACGCGCAGCTTCGCCAGCAGCCGCCGGGCGCAGCCGATGGTCATGGCGCTCTGGATCGCCAGCCGCCGCGCCTTGAGCAGCCGCGGCAGCGCCTCCGCCCGGTCCAGCGCCTCCTCCACCCGGTCCAGCGCGGCGTCCAGCACCTCCCGCCGCCGCGCCGTGTTCGCCGGGTCGAAGAACCCCGCCTCGCCGCCGGCCAGCGCCATCCAGGATTCCGGCAGGTAGATCCGGTCCAGCGCGTCGCGGTCCGGCACCAGGTCCTGCAGGTGGTTCAGCACCTGCAGCGCGGTGCAGAGCGCATCCGCCGCCGCATTCGCCGCCCGGTTGTCGCCATCCCCATGCAGCCGCAGCAGCATGCGCCCCACCGGGTCGGCGGAGCGGCGGCAGTAATCCTCCAGTTCTGCCCAATCGGCGTAGCGGCGCTTCACCGCATCCTGGCGGAAGGCGGAAAGCATCAGCCGCGCCTCCTCCACCCCGACGCCCGTGGCATGCATGCGCCGCGCTTCCGGCACCGCGCTGGCGGGGTCGTCCAGCGCCCGCTCCATCGCGTCCAGCCGGGCGATCTTCTCCTCCGGCGGCAGGTCGGGGCTGTCGCCGATATCGTCGGCCACGCGCACGAAGCGGTAGAAGGCCATCACCTTGGCCCGCAGCTTCTTGGCCAGGATCAGCGAGGCGGTGGGGAAATTCTCGGTGTCATGGTCGCGCGTCGGCGTGGCGCCGACGGCCAGGCTGCCGGTCTCGAGCGGACGGGGCTGGGACATGGCGTGCGTCTCAGCCCCGGGCCATGGCGGGGCGGGCCAAAGCGGGGCAGGGCAGGGCAGGGGGCGGGGGAGCGGGCGGCCTCATGCCCCCCTTGTGGCCGGATATGCGCGGCCTTTCCAGCCCGCCCCCCGGCCGAGCGCCGCGCGCCCCAGCGCATCCCATTGAATCGCCAGCGCCACCGCCACCGTCAGCGGGTGCAGCGGCACCGTCCACCAGGGCTCCTGGGCCCGCCGGGTGATCGCCACTCGCAGGGCCAGGACCAGCGCCAGCGCCGCGAAGGCCGGCCCCGCCGGCAGCAGGAGGAAGGGCGCCAGATGCCCGCCCGCCAGCAGCAGCGTCCAGACCGGCAGGCCGAGCGGCGTCGCCATCCCCTCCCGCGCATTCTTCACGAAGCCGGCCCAGGCTTCCCCCAGCCCCCGATACATCCGGCAGGCGGCGAGCGGCGCGCCATCCACCACCTCCGTCCGCTCCCCCGCGGCGCGGAAGCGACGGGCGAGGGCGATCGCCTCATGCAGCACGCCGTGCAGCGCCGCGTGCCCGCCCGCCCGCGCATAGGCCGCGCGGTCGCAGAGCAGGAGCTGGCCGCAGGCCGCCGCCAGCGACGGATGCCGGGTGAAGGCGCGCCCCGCGGCCGGCAGGTAGCCCAGCAGCAGCAGGTTGATGGCGGGCACCGTCAGCGCCTCGCCCAGGCTGCCGATCACCTGCCGCGGCACGCCGGAGACCAGCCCGATGCCCCGCGCCGCCGCATGCCCGGCCATGGCGGCGGCGGCCCCCGGCGCCAGCCGCACATCGGCATCGATGAACAGCAGATGCGTGCCCCGCGCCGCCTCCGCCAGCCGGGCGCAGGCATGCACCTTGCCCGTCCAGCCGGGAGGCAGGGGAGGGGCATGCAGCAGCCGCACCCGCGGATCGGTGGCGGCAAGCCGCGCGACGATCCCCCCGGTCCCGTCCGAGGAGCCGTCATCCATCACCAGGATCTCCACCGCCACGCCCCGGCTGGCAGCGGCGGCCTCCAGGCAGGCAGCGATGTTGGCGGCCTCGTCGCGCGCCGGGATCAGGATGGAAACCAGCAGGCCCGGCGCGGAGGCGCTGCGCAGCCGCGGCAGCAGCCAGAGATTGACCGCGCCGAAGACGACCGGCAGCAGCGCCAGGGTGAGGACCACCCAGGGGATCATGGCTGCCGGTCAAGGGGGGCTTTGCCCCCCTTGGACCCCCTACCAAAGGCCGAAAGGCCTTTGGAAACCATGAGTCTGCCCTCCGCCGATCCGTCTGCGCGAGGGTCATGCCGCGGGTCGAAGTGGCGACCGCGCAGCGTGGCGCCAACCCACCGCCACGCCTGGTAGAAGCCGCCCATCCCCTCGCGCCCGCGCAGCACCGGCAGGAAGCGCGACGGGTCGCGCGCCACGGCATCGGCGGCCAGCCGGTCCATCGTGGCCTCCAGCGCCTGCCGCAGCGCCGCCTCCCGCGCCGCGCGGTCCATCGCCGCCAGCGCCGCTCCCTCCAGCGGCGTGCCGAACCCCGCCAGCATCTCCGGCGCCCGCTCGGTCCAGAAGGGATATTCCAGCGCCAGCGGCAGGAAGCGCGCCCGCGGCGCCAGCTCCGCCAGCCGCACCAGCCCGGGGGCGATGGGCACCGGCCGCTCCCGCACATCGCAGAACCGACCGGGCGCATTCAGCCACAGCATGTGGCCGGGCAGCGCCAGCACCGCCTCCGCCACCCGCAGGAAACCCAGCGCCCCACGCGCCGAATGCTGCTCCACCCCGAAGACGCCGATGCGCCGCATGAAGCCGTAGCGGGCAAGCGCCTCGGCATCCATCGGCACCATCATCCGCCGGCCGGGAAACAGCGAGTCGGAGAGCAGCATGAAGGCGACGCCATCCCACCAAGAGGGATGGTTGGCGAAGACCACCAGCGGCCCGTCCCCCGCCGCCGGCGCGCCCCATGCCGCCAGCCGCACCGCCCGCAGATGCCGCCGCGCGAAGCGCAGGAAGGCGCGGCGGAAGAAGGCATGCCGCCAGGGCGAGAACAGCGCCGCCGGGCCGGGCGCCGCGCCGCGCGCTGCTTCCCGCCCCGCCATCGCCGCTACTCCGCCGCCAGCCCGGCCCGCAGCGCATCCCGCTGCCCGGCCTGCTCCGCCGCCGCCGACATGCCATGCCCGCCGAAATCCCGGTCCAGCGCATCGGCGGCGATCCAGCCGGACATCATCACCATCGGCATGCCCGGCCCCGGATGCGCCGCGCCCCCCGCCAGATACAGCCCCCGCACCGCCTTCGAGCGGTTGCCCGGCTTGAAGGCGCCGAGGAAGGCGCCATGCGAGGCGAGGCCATAGATCGCCCCGTCCAGCACCCGGTAGCGGTTGTGGATGTCGGCCGGCGTCATCCCGCCCTCCGCCACGATCCGCTCCTCGATATCCCCGAGCCCTGCCGTGCGCTTCAGCTTGTCCAGGATCACCTGCCGGTAGGCAGGAAACATCCGCGCCCAATCATGTCCCGGCCGCAGATGCGGCGTATGCACCAGCACATAGAGCGCCTCGCCCCCCTCCGGTGCCACCGAGGGATCGCTGATGGAGGGCGCCGCCAGGTAGCAGGTCGGGTCCGGCGCCGGCTCGCCGCGCCCGTAGATCGCCGCGAACTCCTCCTCCGCATCGCGGGAGAAGACGAAGTCGTGGTGCGCCAGATGCTCGTAGCGCCGGTTCAGCCCGAGATAGAGCACCACGCCCGAGCAGGCCGGCTCCGGCGCCTTCCGCGCATAGCGCTCGCCCGTCTCGCCGCCCACCAGCTCCCGGTAGGTGCGGACGGCATCCATGTTGGAGATGACGGCATCGCAGGGGATGCGTTCGCCGCCGGCGGTCCGCACCGCGCGCACGGCGCCCTTCTCCAGCTCGAACCCTGCGACCTCGGTGCCGGTGCGGAGCTCGGCGCCCAGCTCCGCGGCGAGTTGCGCCAGCCCCTCCGCCACGGCGCGGGTGCCGCCCACCGGGTACCAGACGCCCTCGCTCGCCTGCATGTCCCCGATCGAGCAGAGCACGGCCGGGGCGAGATAGGGGTTGGAGCCGACATACTGGCAGAAATGGTCCAGCATCTGCGCCAGCCGGGCATCCGGCACATGGCCGCGGATGACCTTCGCCATGGACTTGCCCATGCGCAGCGCCAACACGTCCCGCATCGTGCCGGGGTCCAGGTTGCTCTTCAGGTCGATGGTGTCGAGCATCGACTCCACCGGCTTCCAGAAGAAGAATCTCTCCGAGACCTCGTGCAGCTTCCGCGCGACCTGCTGGAAGCGGAGATAGCCCTGGCCCTGCTGGCCTTCCGGCGTGAAGCGGTCCATCGCCGCCGCCATGGCGTCCACGTTCTCCAGCAGGTCGATCCGGGTGTTGTCGTCGAAGAAGCAGCGCCATTGCGGGTCGAGGCGCAGCAGCGGCAGCGCCTGCGCCTGGTCGCGCCCGGCCTCGGCATAGATGCGGCGCAGCACCCGCGGCACGGTCAGGATGGTGGGTCCCATGTCGAAGCGGAAGCGCCCGCTGCCATCCGGCGCGTCCAGATGCAGCACCGCCGCCTTGCCGCCCAGCCAGGCATTGCGTTCCAGCAGCGTGACCTCATGCCCGCGCGCCGCCACCACCACCGCTGCCGCCAGCCCGCCCAGCCCGCTGCCGACCACCACCACCCGTGCCATGGTCCACTCCTTGATGCCCCGGAACGCCGCCGCGCGGCGTCAGGCGGCCCAGATTGCCGAACGACCGGCCTGAGGCGGCCCGGGCCACCCGCCGCGCCTTCCTACGCCGCCGGGGTGCAGGCCGGCGTCAGCCCGGCCACGCCCGCGCCCTGCGCCGCCGGGCGCAGGCCGAGATCCTGCGCCAGCAGCGTGGCGGTGATCCGCGCCCCTTCGTAGATTACCGGCAGCCCGCTGCCCGGATGGGTGCCGCCGCCCACCAGATATACCCCCTCCACGCCGGAGAAGCGGTTGCGCGGCCGGAAGCCCAGCATCTGCCCCAGATCGTGGCTGAGGTTGAAGGTGGCGCCGAACCCCACCGCATAACGCGCCTGCCAGTCCGCCGGCGTCACCATGCGCTCGTAGCGGATGCGCGGCGCGAGATCCGGCAGGCCGAGCGCCCGCAGCCGGTCCAGCGCCAGCCGGCGATAGCGCGGCGCCTCCTGCGTCCAGTCCACCCCCGCCGCCGCCGACTGCCGCAGATTCGGCACCGGCACCAGCAGGTAGAGGCTGCTATGCCCCGGCGGCGCCATGGAGGGGTCGCTCGCCCCCGGATGGTGCAGATAGAGGCTCGGCACGTCCGGGATCTCGCCCGTCTCGATCTGGCGGATGTTGCGCCGGTAATCCTCGGCCAGCAGCACGGTGTGGTGGGCGAGTTCCGGGAAGCTGCCTGCCACGCCGAGGTAGAGCATGAAGGTGGAGCAGGAATAGCGTGCCCCGGCGATCCGCCGGTCCGACCATTGCTGCCGCAGCGCATCCGGGATCAGCCGCGGGATGGCATGGGCGAAATCGGCATTCACCACCACGGCGTCGGCGGCGTGGCGCGCCCCGCCCAGCTCCACCCCCACCGCCCGTCGTCCGGCGAAGGCGATGCGCTCCACCGCCGAGTCGCGGCGGATCTCGACGCCCAGCCTTGCCGCCACCCGCGCCATGGCGGCGGCGACCGCGCCGCAGCCGCCGCGCGGGTGGAAGATGCCGTGCTCGTATTCCAGGAAGCTCAGGATGGTGAACAGGCTGGGGCAGCGGAAGGGGCTCATCCCCAGGTATTTGCTCTGGAAGGAGAAGGCGAGGCGCACAAGCGGGTCGCGGAAATGCCGCGCCAGATCCTGGTCCAGGCTGCGATGCGGCCGGAGCAGCGCCAGGCTGCGCAGCAGCCCGGGGGAGAGATGGTCGCGCAACGCGCTGAAGGGCCGCTCCAGCACCGGGCGGAAGGCCTCGAGCTTGCGGCGGTTCTCCGCCAGGAAGCTGCGCAGCCCCGGCGCGTCGCCCGGGCAGAGCCGGGCGATCTCGGCCTCCATCCGGGGCACGTCCGGCGTCGCGTCGAGCGTCGCCGCGCCCTCGAAGACCAAGCGGTATTGCGGGTCCAGCCGGATCAGCTCCACCTCCGCTGACAGCTCGGCGCCGCAGGCGGTGAAGATCTCGGCGAGGATCCGCGGATAGAGGAAGAAGGTGGGACCGAGGTCGAAGCGGTAGCCGCCCGGCGCCGCCAGAGTGCGGGAGCGGCCGCCGATCTCCGCATCCTTCTCGAACAGGGTGACGCGGGCCCCCTGGGCGGCCAGCAGCATGGCGGCGGCAAGCCCACCCGGCCCGGCGCCGATGACGGCGATGCGGGGGCGGTCTGGCCGGAGGCCAGGCGAAGCAAGGGGTGAGATCATGCGCTCCCGATACGGCACCGGCTTTCAGATGCGCGTCAACGCGCAAGCCGCAAGGAAGGCGCCGCTGGAAGTCGCGTGAGTGTGGTCTGCGGGGAGAAGGCCGGCCGGTGCCAGGGGGCGCGAGCCCCCTGGCATCGTCTGGCCGTCAGGCGCCGAGGTGGGCGCCGCCGCGCAGCTCGTCGAAGCCTTCGCGCTGGGCTTCGTGGTCGGTGACGAGGCCGGCGACCACCAGGGCGGCGAGGCCGATCAGGAACATGAACATGGCTGAGGGATCCTTCGGGTTCGGTTTCCTCCCTGCCCTCGCCGCTAATGTTGCACCGCACAATGGCATCTTCAAGGCACCAGCGATCCGGCCTGTCTCACGGATTATGCCGCCCCGTTTCCCCCGTGATCGCCGCGCGCGTCTGCGCCACCGCTCCCTGTCCCGCCGCGGCCTTGCCGCGCTTGCTGTGCGAGGACCCCGGACATGCCGCGGTTCCGGGGCCCCACGGCGTTGCGCAGCAACGTCCTCGGGAGTTCAGCTCGGGCTCCAGCCCAGCCGCTGCTGCAGCCAGGCGCGATAGGCCAGGCTCACCGCCTCGGAGGGCGGCGCCAGATGCGGATACTCCGTGCCGGTGAGCAGCCGCAGCCCGGGCGTCACCGCCGCCCGCCCCTCCTCCATCCAGCGCTGCGCCGCGCCGCGCCACAGCGCCACGGTATTGCCCGGCGTCAGCGCCGGCAGCACCACCAGGGCCTGCAGTCGGGCATGCGCCGCCGCCACCATCAGGGCGGCGCGCAGCTCCGGCCGGCCGGCCCCCGCCACCATCGGGCCCAGCGCCGCATCCAGCGCCAGCCAGGGCTGCAGGCCGAGCGCCGCCATGCGCGCCGGCGCCTCCGCCCCCTGCAGCAGCAGGGCATCGGTTGCACCCTCGCGCAGCGCCGCCTCGGCCGCCGCGCCGGGCAGCCCCGCCACCGGCCGCGCCGG
>NZ_JAMZIK010000118.1 GCF_024178315.1 Siccirubricoccus soli | reverse complement strand
GGGGCGCCGAGCGCCGTCTCGGCAGTTCGCAGCGCGGCCAGCCCCTCGCCATAGCCGCAGGCCGGGCGCTGCGCCACGGCCGGCGCGGCCAGCAGCAGGGCGAGGAGCAGGGCCGGGCTCATGCCGCCCAGCCGCAGCGCGCCAGCGCCGCCCGCATATGCGGCGGCACCGGCGCCTCCACCGCGACGGGGGGCGAGAGCGGCAGCGCGATGCCGCGCGCCAGCAGCTGCATCGGCCCGGGGCCTTCGCCGTAGCGCGCATCGCCGAGGATCGGCCAGCCGGCATGGGCGCAATGGACGCGAAGCTGGTGGGTGCGGCCGGTGCGCGGATGCAGCTCCAGCCAGGCAAGGCCCTCGGCCCCGCCCAGGCGGCGCCACTCCGTCACGGCCGGCTGGCCGGCGGGGTCCACCACTATGCGCCAGCCCTCCCGCGCCGTGCTGCGCTTCAGCAGCGGCGCTTCGATCACCCCTGCCTCCCCCGGCACGCCGCGCACCACGGCCCAATAGGTCTTGCGCACCTGCCCGGCGGCGAAGAGCGCGCCCAATTCGGCCAGCGCCGGCTTGGTCCGCCCCAGCACCAGGCAGCCGGCGGTGTCCGCATCCAGCCGGTGCGCCGGCTGCGGCAGGCGCTTCTTCCCCATCGCCAGCGCCGGCAGCCAGTCCTCCAGCGAGACCCCGCCCCGCGGCCCGGCATGCACCGCGAGCCCCGCCGGCTTGTCCAGCACCAGCAGCCGCTCGTCGCGGTACAGCAGGCGGCCGAGCGGGTCCTGGCTCACTCGAAGGGTACCCAGGCGCGGGGCGGCGGCGCGGCCAGGTCCCGCTTCGCCGCCGCCACCTCCGCGTCCAGCGCGGCGAGGAAGCGGGAGCGGTCCTCCCTGCTCAGCGGCGCCGGGCCGCCGGTGGCGAGGCCGCGCTCCCGCATCTCCCGCGACACCTCCCGCCCCGCCAGCGCCCCGCCGATATTGTCCGGCGTCCAGGGGCGCCCCTTGAAGCCCAGGGCGCGGGCGCCCCTGGCGAGGCAGCGGCTGGCGAGCGGGATATCCGCGGTGATGCAGACATCGCCGCGGGCGATGCGCTCGGCGATCCAGTCATCCGCCTTGTCGGCGCCTTCCGGGACCAGCACCAGCTCCACATTCGGCAGGCCGGGCGGGCGGATGGGGCGGGAGCCATTGGCGACGAGCTTCACCGGCAGGTTGAGCCGGGTGGCGACGCGGAACGCCTCCTCCCGCACCGGGCAGGCATCGCCGTCGATATAAAGGGTGGTCATGGCGGGACCATGGGAGGGTGGGCCGCCCGCCGCAAGGCCCATGCACCGCCTGGCAGGACAGGAGGGGACATGGCGGATCTGCCCTTCCTGCCGCCTGGCCGCGGCGGGCCGGGCGAAGCACCGCATGCGATCGCCACGCCCCGCGACGCCGCGCCGCGGCAAGCTGCCACCCGGCCGGAAGCTCCTGACGTGCCGAGCCGGGTATCACCTGCAGGATTCGCGCAGGAGATGCGCGCGGGAGCCAGGCCAGGCCGGGCGGCTGTGGACCGGTCCTGATTCGTATTTCACACGCCGTGCCGGTGTGGCGGCTGCATGCTGGTGGAGCGCATGGGCCGGTAGCCCGCGCGGCCGGCAGGAGGCGCTGGCGCCATGCGCCGGACGGCCGCCACCCAAGCTCCTACGCGGGGCTGGACAGCTTCATGAGCAGCAGGCCGCTCACGATCAGCAGGGCGGCGGTCACGCGCAGCGCATTGGCCGTCTCACCGAGGAAGACGACGCCGACGAGGAAGGCGCCCACCGCGCCGATCCCAGTCCACACCGTATAGGCGGTGCCAAGGGGGAGCGTTCGCATCGACCAGGACAGCAGCCCGAAGCTCACCAGCATCGCGGCAAGGGTGACGACCGAGGGCCAGAGGCGCGTGAAGCCCTCCGACTGCTTCATCGCGAAGGCCCAGACGACCTCGAACAGACCGGCGATAGTGAGAATGAGCCAAGCCATGGCAGCCTCCAAGCAAGCTGCCGGGCCGTCCCGGACCTGAACCCATGAAGGGGGAGGACGTGGCCTCGCGCCGCTGAGGTAGGGTGCGGCAGACCCGGGGTCAACATTCCCGCCCCGCCCGTTCTCCGTCAGCCCTCGGCGCGCCTGACAGACCCTGCCGCCGCAAGGCCTCGGGAATGCAGTGATGTCGCCCACCAAAGCCGCGCAGCGGTCTTGTGGGAACGTTATCGCACCCGCACCTCCGCCCGTGCCACGCTGCCCGCCGCATCCAGCACCGTCACGCGGTAGAAGCCCGGTCCCTCCGGGCGCCAAGCGGCCTCGCGCTTGGCGGGCTCGGCGGGGACGGGCCGACCATCCACCAGGAAGGTCAGCGGCCGGCGACCGCCGCTCGCCCGCAGCGTCACGTGCGGCACGCCTTCCTCCAGCACCGCGCCCGGGGGCGGGAAGACCAGGCGCAGCCGGTCCACAGCCTCGGCCAGCATGGGCGCCGGCGCGGTGCGGGCGGGCAGGGCGCGGCGCGGCGCGGGCGGCAGGCGCTCGAAGAGCTGGGCCAGCAGCGGCAGGGCGGTGCGGGCGCCGGTCGCGCCCGGCAGCGGCGTGCCATCTGGCCGCCCGACCCAGACCCCCGCCACATGCCGGGCGTCGTACCCCACCGCCCAGGCATCCCGCCCGCCCCAGCTCGTCCCCGTCTTCCAGGCGATGCCCTGCGGCCCACCGCCGGGGAAGGGGTTCACCAGGATGCCCGCCACCTGTTCCGCCGCCCGCGGCGCGAAGGCCGGCCGCGCCGCCGCCACCGTCTCGCCCGGCCGGAACAGCAGCGGCCGCGCCCGTCCCTGATCCGCCAGCGCGGCATGCACCGCGACCAGCTCGCGCAGCGTCGTCCCCATCCCGCCAAGCGCCAGCGGCAGGGAGGGATCCTGCCCCGGCGGCAGGCGCGGCGGCGCCCCCGCCGCCTTCAGCGCCGCGACGAAACGCAGCGGCCCGAGCTCCGCCAGCAGCGCCACGGCCGGCAGGTTCAGGGATTGCCGCAGCGCATCCGCCACCGTGATGCGCCCGGCGAAGCCGCGGTCGAAATTCTCCGGCGCGTAGCCGCCGAAGCGGCGCGGCAGGTCCGCCAGCAGCGTCTCCGGCGCGGCGATCCCCGCCTCGAAGGCCAGGGCATAGAGCGCCGGCTTCAGCGCCGAGCCGGGCGAGCGCACCGCCCGCGTCAGATCCAGCATCCCCGCCCGGCCATTGGCGCCGAACTCGCCGCCCACCAGCGCCCGCACCTCCCGCGTCTCCAGCTCCGCCACGAGCATGGCCAGCGAGGCCCGCTCCGGCAGCTCCCGCAGCGCCCGGCCAGCGATCGCCTCGGCCGCACGCTGCAAGGGCAGGGAGAGGGTGGAGGCGATGCGCACCTCGGTCGCACCCCGCGCCAGCTCCCGCGCCAGGTGCGGCGCGGCCTGGGGCAGCGGGCGGCGCATGGCGGGCACCGGGCGGGCCAGCGCCGCTTCGGTGTCCTCGGGGCTGATGCCGGGGGCCGCGCGTGCGCGTTCCGTCAGCACCGCGTCCCGGGCAGCGCGGGCGGCTGCGGGATGGCGGTCGGGGCGCAGCGCCTCCGGCCTGCGGGGGATCGCCACCAGCAACGCCGCCTCGGCGGGATCGAGCTGCCCGACCGGCCGGCCGAACCAGGCAAGCGCCCCGATCCGCGCCCCTTCCAGGTTGCCGCCCATCGGCGCCAGGGTCAGCCAGAGACCGAGGATCTCATCCTTCGAGTAATGCGCTTCCAGTTGCAGGGCACGCAGGATCTCGATGGCCTTGCTGCGCAGGGTCCGCGGCCGTGGCTCCAGCAGCCGCGCCGCCTGCATCGTCAGGGTGGAGCCGCCGGAGACGATGCGGCCCGCCCAAATCCATTGGAAGGCCGCGCGCGCGAGGGCCAGGGGATCGACGCCCGGATGGTGGCGGAAGCGCCGGTCCTCGGCGGCGATCAGCAGATCCAGCAGATGCGGCGGCACATCGGCGGCGCTGGTCGGCAGCCGCCAGATGCCGCCCGGGGCGGGCAGGACGGCGAGGCTGCGCCCCTCCCGGTCCAGCACCTCCGTGCCATGCACGGCGAGGCGGGCGAGGTTGGGGGGGTAAAGCCGGTCGAGGATGAAGGCGGCGCCGGCAAGCCCCGCCAGCACGGCCAGCGCGGCGAGAGCCAGGCGGTGCCGGCGCCGGCCCCTGCCCACCTGCATCCCGGCGGGGCGCATGCGCCCCGCCGCAGTGGGCGGCGGCGTCCCTTGCCTCGCCGGCGGGGGAGGGCCAGGGCGGGCGCCATCCGTCCCGAGGCGGTGGCCCGACACCACAGGGTCAGGGCAGCCCGCATCGGAAGGGCGGGGCCGGCCCGCCCCCAGGGCCCGGCCGTGATCCGCCACGCCGGTGCCGTCACGGCCTCGCCCTCCGGGCGGGGCCTGGCCCTCCCCGCCCGCCTCCACCGGCCCTGCCATCACTCCACCGGCCGCACCGTGATCCGCCCGGTGTTCTGCCGCGCGAAGAGCTGCGGCCGGTACATGTCCTCGAGCTGTGCGCCCGGCAGTTCGTACTGCCCGGCCGTCACCGCCCGCACCCGGACCGCGAGGCGGAATTCCGGCGCATCCGGCGTCAGATCCATGGCCGCGGCGAAGCGGTCATCCAGCGCCGGGGAGGCCACCGTCTCGGTCAGGGTGCCGAGCCAGGGCATGCCCGGCACCTCCCCCGCCGCCAGCCTTCCGATGATCTCCCACCCCGCCGGCAGCCCCTGCTGCAGGATGGCGCGATGCGCTTCCCGCGTCTCCGCCCTGCCTTCCAGCAGCAGGACGAAGACCTGGTTCTGCCGCAGCGTGTCGAGGTTCAGCGGCTGGCCGTCGAGCCCGAGGAAGCGCCGCGTGATGCGCATTCCCGCCCGCCCGGCCGGCAGGGGCTGGGCCGGGATGCCGGTGACGGAGGTGGTGACGTAGAGCGGCGCATCGCCGAGGTTCCGCGCCACCGCGGGCGCGCTCAGCGCCACCGAGAATTGCGCCGCCGGCGCCTGCTCCCGGCCATCCAGCGCCACCCGGGCCGGGCGGCCATCCCGTCCCAGCGCCTGCGCCGCCAGCACCGCCCAGGCGGCTTCCTGGGTATTCGCCACCGCAGGGGTGAAATTCGCCCCCGGCAGCCGGGTCTGCAGCGCCTGCATCTGCTGCGGCAGCAGCCCGCTCTCCCGCAGCAGCGCGGCCATGGCCAGCAGGTCGCGCTCCGCCGTGCCGTAGTCGTAGAGCCAGGGCTGCCGGGCGCCGGGCGCCAGCGCCGCCCGGAAGGCCTGCTCCGCCCGCGCCGTGTCGCCGGCCCGGGCGAAGGCGGCGCCGAGCTGCGCCTTGGCCAGCGGCGTCGGCAGCGCGTCGAGCTGTTCCAGCAGCCGCCGCGCCGCCCCCGGCAGCGGCTGGCCCGCCAGCGACAGCACATGCAGCCGGTAGGCCTGGGCGGCCCGCTCCTCCGGCGTGTCCGGCGTGCCCTCCTCCGCCTGCTCGGCGATCTGGCGCAGCGCATCGGCCAGCGCCGCCTCGGGCACCGCGGCGCCGGCCAGGCGGGCGCGCAGCAGCCCCTCCACGGCATAGGCGCCGGTCCAGTACTGCGCCTCGCCCTGGGCGGACCACAGGCCGAAGGCGCCGTCATAGCGCTGCTTGTTCAGCACATGCTCCACCGCCTGCTGCAGCCGCGCCGCGCGCTCCGGCAGCAGCGGCGTCTCCGGCGGCGTGGCGGCGAAGGCGAGGAGCTGGGAGGAAGACTGCTCCAGGCAGGCAAAGGGGTAGAGGTCGAGCAGCCGCAGCATCCCCGCCGCATCGTAGCGCACCACCCCGCCGAAGCTGGCCGTCGCCCGGAGGGTGCCGGGCAGGAAGCGCGCGGCGGGGATCTCCAGCCGCCCCTCCTGGCCCGGCGCCAGGCTCTGGCTGGCGATCTCGGTGGTGATGGGGCGGGAGGAGCGGATGGTGATCCGCGCCTCGCGCTCCACCGTGAAGCCGCCCGGTCCCGCGACGGAGAGCCGCAGCACCCCCTGCCCCGCCGCGGTCGCCCGCAGCGCGCTGGCCGGCAGGGCGCGGGCATTGGGCGCCAGGGTCGCCGCCAGCCGCTCCGGCCCGGCCAGCGCAATGGCGCCCTCCGCCCGCAGGGTCGCGGTGATCTCGCCCGCCGGCAGGTCGAGATTGTGCAGCAGCACCGGCAGCCGCGCCTCGTCGCCCGGGGCGAGGAAGCGGGGCAGCAGCGCCTCCGCCACCACCGCATCGCGCACCGTCAGCGGCTTCGAGGCCGAGCCCACCCTGCTGCCGGCCCAGGCGACGGCCATCAGCCGCAGTTCCCCGGCGAAATCCGGGATGTCGAGCGTCACATTCGCCGTGCCGTCCGGCGCCACCACCACCGGCCCGCTGAACAGCGCCACCGTCCGTTGCGGGATGTCGATGCTGCCGAGGCTGAACTCGTCGCCGCCCTGGCGCAGCACCGCCAGCTCGCCCTCCGGCGGCGGCACCAGCCTGCCGTAATCGTCGCGGATATCGACGCCGAGGCGCCTTTTGCCCATGAAATGGCCGAGCGGGTCGGGTGTCGCGAAGCGGGTCAGGCGGAGGATGCCCTCATCCACCGCCGCGAGGGTCAGCGTCGCGCCAGAGGCGCGCCAATCAATCGCCTCCCCACCTGCCCCGTCCAGCCGCAGCGGCACGGTCAGGCGCTGGCGCGGCGCGATGCGCTCCGGCGTGTCGATGGCGATGCCGATGCGGCGGGAGGCGGGGTCAAGCTGCAGCCAAGCCAGGCCCAGCGCCCGCCCGGGATGTCCCTGCTTGGCCTCGCCCGGCCGGTAGGCGGTGATGGCGACATAGGCGCCCGGCCCCCAGGCGGCATCGACCGGCACCTCCACCTCCGTGCCGCCCTCCGCCACCTGGATCTCCCGCAGGGAAACCAGCCGGTCGGTCAGCACCGCGATGCTGGCCGGGCCGGCAAAGGGCGGGGTGATGCGCAGCCGGGCGACCTCCCCCGGCGCATAGGCGCGGCGGTCGGCGGCCACATCCACCTTGTCCGGCACCTCCGGCGTCTCGCCCCCCGCCCAGCCGGCGCGGAAGCGCAGCGAGGTGATGACGAGGCCGCCCGGCTCGCTCACCTCCAGCCGGTAGCGGCCGAAGGGCAGGCGGCGGGCGAAGCGCCCCGGGGCGGCGGCCGTCACGGCGAGGTCGGTGCTGTCCACCGCCTCGTCGCGCCACACCGTCTCGTAGCGCGCCTGGCTGCCGCGCAGCACGACGCGCCAATCCGGCCGCTCCCGCACCAGCCGCACCCGCAGCCGCGCCGCGACCGGCCGCGCATCGCCATCCAGCGCCAGGATGTCGAACCCCGCCTCGGAATCGGCATCGATCGCCAGGTCGGCGAAGCGCGGCTTCACCCCGATCATCCGCTCCGCCGCCCGCACCGGCAGGGTGAGGGAGGTCCGGGAGGCGCGGCCGCCCGGCTCGTCGATGGCGATGGCGAGCTCGGCGCGCAGCGGCCGGGTGGTGTCCGGGACCCTCGGCAGGGTCACCTCGAGCTTCCCATTGCCCTGGTCGTCCAGTGCCTCGATCTCGAGCGGCACGAGATCCGGCGAATACTGCTCATCGACCAGCCCGAAGACGTAGTCGCGATACTGCTCGAAGGGGGAGCGCAGGGCCTGGAGGCGCAACTCCGCGCTGCCGGTCAGCCCGGCGGCGGGGGCGCCGTAGAGGAAGCGGGCGGAGAGCGGGATGGCCAGCGCCTGCCCCGGCACCAGCGGCCCGGGCGCAGGGCCAGCCCGCACCTCCAGCCGTTCCGGCACGAAGGCATCGATGCGGAACTCGGTCTTGCCGATGGGCGGGTCGTTCGGGTCGGCCAGCACCTCCAGCGTCCAGACGCCGCTGGGCGCACCGGGGCCGATCTGGACCGGCCAGAGGATCGCCGCCCCCTTCTCCCGCGCCGGCACCGCCTCGGCATAGACCGAACCATTCGGCCGCCGCAGCCGCAGACGGGCCGGGATGTCGAGCGGCGCGCCGCCGGCATCGCGCAGCAGCGCCGCCGCCTGCACCGTCTCGCCCGGCCGGTAGATGCCGCGGTCCAGCCAGAGGAAGGCCTCCATCGGCCCCGGATGCTCCACCCCCGTCGCGCCGCGGTCCGACAGGTCGAAGGACGCGGCCTCGAGGTCGAGCTGGACGAAGTCATCGCCGAGGAAGGCCTGCACCGCCTTGGGCGCCATCGGCCCCTGGCCGCGCAGCAGAGGCGCGGCGAAGCGGACCAGCCCCTCCGGCCCGGTCTCCGCCTCGGCCAGGATGTCGTTGTTGGTCGCCATCAGCCGCAGCTTCGCGCCCGGCAGGGGCCGCCCGGCCTGCAGCCCGCGCGCCTGCACGGCAAGGCCGGCGCTGCTGCGCCAGGCGGTCAGCCCCAGATCCGTCACGATCACCGGCAGGGCGGCGGCCCGGCCGCGCGTGCCATCGGCCGGCTGCACCACCAGGGCGTAGAGGCCGGGGCCGGCGGCGCGCAGCCCCTCCGGCAGGGGCAGGGCGTGGCGCTGCAACCGGTTCGCCTCGAAGCGCGGCAGGTCCACCCGGCCTTCCCAGACCACCCGCCCCCAGCTCTCCGGCAGATCCTGGGCGGTCCAGCTCTCGATCTGCTCGCCCACCGTCCAATTGCCGCGGGAGAAGGGGATCAGCGTCCGCTCCGTCACCCGCACCACGCGGAGGTTGAGGGCGGAGATGTTGACCGTGGCGAGGCCGACCCGCGGCGCCTGGCCGCGCGGCAGCAGGAAGGTGGTGGCGTCGAAGATGATCTGCGCCCGGCGGTTCGGCATCGCCACCCGGACCGGCATGTCCCGGTTCAGCCGCAGCCCGTCCTCCCCCGGCAGCCCGGCGCGCAGCACCAGGCGCGTCGTCTGGCCGTTGGGCAGGCCGGCGATGCAGATCTGGTCGCCCTCCCGCAGCACCGCCATGCCGGGGATCGGCGGCTCCGCCCGCACCCAATCCTGGGGCTGCCAGTCGGTGCGGCGGGCGGGGGGCACGGTGAAGGAGAGGCAGGCCCGGGCCGGCTCGCTTTCCGCCTCGGTGTTGATCCGGGCGACCAGCAGCCCGGCCTCCCGCCGGGCATCGGCCAATTGCTGCCGGTAGGCGGGATTGTCCGGCGCCCGTTCCAGCACCGCCTCCAGCGCCTGGATCCGCTGCGCCGGACGGTCCAGCAGCCGCAATGCTTCGGCCATGAGCAGGAGGGAGGGGAGTTCCGGCGCGCCCGCGGGCACGGCCTGGAAATTCTGCCAGGCCGCTTGCAAGGCCCGGTTGGCCTCCGGCGGCGTGCGGCGGAGCTGGGCGCGGGCCAGCGCCAGCCAATGCTCCGCCCTGGCGTCGCCGCCGGCGATCCGGTCCTCCCAGGCCTGGGCCGCGGCCGGCCAGTTGTTCTGGCGCTCCGCCGCCGCCGCCCGCTGCTCGGCCGCCGCCTTCTGCGCCGCCGTGGCGCCGGCCGGAAAGCGCCGCCCCAGCTCCCGCTCATAGCCTGCGGCATCATTGGCAAGGCCCGGCAGGTCGAAACCCTGGGCGTGCAGCCCGGGCGCGGCCAGCAGCAGGCCAAGGAGCAGGATCAGCAGGCGCGGCATGGTGCGAAAGGCCCTCCCGAAGCGTTGAGGGCATACTAGCCCTGGCAGAGGCTGCGGGACGGTGAAAACCGTCTTATCGATTCTTCCGAAACCGCCATGATAGCATCACGTGGTATGGCGCTTGCTTCATCGGGCTGACTCCGGCGCCGGCCGGGGCATGGCCCGGTCGGGCGATCGTATGCCGGGCCGGGCGGTGTAAGATCGGGCTGTGGGTCCGGGCGGAGCTGCCCGTATAAGCGGAATGGGAGGGGTCCGGCATCTCGAATTCGGAGATGCGTGCTCCTGTCCGTGCGAGGGTTTGGGCAAAAATGAGACGTCTTGTGGTTTTGTCTGCATGCCTTGTCCTGCTCCTCGCCGGAAGCCTGGCGGCGCCCGGCCATGCCCAGCAGGCCGGCGGCGGCGTGCCCGTGACCACGGACCCGGTGCAGCAGGGCGCCGTGCCCATCGAGATCCTGGCCAACGGCATCGTCGCCTCGGAATCCGTCGTCACCATCCGCACCCGGGTGGATGGCCAGATCACCCAGGTGCACGTCACCGAAGGCCAGATGGTCCGGCGCGGCCAGCCCCTCTTCACCCTGGATTCCCGGCTGAACCAGGCGCTGCTGGCGCAGCAGGAGGCGCAGCTGATGCGCGACCGCGCCCTGGCGGCGCGGGCGGAGGCGGATGCCAAGCGCTACCAGTCGCTGCGCGGGGAGAGCTTCGCCTCCCAGCAGCGCTACGAGCAGGCCCAGGCGGATGCGCTGGCCGCGGCCGCCACGGTGCGGGCGACCGAGGCGATGATCGCCCAGACCAAGCTGCAGGTGGAATTCGCCACCATCACCGCCGAGATCGACGGCCGCCTCGGCGCCATCCCGCTGCGCGTCGGCAATTTCGTCCGCCAGGCGGAGAGCACCGCCATCACCACCCTGACCCAGGTGGACCCCATCCTGGTGCAATTCGCCGTGCCGGAACGCTGGCTGGCCGAGGTGAAGGCCGCCATGCGCCACAACACCGCCCATGTCCGGGTGCGGATCGAACAGGATGACGGGCCGCCGCCGGAAGGCGAGCTGGTCTTCGTGGACAGCGCGGTGGACACCACCACCGGCACCATCCTGCTGAAGGCCCGCTTCGCCAATGGCGATCTGCGGCTCTGGCCCGGGCAGTACGTCCAGGTGACGCTGACGCCGCGCGCGCAGGAGAATGCCATCACCGTCGCCGGGCCGGCGGTGCAGACCGGGCAGAATGGCCGCTTCGTCTTCGTCCTGGCGCCCGACAACACCGCCCGCCGCCGCGAGGTGACGCTGGTGCGGGTGGCCGGGGACCGCGCCGTCGTCACCGGCGACCTGAAGCCGGGCGAGAAGGTCATCGTCGACGGCGCCCAGCGCGTCACCGAAGGCAGCCGCGCCGTGGAGCGCAACCCGGCGCCGCAGCGCGTCTCCGCGGTCCGCTAACCGGAAGGGCGCGCAGGATGAACATCTCCGAACTCTGCATCCGGCGCCCGGTGATGACCGGGCTGCTCTCCCTCGCCGCCATCGTCGCCGGCATCATCGCCTATACGCGGCTGCCGGTCGCCGCCGTGCCGCGGGTGGACTTCCCCGTCATCACCATCTACGCGAATTTCCCCGGCGCCAGCCCGGAGACCATGGCGACCAGCGTCGCCCTGCCGATCGAGCGCGAGCTCTCGACCATCGCCGGGGTCGATTCGATGAGCTCGATCAACGGCCAGGACACCTCGCAGATCACCGTCCAATTCGTCCTGTCGAAGAACATCGACGCGGCGGCGCAGGACGTGCAGGCCGCCCTCACCCGCGCCCAGCGCCGCCTGCCGGTGGACATGCTGGTGCCGCCCAATTATCGCAAGGTGAATCCGGCCGATGCGCCGGTGGTGCTGCTGACCGTCTCCGGCGGCGACAAGCCGCTCTATTATCTGAACGACCTGGTCAGCACCATCATCAGCCCGGCGCTCTCCCGCGTCCCGGGCGTCGCCCAGGTGCAGACCTATGGCGAGCAGCTCTACGCCGTCCGCGTCCGGCTGGACCCGGACCGCATCGCCGCCATGGGCCTCGCCTTCGACACCATGCAGACCGCCATCGCCCAGGCCAATTCGGCGACCCCGGTCGGGCTGATGAATGGCGAGCGGCAGCAGCTCACCCTCCGCGCCAACGACCAGCCCCAGAACGCCGAGGAATTCGGCCGGCTGGTCGTCGCCGGCAAGCCGAACGCGCCGGTCCGGCTGAGCGAGATCGCCTCGGTCGCCGATGGCGTGGCGAACAGCCGCATCGCCGCCTGGCGCAACGACGACCGCGCCCTGGTGCTGGCCGTGCTGCGCCAGCCGGACGCCAACACGGTGGATGTGGTGGACGGGGTGAAGGCCAGCCTGCCGGCGCTGGAGGCGGCGCTGCCGCCGGGCGCCCATATCGACATCATGCTGGACCGCTCGCGCTCCATCCGCGCCGCAGTGCATGACGTGCAGGAAAGCCTCGCCATCGCCATCGGCCTCGTGGTGCTGGTCTGCTTCATCTTCCTCCGGAAGCTCAGCGCCACGCTGATCCCGACCGTTGCGGTGCCGATCAGCCTCTGCGTCGCCTTCGGGCTGATGTATGTGATGGGCTACGGCATCGACAACGTGACGCTGCTCGGCCTCACCATCGCCGTCGGCCTCGTGGTGGACGACGCGATCGTGGTGCTGGAAGCCATCATGCGCCACATCGAGGAAGGCATGGCGCCCATCCCGGCGGCCATCAAGGGCTCGCGGGAGATCGGCTTCACCGTCCTCTCCATCACCCTCTCCCTGGTCGCGGTCTTCCTGCCCATTCTGCTGATGGGCGGCGTGGTCGGACGGGTCTTCAACGCCTTCGCGGCGACCGTCTCGCTTTCGGTCATCGCCTCCTGCATCGTCTCCCTCACCCTCACCCCGCTGATGTCCTCCCGCCTGCCGGCGCATACCCATCCCGGGCTGGTGGAGCGGGTGCTGGAGCGGATGCTGAGCCTGATCGAGCGCGGCTACGCCGCGGCGCTCGGCTTCGCGCTGAAATTCCGCTGGCTGGTCTGGCTTGCCTTCTTCGCCTCGCTCGGCGCCGCTGGCTACATGGCGGTGATCATCCCGAAGGGCTTCTTCCCGATCGAGGATACCGGCCTGCTGACCATCAACACCGAGGGCCCGCGCGGCGCCTCCTACGCCGCGATGGTCGAGATGCAGGGCGGGCTCTCCCGCCGGCTGCGGCAGAACCCCTCGGTTGCCAACGTCGTCTCCAACATCGGCGCGACGGGCGGCAGCATCTCGATCAACCAGGGCCGCCTCTTCGTCGAGCTGAAGCCGGCCGATGAGCGGCCCGGCATCATCCAGGTCATCCAGCAGCTGCGGCGGGAGACCAGCCAGATCCCGGGCCTGCGCGTCTTCATCCAGCCGATCCAGAACCTGAATTTCGGCTCCCGCCAGACCCGCACCCTCTACCTCTACTCGCTGCAGGGGCTGCGGCTGGACGAGCTGTATGACTGGGCGCAGCGGATGGAGCAGCGGCTGAACCAGCTGCCGCAGCTGCAGGACGTGAACACCGACCTGCAGATCGACAGCCCGGTGGTCCAGGTGAACGTGAACCGGGACCGCGCCACCTCCCTCGGCGTCTCGGTCGATGCGGTGCGCCAGGCGCTGTTCTCCGCCTTCGGCACAAGGCAGATCTCCACCCTCTACGGCCAGGCCAATGCCTATCAGGTGATCCTGGAGGCCCTGCCGGAGGACCAGCGGGACGAGACCGGCCTCGCCAAGCTCTATATCCGCGGCAGCAATGGCCGGCTGGTGCCGCTCTCGGCGCTCGCCAGCATCGAGCGGAAATCCGGCCCGCTCAACGTCTCCCATCAGGGGCAGCTGCCGGCCGTGGTCATCGGCTTCAACACCCCGCCCGGCGTCGCGCTCGGCGATGCGGTGAACGCCATCCGCGAGGCCGAGCGCGAGCTCGGCATGCCGCCCACCATCGTCACCGGCTTCTCCGGCGCGGCGCAGGTCTTCCAGCAGGCGCTGGCCGGCCAGGGCATGCTGGTGCTCGCCGCCCTCGCCATCGTCTATGTGGTGCTCGGCGTGCTGTATGAGAGCCTGATCCACCCGCTCACCATCCTCTCCGGCCTGCCGGCGGCGGCGCTCGGCGCCTTCCTGACGCTGTGGTATTTCGACCTCGACCTCTCGGTCATCGCCGTCATCGGCGTGCTGCTGCTGATCGGGCTGGTGAAGAAGAACGCCATCATGATCGTGGACGTGGCGTTGCAGCGGCAGCGCGCCGGCGCCGCACCCTTCGCCGCGGTGAGGGAGGCCTGCCTGGTCCGCTTCCGCCCCATCCTGATGACGACCCTCGCCGCCGGCGCCGGCGCGGTGCCGATCGCCGCCGGCTGGGGCGCCGCCGCCGAGCTGCGGCAGCCGCTGGGCCTTGCCGTGGTGGGCGGGCTCGCCGTCTCCCAGGTGCTGACGCTGTTCGTGACGCCGGTGCTCTATCTCGGCTTCGACGGGCTGGCGCGGCGCCTCACCTCCCGCCGCCGCCAGGCGCCGCTGGATGCGGTGGCGCCGGCGGAGTGACCTCCCCGCAACGCCGCTGCGCGGCGTGGCGGGCTCCGGGGCGCTGGTGGCCCGAGGCACCGCACGGCCTGTCGCGGCCAAGCCGCGGCAGGGCACCGGGCAGCGTCAGTCCCTGACAGTGATGCCAGAGGCCCAGAGATGAAGATTCCTACCCTGCCCTTCACCGTCACCGACTGGTCCGGCGTGGCGGAGACCCGCCATCCGGGCGAGACCGGGGAGGCGATCTGGCGGACGCTCACCATCGGCGACATCCGGGTGCGCCAGGTGGAGTACACGCCCGGCTACCTGGCGGACCATTGGTGCGACCGCGGCCATATCCTCTATGTGCTGGAAGGGGAGCTGGAGACGGAGCTGCGCGACGGCCGCCGCTTCACCCTGCGGCCGGGGATGAGCTACCAGGTCTCCGATTTCGGCGATGCGGCGCATCGGTCCTCGACCCGGACGGGGGCGAAGCTCTTCATCGTAGACTGAGTTTGTCCGGGGACGAAGCGATGCCGCCGCGGCCCTGGTCCGGGTGATGCGGATGCCGGTCGAGATCCAGGCCCCGATGCCGGCCCTGGCGACGCACGCCCTCGGCCTCGCCACAAGCCTCGACCGCCTGCTCTATGGCGGACTCCACTTGGCCCTCGCCGAGGCCCGGGGCGCCGCCCTCGCCCGCGCCGGCGCCCTCCCGGCCGGGCGCCTGCTCATAGCGGCTGCGCGACATGCCGACCGATGTCGGTCCACGGACGCGCAGCCGGTCTGCCCTTGATTTTGGCGCGCAGCCGTCACACCACCCCTGCGCGCGCTACCCGGCCTGGAACGTCACGACCTTCCGAGCCGGGCGTCACTCCGCCGGCGCCCGCCTGACGCCGCCCGCCGGGGCATGGCCGCTCACATCCGCCCCGGCATCCGGCGCCAGGCTCATGAAGAAGGGCGTGGAGGCGGCCACCACGGCGCCCGCCACCAGGAAGGCCACGCAGAAATCCGGCACCCCGATCGCCGCCCGCCCGGCCAGGTGCGAGGACAGCTCCAGCGTCGTCGTCGCCAGCACCACGCCGAGCGCCGGCGATAGCTGCTGCGCCGTGCCGGCGAAGCTGGTGGCCGCCGAGAGCCGCGCGGTCGGTACATCCGCAAAGGCCAGGGTGTTCAGCGCGGTGAATTGCAGGGAGCGGAACAGCCCGCCCAGCGCCAGCAGCAGGAAGATTGCCGGCAGCGGCCAGGCCGGGGTGAACAGCGCCGCCACCGCCACCCCGAAGGCCGCCAGCAGCGCCCCCGCCACCAGCACGGTGCGGAAGCCGAAGCGCTGCAGGATGGGCCGCGCCAGCGGCTTCATCGCCATGGCGCCGAGCGCCGTCGCGAAGCTCACCAGCCCGGCCTCGGACGCAGTCTTGCCGAAGCCCACCTGCAGCAGCATCGGCACCAGGAAGGGCGTCGCCCCCGCCCCGCTGCGGAACAGGCTGCCCGCCAGGGTGGAGCGGTTGAAGGTCGGGATCCGCAGCAGGGAGAGGTCGAGCGCCGGCCGCGCCACCTGCCGACAATGCCGCACCACCGCCCAGCCGAACCCAGCCCCCAGCAGCAGCGCCACCTCCGGCATCCCGCGCGGCAGCACGCCGCGGCCGAAGGTCTCGAGCCCCGTCATGAACAGCGCCAGCGCCAGCCCCAGCAAGGTCAGCCCCTTGAGGTCGGGCGGGCCGGGGTCGGTCGGCGCCATGCGCGGGATCTTCCACGCCACCATGGCAATGCCGAGCAGCCCGATCGGCACATTGATGAGGAAGACGGAGCGCCAGCCGAAGGCATCGGTCAGCAACCCGCCCAGGGGTGGCCCGCTGACCGGGCCGATCATGGCCGGAATGGTCAGCCAGGCCATGGCGTTCAGCATCTGGTCCTTGCGCACCTGGCGCAGCAGCAGCAGCCGGGCCACCGGCACCATCATGGCGCCGCCCACCCCCTGCAGCACCCGGGCGCCGATCATCTCCGGCACCCCGGTCGCCCGGCCGCACAGGATGGAGGCGATGGTGAACACCGCGATCGCCGCCATGAAGACGCGCTTCGCCCCGAACCGGTCCGCCACCCAGCCGGAGACCGGGATGAAGACCGTCAGCGCCACGAGGTAGGAGGTGATGGCGGCGCCGAGCCGCGCCGGCTCCACCCCCATCTCCCGCGCCATGGCGGGCAGCGCCGTCGTCACCGCCGCGCTGTCGAGGTTCTGCATGAAGAGCGCGCTGGCGACGATGGCCGCGATCAGCCGATGGTCGGTCCGGGCCGGGGGAGGACCGAGGGAAGGTGCCGCGGGCGACGCATCACTCATGCCTTCGTCCTAAACCTCCTGCGGCCTCAGGACCACCCGGCCGGAGGCCCGGCGGCTCCGCACCTCCGCCATGGCTTCGCGGAATTCATGCAGCGGAAACCCGGCATGCACCTCCGGCCGCAGCGCGCCCGCCGCCCACCACTCCGTCAACTGCGCCCAGATGGCCCGGGCCCGCGGCGCATGCAGCTGCCGGTTGTCGCCCGGCGACCAGCCGCAATAGGTGCCCCAGTTCAGCCCCGCCACGCCGATATTCTTCAGCAGCAGGATGTTCACCGGCAATTGCGGGATGCCCCCGGCGGCGAAGCCGATGGTCACCAGCGTCCCGCCATCCCCCAGGCAGCGCAGCGATTCGTCGAAGACCGGCCCGCCCAGCGTGTCCAGCACGGCGCCGACGCCGGCACCGCCCGTCGCCTCCAGCACGGCGTCGCGGAAGGGCTCGGCGCTGTCCAGCACCAGATCGGCGCCGCGGGCCAGCGGCACGCCCCGCTTCGCCGCGCCGCAGCGGGCGATGACCCGCAGCCCCAGCGCCCGGGCGATCTCCACCCCCGCCAATCCGACGCCGGCGGCCGCGCCCTGCACCAGCACCCACTGCCCCGGCGCCAGCCGCGCCCGCCACAGCAGGGCGGCGGCGGCGGTGGGGTAGCTGATCGGCATGGCCACCGCCGGCTCCAGCGGCAGCCCGTCCGGGATGGCGGTCACGTGGATGGCGTCCGCCACCACCTCCTGCGCCATCCCGCCCCAATCCACCACGGCGAAGACCCGGGTGCCGGGCGGCAGCGGGTCCGGCACGTCCGGCGTGCTCTCCAGCACCGTCCCGGCCACCTCCGTGCCGGGGGTGAAGGGCAAGGGGGGCTTGCGCTGGTACTTGCCGGCGACGACGAGCTGGGTGGCGAAGGAGACGCCGGCCGCCTCCACCCGGATGCGCACCCCGCCGGGACGCAGGGGCGGCGGCGGGATCTCCTTCAGCTCCAGCTCGTCGAATTCGCGCCAGCTTTCGCAGACCAGGGCGCGCATGCGGGGTTTCCTTTCCTACTGTCCTGCGCCGTGGGGAACATCGCGCCGCGAGGCGCGCCTCTCCCCGGCCTCCACCCGCCAGGGGCCGAACGGCCCCGGGCAATCATGAGTTGCGCCGCGCCTCAATCGGCGCGGATATTCGCCTCGCGCACCAGCCTGCCGTAGCGGTCGTATTCTGCCGTGGCGAAGGCGGCAAAGGCCGCCGGCTCCTGCGCCACCGGCTCGGCGCCCATGGAGGCGAACCGCTCCGCCGCCTCGGGCTGCCGCACCCCCGCCGCCACCGCCCGCTGCACGCGCTCCAGGATCGGCGCCGGCGTCCGGGCCGGGGCCCAGAGCCCGTACCAAGTGGTGATGGCATAGCCCGGCACCCCGGCCTCGGCGACGGTCGGCAGCTCCGGGAAGCCGGCGATGCGCCGCTCCGTCGTCACCGCCAGGGCCTTCAGCCGCCCCTCCCGCACCAGCGCGGCGCTGCTCGCCAGGCTGTCGAACATCACCTGCACATTCCCCGCCACCAGGTCCGGCAGGGCCTGGCCGCTGCCGCGATAGGGCACATGCGCCAGATCGACGCCGGCCAGCAGCTTGAACATCTCCCCCGCCAGATGCGGCGCCCCGCCATTGGAGGAGGAGGCATAGGAGAGCTGCCCCGGCTTCGCCTTGGCCAGCGCCACCAGCTCCGCCACGTTGCGCACCGGCAGGCCGGGCGTCACCACCAGGATCAGCGGCACCGCGGCGATGCAGGTGATGGGCGCGAAATCCGCCACCGCATCGAAGGGCAGCCGCAGCATATGCGGCAGGATGACATGGGCGGAGGCATTGGCCAGCAGGGTATGGCCATCCGGCGCGGCGCGCGCCACCTGCTCCGCCCCGATGGAGCCGCCCGCCCCCGCCCGATTCTCCGCCACCACGGGCTGCGGCAGGGCGGCGGTCAGGCGCTGCGCCACCACCCGCCCCAGCAGGTCGGTCGGCCCGCCCGGCGGGTAGGGAATGACCAGCCGGATCGGCCGGTTCGGCCACTCCGCCCCGGCGCCCGGCGCTCCCTGCGCCTGCCCCCGCCCGGGGGCCAGGCCCGGCGCCGCCAGCAGCCCCGCCAGGGCGGCGCGTCGCGTCATCTGCATCCTGGGTCTTTCCTCCCGTCCCGTTCCGGGCAGGATAGGGCCATGGCGCGGGGGCGGAAACGCCCGCAAGCTGCAACCGCGCCACGACCGACGACCCAATGGCGACCGGGCCCCGCCCGGCCGCCACCCGCCATGGGCGGCAACATCACCGGGGAGACGCCATGAAGCCGTATCAGGGCCTGTTCGTTCTGGATGCCAGCCAGGGCATTGCCGGCCCCTATTGCGCCACCCTGCTCGCCGCCTGCGGCGCCGATGTGGTGAAGGTGGAACCGCCCGCCGGCGACTGGTCCCGCGGCCTCTCCACCCGGGAGGGCACGCAATCCGTCATGCATGTCAGCTTCAACCGCGGCAAGCGCAGCGTGGTGCTGGACCTGCAGACGGAGGCAGGCCGCACCGCCCTGGCGAAGCTGGCCGCCCGCGCCGATGTCATGCTGGAGGCCTTCCGCCCCGGCGTCGCCAGGCGACTCGGCCTGGTGCCGGAGGCGGGGAAGCCGGATGTGGTCTTCCTCTCCATCTCCGGCTTCGGCCAGCAGGGGCCGGAGAGCGAACGCCCCTGCACCGATGGCGTGGCCCAGGCCTATACCGGCCTGGTCTCGCTCAATATCGGCGCCGACGGCATCCCCCACCGCACCGGCCAGCTCATGGCGGTGGACATGACGACGGGGCTTTCCGCCTGCATCGCCGTCCAGGCCGCGCTGGCGGAGCAGGCGCGGGACCGCCATGCCGGCGCCCCGCCGCGGCGCCGGGTGCTGGATGTCTCCCTCATGCAATCCGCCGCCGCGCTGATGGGCTTCAACGTCGCGGAGGCGGGGATGCTCGGCCAGGTGCCGCCGGCCGCCAATGTCCCCGCCGGCACCTATCAGGGCAGCGACGGACGCTGGTTCATGGCCGCCTTCCTGCGGGAGCCGGAATGGGTGACCTTCTGCGAGGTGGCCGGCCGGCCGGAGCTGGCCGAGGATCCGCGCTTCCAGGGCTTCCCCAACCGGGCGAAGCACCGCGACATCCTGGTGCCCAGCCTGCGGGAGACCTTCGCCCGCCAGCCCACGCCATACTGGGTGGAGCGCTTCAAGGCGGCGCGGCTGCTTTGCGACGTGGTGAACACCCCGCTCGACTGGCTGGCGGATGCGCATGTGCGGGCGGTGGGCGCCGCCGTCCCGCTGGAACAGCCGGGCCTCGGCACCCTGCCCTTCCCGAAGCTCCCGGGCCTCGGCCCCTGGAGCGTGCCGGCCCCGGCGCTTGGCGAGCATACGGAGGAGGTGTTGCGGGAGGTGGGGCTGTGATCTCTCCCGGCCCTGGGGGCGGGCCGGGGTGGCGCTTCCTTCCGGCCGGCGATGCGCCAGGCCCCCGGCGCGGGCGGCAATGGCATGTCCGCCGCCCCGCTTGCGGGGAAGGGCAAGGAGTTGAGTGGCCCTCCGCCCCGCGACACGCCGGACCACCCGCCCTGCCAACCCGGGAGGCGCCGGCCTGTCCGCCGCCCCCCGCTTGCGGGAAAGGGCAAGGGTTGAGTGCCCCGCGCCACGCCGGACCACCGGCCCCGCCAGCCTGGGAGGCGCCGGCCCGTCCGCCGCCCCCGCTTGCGGGAAAGGGCGGGGGTGAGGGCAGAATGCGCATCCTGCTGACCAAGGCCCTGCCATGACCCTTGCCGATGCCATCGCCGCCCAGGCCCCCCTCGTGCAGCGCCTGCTGGATGGCGTGGCCGAGATCGGCCGCGACCCGCCCGGCATCACCCGCGACGCCTTCGGCCCCGGCGAGAATCGCGCCCGGGCGCTGATCGCCGCGGCCGGCGCCGCGCTCGGCTTGGCGGCCAGCACCGATGCCGGCGCCAACCTCACCCTGCGCTGGGAGGGCACGGACTCCGCGGCGAAGCCCATCCTCATCGGCTCGCACCTGGACAGCGTGGTTCAGGGCGGCAATTTCGACGGCGCCGCGGGCGTCATCGCCGGCCTCGGCGCCGTCGCCGCCCTGCAAGCCGCCGGGAGGCGGCCCCGCGCCCCGATCGAGGTGCTGGCGCTGCGCTGCGAGGAGGCGGTGTGGTTCGGCCTCGGCCTCATCGGCTCCCGCTGCCTGCTCGCCCGGCTGCCGCCGGGGGCGCTGGAGCTGACCCATGCCCGCACCGGCCGGACGCTCGCCCAGAGCATCGAGGATTGCGGCGGCGACGCCGCGGCGCTGCGGGCGGGGAGGCCGCTGCGCGACCCCGCCTCCCTCGGCGCCTATCTGGAGGTGCATATCGAGCAGGCGCCGCAGCTTGTCGAAGCGGAGGCGCCGGTCGCAATCTGCCTCGCCAATCCCGGCAATGTCCGTCACCCCTTCATCCGCATCACCGGCGCCGATGCCCATACCGGCCTGCCCCATCGCTTCCGCCGGGACGCCGCGCTGGCCGGCGCCGACCTGGCGCTGGAGCTGGAGAAGCTCTGGCTTGCGGAGGAGGCCGAGGGCCGCCCCATGGCCGTCACCATCGGCCGCTTCCACACCCCCTTCGGCCATCACAGCCTGACCATGGTCTCCGGCGGCTTCGAGATGTCGCTCGACCTCCGCGCCTATGATCCGGCGCATCTGGCGGCGCTGGAGGCGAGGCTCGGGGAGATCGTCCGCATGGTCGCGCAACGGCGCAGAGTGGAGATCGCCCTCGGCGAGCGCAGCGCCGCCGCCCCGGGCCCGATGCACCCAGAGATCATCGCCGGGCTGGAAGCGGCTGCCGTGCGCTGCGGCCTGCCGGCGCCGCGCCTCAACAGCCCCGGCAGTCATGACGCCAATAATTTCGCGGCGAGCGGCGTGCCCACCGGCATGCTCCTCATCCGCAACCGCAATGGCAGCCACAACCCCGACGAAGCCATGGAGACCGCGGACCTGATGGCTGCGATCCATGTGCTGGCGGATTACCTGGCGGTCTGAGGCCGGGAGGCTTGCGGTTCCCCTCCCCGCGCGGGCAAACCGGCGCAGGGGAGAGGACAGGACAGGAGCGGAGGAAGCACAGCCATGCAGCGCGACGCCAGGGGCCTGGCCCTTTCGACCGACAGCGCGGAGGCCGTCGCCGCCTTCGACGCGACCATCGAGGGCTATCTGAAATACCGCTTCGACACCTCCCAGCGGCTGAAGCCGGCCTTCAAGGCGGACCCGGAATTCGGCATGGCGCATGCGCTGAAGGCCGCCTTCATGCTGCTGGGCTACAAGCAGGATTTCATCGCCCCGGCCAGGGCGGCGATCGCCACCGCCGAAAGCTGCATGGCCCGCGCCACGCCGCGCGAGCAGGCGCATGTCGCCGCGCTGCGCCACTGGGCGGATGGCGAGATGGACCGGGCACTCGCCGCCTGGGAGGCGATCTTCGCCGCGCACCCCACCGATATCCTCGCCTTCCGCCTGCACCATTTTTGCGCCTTCTGGCTCGGCCGGCCGGAGGCGATGCTGACGGCGGTGGAGGGTGTGCATCCGCGCTGGGAGGCCGGGATGCCCGGCTTCGGCAGCGTGCTTGCCTGCCGCAGCTTCGCCCATGAGGAATGCGGCAACTACACCGTGGCGGAGGCCGCCGGCCGCGACGCCATCGCCCTCGACCCCGGCGATCTCTGGGCCGCCCATGCCGTGGCGCATGTGCTGGAGATGCAGGGCCGCCGCGGCGAGGGCATCGCCTGGGTCGCCTCGCTCGAGAAGCATTGGGATGGCGGCAACAACCTGATGCACCACCTCTGGTGGCACCGCGCGATGTACCACATGGAGCGGTGGGAGCATGCGCAGGTGCTGGCGCTCTACGACACCGGCTTCCGCAACCTGGGCAGCCGCGTGACGGAGGCGCAGCCCGACCTCTACATCGACGTGCAGAACGCCGCCTCCATGCTGTTCCGCCTGGGCCTGCACGGCGTCGATGTCGGCAACCGCTGGGAGGAGCTGGCGGCGAAGGCGGAATCGCGCATCGGCGATTGCCTCTCCGCCTTCACCCTGCCGCACTGGATGATGGCCCTGGCCGCGACCGGGCGATGGGAGGCGGCGCAGCGCATGCTGGCGGCGATGCGCGACTATGCCGGCGCCAATGCCGGCACCAACGCACCGCTGGTGCACGACTACGCCCTGCCGATCTGCGATGCGGTGCTGAAGCACGGCCAGGGCGACTTCGCCGGCGCGGTCGCCGTGATGCGCCCGGCGCTCAGCGGCATGTACCGGCTGGGCGGCAGCCACGCGCAGCAGGACGTGCTGGAACAGCTCTTCCTGCACAGCGCCATGAAGGCGGGGCTGCAGGAGGACGTGCGGATGCTGCTGGAACGGGTGGCGGGGCGGCATCCGGTGCCGCCGGAGCGGCGCGTGGGCTATGCGGAGGCGGCGAAGTCCGTGCGGCACTGATCGGGCGGACAGGGCCGGCATGCCCGAATGCTTCAGCGCGACTGTCGACGCGGAAGGCCGCCTTGCTGCGGATGCCTCGGCCGCCGTCGTGCCGTGGTGGAGCTTCAGCAAAACCCTGATCGCCGCCTGCGCGCTCCGCCTGGCGGAGCAAGGCCGACTGTCCCTCGACGGCATCCTCGACGAAGGTCCCTACAGCCTGCGGGACCTGCTGCAGCACCGCGCCGGCCTTGGCAATTACGGCGGCATGGCCGCCTATCACCAGGCTGTGGCACGCAATGAGGAGCCATGGACGGATACCGAGCTCCTCGCCCGCATCCCGCCCGACCGGCTGGCCTTCCCGCCACGCCAAGGCTTCGCCTATTCGAATGTCGGCTTTCTCCTTGTCCGCCGCCGCATCGAGCGGGCGGGCGGCGCGGGGCTCGGCATCCTCCTGCAGCATCTGGTGCTTGCGCCGCTCGGCCTCGTCGTCGCGCGCCTGGCCGAGACCAGGGCAGATATGCGCGGCACCGTCTTCGCCGGCGGGCAGGACTATCACCCGGGCTGGGCCTTCCACGGCGTCGTCATCGGTCCGGTGGCTGAGGCAGCGCTGGCGCTGCACCGGCTCCTGCGGGGCAGGCTGCTGAACGCCGCCAGCCGCGCCGCCCTGATCGACCGCCAGCCGATCGGCGGGAGGATGGCTGGCCGGCCCTGGGTGGCGACGGGCTACGGGCTTGGCCTGATGATCGGCGAGGCGCTCGCCCCCGGCCTGTCGCGGCCCATGCCCGTCGCCGGCCATTCCGCGGCCGGCCCCGGCAGCGTCGGCGCCGTTTACCACCGGCTCGGCGCCGAGCCCGCCCGTACCGCCGCGGTCTTCATGGCCGCGGCCGAGGAGGGCCCGGCGGAGCACCGGGCCATGCATCTGCTGGCTATGGCCAGGTGCCATGGCGGATCCGCCGGGTCCGGCTGAGCCACCATTGCTCGACGGGCAGCGCCATCCGCCTGGCGGAGCCTACAGCTTGCCATGCTCCCGCAGCACCTCCTCCGCCACGCGCAGCGCGTCGATGGCGGCGGGGAAGCCGCAATAGGCGACGGCATGGGTGAAGAGCTCGCTGATCTCCTCCGCCGTGCAGCCATTGTTCAGCGCCGCCACCAGGTGGATGCGCAGCTCATGCGGCCGGTTCAGGGCGCAGAGCATGGCCAGCGTCACCAGGCTGCGCTGCCGCCGGTCGAAGACCGGCCGGGTCCAGAGCGTGGCGTAGGCGAATTCCTCGGAAAGCCGGCGCACCGCGGCGTTGAAGGGGGTGGTGCCGGCGTCGCGCTTGTCGACATAGGCGTCGCCCAGCACCTCCCGCATCACGCGGCGGCCGCTCTCGCGCAGCGCGTCATGCGCCTTGTCTTCTTCCATGGCGTTTCCTCCTTGCTCAGGCCGCCGGGGCGTAGGCGTTCTCCAGCGTGCCGATGCCCTCAATCGTCACCGCCACCTGCATGCCCGGCCGCATCGGCAGCGCGCCGAGCGAGGTGCCGCAGGCGATGACGTCGCCCGGCTGCAGCGTCATCTCCCGCGAGATCAGGGAGACGATGCGGGCGGGCGGGATGATCATGTCGCTCAGCGGATAGTCCTGCCGCACCCTTCCGTTCAGCGCCACCTTCACGCTCAGCGCCGACCAGTCGAGGCCGGTGGCGATGACCGGGCCGATCGGGCCGAAGCTGTCGGCGCCCTTGGCCCTTGCCCATTGCGGGAAGGAGGCGTCGGCGAAGAGCAGGTCGAGCGCCGTCACGTCGTTCACGCAGGTCAGGCCGAAGATGGCGGCGCCGGCCTCCGCCTCGTCGGCGTTGGAGACCCGCTTGCCGATGACGAGGCCGAGCTCCCCCTCATACAGCACCTTGCCCTCGTAGCCCGCGGGCGGGCGGATGGCGGCGCCGGGGCCGATGACGCAGCGCGGGTTCTTCAGGAAGTAGAGCGGGAATTCCGGAATGGGATTGCCCTGCTTCGCTGCCGCGGCATGGAAATTGTTCCACAGCCCGATGAAGGCGCCCGGCCGCACCGGCGGCAGCAGGGCCACATCCGCCAGCGCCAGCGTCGCGCCCGTGGGCGTCGCGCCGGCGAGGAGATCGCCGCTGTGCACGGCGATGGTCTCGCCATCCAGCGTGCCGAAGCCTTCCGTGCCATCCCGCGTGAAGCGCACCCAGAGTGCCATGCTCATTCCTCTCCGACCTCGCCGCGGCGTGGCGCCACCTGCCGCACCCGTCAAGGGCGTCATCGCGCCCGGGCGCGCTCCCTGCGCGCTCGGCCCCGTCGAGCGCACCTCAAGCCCCATGGCCCTGGCGAATGGTCGCCTTCGGCGGTGTCGAAGGCGCGCAAAGGCGCCTTCACCCGCGAACCGGCCCGGGGAGCCTGCGGCAGGGTCCGGCGCCGTCTGATGCCCTGCAGCGGCCTTGCCGCGGCAGGCTGTGCGAGGCGCCGATCATCCTGCGCCCCTGGCCCCCCGCGGCGTTGTGCAGCAACGTCGTGGGGAGCTTACGCCCAGGGCAGCACCAGCCCCGGCTCGTCCCACTCCATCGCCGCCAGCTTCCCGGTCAGCGACAGGGTGATGTAGGCCGTGCGCATGTCCTTGCCGCCGAAGCAGATATTCGTCGGCATGCGTTCCGGCATCTTCACCACGCGCAGGATCTCCCCGCTCGGCGCGACGGTGGTGATCTCCCCGCTCACCAGCGTCGCCACGCAGATATTTCCCGCCGCCGTCGCGGCGATGCTGTCCAGCCGGCGGTAGCCGGGGAATTGGCAGATCACCTGCCCGCCATTGGTCGAGGGCCAGGGATCCTTCCGCAGCACGCCCGGCCCTTCCACATCCCAGGCCCAGAGCCGCCCCGTCTCCGTCTCCGCCACATAGAGCCGCCGCCCATCGGGCGAGAGCGCAATGCCATTCGCCCCGCCGAACACCGGATAGGCCGCCTCGACGATCTTCGAGCCGTCATTCGCCGCCCAATAGACCCCGCCATGGTCGCGCTCCCGCGCCCGCACCTTGCCGAGGTCGCTGAACCAGAACCCGCCCTCCCCCGGCGAGCCCGGCGGCGCGAAGACGATGTCGTTCGGCCCCTTCAGCCTGTGCTCGCCGCAATGGTCGTAGAGCACCTCCACACTGCCGGTGGCGGGGTCGATCACCTCGATCCGCCCGCCCTTGTACTCCGGCGGCACGCCGGCGGGGCGCAGCATGTTCGGCTCCTCATGCCACAGGAAGCCGCCATTGTTGCAGCAGTAGATCTTCCCGCCCGGCCCCACCGCGATGCCGTTCGGCCCGCCGCCCGGCGTGGAGATGACGGTCTTGCCGCCATCGGCGCCGATGCGCGTGATTCGCCCGGCGGCGATCTCCACCAGCACCACGCTGCCATCCGCCATGGCCACCGGCCCTTCGGGAAAGCGCAGCCCCTCGGCCAGGATTTTCAACTCGCTCATGCATTCCCTCCCATCTTCCCGGGAATGCTGCCCCAGCCGCGCCGCGCGCGCCAGTGGCCGGCCCAGCGGCGCCGTGCAACAACAGTCGCTGCCCCTTGCCCTGCCGCGGCAGGCTGTGCGAGGCGCTGGTCCAAGGGAGTGGACGGGCCCCATGGCGGCGCGCAGCGCCCGCCTGGGCCGTAACCCGGGGCCCCGCGGCGTCGCGCAGCGACGTCGTGGGGAAATCTAGCGTGGCCGCCAGATCTCGATCGGCCCGCGCTCCTCCGGCACCTCCGCCACCAGCTCGTAGTCGCGCTCCAGCACCTCATCCAGCATGGCCTGCGCCGTCTCCCGCACGCTCGGCCACCAGCCGCGGTCGATGACGATGAGGCGCGGCCAGGTGCCGAGGATGCGCGCCACCTCCTCATCCGTATCGACGCCGGAGATGCTGGTGAACTCCTTGCCCGTCAGATGCGCCGGAAAGACGAAGCGCGTCGGGATCGCCGCGCCCGCCAGCACATAGACCGCCGGGTGGTAGTTCACGACCCAGATCGGCTCGCCCGGCTCGATGCGCGAGCGGACCTCCGCCGCCACCTGCCGCACCGGGTCCGGCGCGAACAGCCCGATGCCGCGGTCGATGCGGAAAGTGGCATCGGCGCGCCAGGAGCCGATGACGAGCACGGCGATGATGACGACGAAGCCCCGCCGCCGCCAGCGCGAGGGCAGGCGGGACGCCATGGCCCAGCTTCCCATGGCCATCAGCAGGGAGAGCGGTGGCAGCCAGATGACGAAGTAGTGCGGGAAGAAATAGCCCGGCCCCGCCACCGCGATGGAGGAGACCGCGAGCCACAGCAGCGCCATGCGCACCAGCATGCCGCTCGGCCCCCGCCGCCCCCCCCAGCGCCACAGCGCCATGGCGGCCAGGGTGAAGGGCCAGGTCAGGGTCAGCACCGTCACCAGGATGCGGTGGAAGCTCTCCAGCGCCCCCAGCCGCCCCTGGCTGTAGCGGAAGGGCGCCAGCAGGCTGCCCTCGATGAAGACCTCCAGATGCCCGTGCAGCGCATAGGCCAGGGCGAACAGCAGCGTCGGCGTCAGGCAGAGCAGCGCATAGGCCGCCGCCATGGCCAGCGCCCTGCCCCAGGGCAGCACCCGCCGCCCCAGCGCCGGGAAGACCAGCAGGGCGAAGGCCAGGCACCCCTCCGGCGCCACCACCGGCTTGATGACCATGGCAGAGCCGATCAGCAGCCCCATCGCGACCAATTCCGGCCAGCCCGGCCCCTCGCCGCGCCGCAGGCTCCGCGCCGTCCCCGCCAGGCCCAGCGCCATGGCCGCCGCCACCATCGGCGCGAAGAGGATCTCGGTATTGGAGGCGAGGCCCCCCAGCCGCACCGAATGCGCCGCATAGGCCAGCCCCGCCCCGAGCCCGAGCAGCCGCGACCCGCCCACCGCCCGCACCGCGCCATAGAGGGCCCAGGCCGTGGCCCCGACGCAGAGCGCGGCGAGCAGCCTGATCGCCTCGAACCCCTCCCCGAAGGCCAGGATCGCCACGGCGAACATCGCCGGCGCCCCCACCGGGTGCATGTCCCAGGCGGCGATATAGGGCCAGCCGCCCTGCAGCCATTCCCTCGCCTGGACCCAGTAGAGCCCCTCATCCGTGTCGATGACGGCGTTGAAGAAGCCGAGGAATCGCAGCACCACCGCCGCCAGCAGCAGGAACAGCGGCACCGCCACAGCCAGGGCCGCCCGGCGAAATCTCATGCCCATGCGCGTGGCGCCCCCGACATCTCCGCCCCCTTATCATGCGCCCCCGGCCGGTAAAGCGGAGTTTCGCCACCGCCCCGGCTTGACGCCCCCGCCCCCCTTGGCGAGCCTGCCTGCCATGGACCCCGTGACCCTTGCCGTGCTGGACAACCGGCTGCGCGCCATCGTCGAGGAGATGGGGGAGGCGATGCTGCGCACCTCCTACTCCCAGATCCTCAATTCCTCCCGCGACTTCTCCATTGCGCTGTGCGACGCGCAATGCCGGCTGGTCGCGCAGGCGGACCACATCCCCGTCCATGTCGGCGCCATGCCCTGGGCGGCGAAGGCGATCGCCGAGGCCTTCCCGAACCCGGTGGAGGGCGACACCTACCTGCTGAACGACCCCTATTTCGGCGGCAGCCACCTGCCCGATCTCACCATCGTCATCCCCGTCTTCGCCGAAAGTGCCCTTCGCTTCTGGTCCGTGGTCCGCGCTCATCACTCGGATATCGGTGGCGCCACCCATGGGGGTTACAACCCGGGGGCCACGGAAATCTGGCAGGAAGGCGTCCGCATCCCGCCCATCCGGCTGGGCGAGGGCGGCACGCTGCGCGACGACCTCATCCGCATGCTGGCGACCAACACCCGGATTCCACGGGATTTCACCGGCGACCTCATGGCGATGATCGGCGCCGCCCGGCTCGGCGAGCAGCGCCTGAAGCCGCTGCTGGCGAAATACGGCGCGGATGGGCTGGAGGCGGCGGTCTCGGCCATCCTCGACCTGTCGGAGAAACATGCCCGCCGCATCCTCGCCGCCTGGCCGGATGGGGAGTGGCGCGGCGAGGCCTTCCTCGACGATGACGGCTTCGACCGGGTGGATGTCGCGATCCGCGCCCGGGTGGTGAAGCAGGGGGACAGCCTGACGGTCGATCTCTCGGAGAGCGATCCGCAGACCACCGGCTTCGTCAATTCCAGCTATCCCAACATGCGCAGCGCCGTCGCGATGGCCTTCGCCTTCCTGCTGGATCCCGAGGTGGCGAAGAATGACGGCGCCTTCCGCCCCATCGAGGTGATCGCCAGGGAAGGCACCGTGGTCTGGGCGAAGCCCGGCGCGCCGGTGACCATGTGCACCTCCCACTGCTCGAACGAGATCGTGGAGGCGATCATCCGCGCCCTGCAGCATTGCTGCCCGGAGCGCGCCATGGGCGGCTGGGGCCGGCGCTTCCGCGTCGCCATCACCGGCCAGGATGCCCGCCGCCCGGGCAGGCGCTTCGTCTGGCACCTCTTCCAGGCGCGGCCGGGCGGTGGCGGCTCCGCCGGCGGCGATGGCTGGTCCACCAGCGGCGAATGGCACAGCGCCGGCGGGCTGAAATTCGGCAGCGTGGAAATGGCGGAGGCCCGCTTCCCCCTGCTCTTCGAGAGCCATGAGTACCGCCCCGGCTCGGCCGGGGACGGGCAGTTCCGTGGCGGGTTCGGCGGCCGCCTCTCCCTGAAGGTGGAAAGCGACGGCCCCTGCCGCGCCAACACCGCGGGCGATGGCGTGCGCCATGGCGCCGCCGGCATGTGCGGCGGGGAGGATGGCAAGCCCCACCACTATGTGCTGCGCCGCACGGATGGCACGGAGCGGGTGCTGAAGACCAAGGAGGTCGGCCTGACCATCAACCCCGGCGACCGCGTCATCGTGGAAGCCGGCGGCGGCGGCGGCTGGGGCGACCCGGCGAAGCGCGACCCGGCGGCGCGGGAACGGGACGCGGCGGAGGGGCTGGTCTGATGCTCACCTACCGGATCGGCATCGATGTCGGCGGCACCTTCCCCGATGTGGTGGGGATCGCCTCGGATGGCAGCCAGACCCTGGCGAAGGCCGCCTCCACCCCGGCGGACCAGTCGGAAGGCGTGGTGAACGGCTTGGCGAATCTCGCCAAGGCGCTCGGCCTCGACCTCGCCACCCTGCTGGGGCGGACCGAGCGCATCGTCCATGGCACCACCGTCGCCACCAACGCCCTGCTGGAGAAGAAGGGCGCCAGGCTGGCGCTGCTGACCACGGAGGGCCACCGCGACGTCATCGAGATGCGGGAGGGGCTGAAGCCCGAGCGCTACAACATGCGCATGCCCGCGCCGGCGCCCCTGGTGCCGCGCCGGCTGCGCCTGCCGGTGGCGGAGCGGCTCCGCGCCGATGGCAGCGTGCTGACGCCGCTCGACCCCGCCTCCCTCGCCGCCGCCATCGAGGCGGCGAAGGCGGAGGGGGTGGAGGCGGTCGCCATCGCCTTCCTCCATGCCTGGGCGCAGCCGGTGCATGAGAACCAGGCTGCCGAGGCGGTGCGCGCCGCCCTGCCGGGCGTCTTCGTCACCACCTCCGCCGAGGTGCTGCCGCAGATCAAGGAGTTCGAGCGCTTCTCCACCACGGCGGTGAATGCCTATGTCGGCCCCGTGGTCTCCCGCTACCTGGCGAAGCTGGCCGGGCGGCTGGAGGGGGCGGGCTATGCCGGACCGCTCTTCGTCATCCTCTCCCATGGCGGCATCGCCCCGGTGGAGGAAGCGGCGCGGCTGGCCGTCGGCACGGCGCTGTCCGGCCCCGCGGGCGGCGTCGCCGCCGCCGTGGCGCTGGCGAAGGAGGGGCTGGGCCAGGACCTCATCACCTTCGACATGGGCGGCACCTCCACCGACATCGCCCTGGTCGTCGGCGGCGAGGCGGCGCTGGGCCGCGGCCGCGAGGTGGGGGGCGAGCGCATCGCCCTGGAGAGCCTCGACATCGTGACGCTCGGCGCCGGCGGCGGCTCCATCGGCCATCTCGGCCCGGGGGGCACCCTGCAGGTCGGTCCGCGCTCCGCCGGCGCCGTGCCCGGCCCGGCCTGCTACGGCCAGGGCGGGACGGAGCCGACCGTGACGGATGCCAACCTCGTCCTCGGCTATCTGGACCCCGCAAATTTCCTCGGCGGCGCCAAGACGCTGGATCTGGAGGCGGCGCAGGCGGCGGTGGCGCGGCTGGCGGCGCAGCTCGGCATCCCGCCGCTGGATTGCGCCGCCGGCATCCATGCGCTGGTCAATGCCCGAATGGCGGACGGGGTGCGCGTGGCGACGGTGCGGCGCGGCGTCGATCCGCGCGACTCGGCGCTGCTGGCCTTCGGTGGTGCCGCCGGGCTGCACGCCACGGCGGTGGCGCGGGAGCTGGGGCTGAAGCGCGCCGCCGTGCCGCTCTTCGCCGCGGGGCTCTCCGCCTGGGGCATGCTGCACACCGATCTGCGCTACGAGTTGGCGCAGAGCGCGGTCGGCGCCGGCGGCATCCCGGCGGATGCCGAGCTGCGCCGGCTGTTCGACTCCCTGGAATCCCAGGGCCGCAGCCGCATGGCGGGCTGGTACCAGGGCGAGGTCACGGCGCGGCGCAGCGCCGATATGCGCTATGGCGAGCAGGTCTTCGAGATTGCCGTGCCGCTGGACGGCATCGCCTGGGACGGGCCGGATCTGGCTGGCCAGCTCCGCGCCGCCTTCCATGCCCGCCACCGCGCCCTCTTCACCTATGATCTGCCGGAGGAGGAGGTGGTGCTGGTCAATGCCCGGGTCGCGGTGGTCGGCGCCCTGCCCATGGGCGAGGCGGCGCGGCGGGAGGGCGCATCCGGCCCTGCCGCCCCGCTCGGCACCCGCCGCATCGCCATCGACGGCATGGTGCAGGAGGCGCCGGTCTTTGGCTTCGACGCCCTGGCAGCAGGACAGGAGATCGCCGGCCCAGCCCTCATCGAAAGCGCCACCACCACCGTGCTGCTGCGGCCGGGAGACGCGGCGCGGATGGATGGGCGGGGTTGGCTGGATATCGCGCTGACCTAGAGCATGCTGCGTTCGCTTGCGCTCACGCAGCATGCTCTAGGCCGTTGTTTTGCGAGCAGCTTCACGCGTTCAGATGATTCCATCTGAACGCGATCTGCTCTAGCCCGGTATTCAGGGCGGATCCGGTTGCGGCAGTGCCGCATTCGGAGCCTTCCGCGAAGGGGTTGCGCCGTGCGTCCAACCCCTTGGGCCCTTGAGCCCGCCCTCCGAACCGGGCCGCCCGTTGCCCTGCCGCGGCTTTGCCGCGGCAGGCTGTGCGAGCCGCCGGAAGGACAGCGCACCGGGGCCCCGCGAAGGCGCGCAGCGACTTCGTGGGGAAGTCAGCCCGGCCCCGAATTCCCCATCCGCAGCGCGCAGCCCAGCACCGGGGCACCGCCGGGCACGGTGCCGCCGGTCATCATCCGATGCGCCAGGGTCGGGTTGTCCAGCACGTTGTTCCCGCAGCCCTGCTTGCGCAGGCTCTGCGCCGCCGCCCGGCTGACGCTCCAGCCCTCGCCGCCCGTCACATCGGCACAGGCCGAAAGGCCCAGCAGCGCCATCACCGCGGTGCAACGCAGGGTTTGCATGCCGCCCCTCCCTCAACCTATCCGTGCATAAGCCCGGCCGGGACAGGTAACCGGAAGATGGATCGATCCGGGCATCACGATCCCGAGGGGCTTGCCTTCCGCGCCCGGCCGGGCTTGCCTCTGCTTCCCGACTTCCCGCGAGGAACGCCCATGACCAAGCTCGCCACCTTCTCCGACGCGAAGGGGACCCGCCTCGGCGCCGTGCTCGAGGATGGGCGGATGCTCGACCTCGCCGCCGCGGGCCTCGCGCAATCCGACATGCTGGCGCTGATTGACGCCGGCCCGGCCGCCCTCGCCGCCGCCCGGGCGCTCGCCGCCAACCCGCCCGCCGCCGCCATCCTGCCCGCCGGCGGCTGGACCCTGCTGGCCCCCATCCCCCGGCCGCGCCGCAACGTCTTCTGCGTCGGCCGCAACTACATGGACCATGTGGCGGAAGGCGACCGCACCCGCGGCATCACCAATTCCGAGCTGCCGAAATACCCGCAGTTCTTCACCAAGGCGCCGGACACCGTCATCGCCCATGAGGATTGGGTGCCCGCCCATACCGGCGTGACGGAGTGGCTGGACTACGAGGTCGAGCTCGCCGCCATCATCGGCAAGGAAGGCGCCAATATCAGCCGGGAGGACGCGCTCTCCCACGTCTTCGGCTGGACCATCGGCAACGACATCACGGGGCGGGAGCTGCAGCGCCGCTACGGCCAGTGGTTCAAGGGCAAGTCGCTGGACCGCTCCTGCCCGCTCGGCCCCTGGATCATCCCGGCGGCGGAGCTTGACGCGCTGAACACCGGCATCCGGCTCTGGATCAACGGCGAGAAGCGGCAGGACAGCCACACCAGCAAGATGATCTTCGACGTGAAGGAGATCATCCACCAGCTCTCCCTCGGCTTCACCCTGAAGCCCGGCGACGTCATCATCACCGGCACGCCGGAGGGCGTCGGCTACGCCATGCAGCCGCCCAAGACCCTGAAGCCCGGCGACGTGATCGAGGCCGAGATCGACGGCATCGGCCGCCTGCGCAACGTGGTGAAGGAAGCCTGAGCCATAGCCGGGCCGGGGATTTCTCCCCCGGCGCGGCGCCATGCCACAGGCGGCGGCAGCCCGTGCCGCCCATGCCCACGCCCCGGGCAATGTCGCCTGGCCGGGGCGATGTCCCTCCCCGCATTCCGGTTCCCCTCCGCGGCCGAAGCTGGCAGCCTTCCTTTCGCCACCGGAGAGAGGGGGACGCCGGATGCACCGCCGCCATCTGCTGCAGGCCAGCGCAGGCCTCGCCGCCACGGGCCTCGCCGGTCCGGCGATCGCCCAATCCGCCCGGGACCGCGTGCTGCGCTTCGTCCCCCAGGCGAACCTCACCTCGCTGGACCCCATCTGGACCACCGCCGCCGTCACCGAGGCGCATGGCTGGGCGGTGTTCGACACGCTCTACGGCCTGACCGACGACCTGAAACTGCAGCCGCAGATGGCGGAGGGCCACGAGGTCTCCGCCGATGGCCACACCTGGCAGATCCGCCTGCGCGAGGGGCTGCGCTTCCATGACGGCGCGCCGGTCCTCGCCCGGGATTGCGCGGCGAGCCTCGCCCGCTGGAGCAAGCGCGACACCTTCGGCCAGTCCCTCGGCGCGGTGGTGGAGGCCTGGGAGGCGGCGGATGACCGCACCCTCCGCATCCGCCTGAAATCCCCCTTCCCCATGTTGCTGGAGGCACTGGCCAAGCCCGCCGCCGTCGTCCCCTTCATCATGCCGGAGCGGCTGGCGAAGACCGACCCCTTCCAGCAGGTGGCGGAGATGGTGGGCTCCGGCCCCTTCCGCTTCGTCGCCAACGAATACGTCTCCGGCAGCCGCGCGGTGTACGCCCGATTCGAGGGCTACAATCCGCGCCCCGAAGCCCCTTCCCGCACCACCGGCGGCAAGCGCGCGCAGTTCGAGCGCATCGAATGGCACATCATCCCGGACAGCGCGACGGCCGCCGCCGCCCTGCAATCCGGCGAGGTGGATTGGTGGGAGCAGATCAACGCCGACCTCACCCCGCTGCTGCGGCGCTCCCGCGGGGTGAAGGTCGATATCACCAACACCCTCGGCTATGTCGGCGTGGCGCGCTTCAACCACCTGCAGCCGCCCTTCAACAACGTGGCGATCCGCCGCGCGGTGCTGCTGGCGCTGAACCAGGAGGACTACCTGCGCGCCATCACCGGCAACGACCCGGAAGCCTTCAAGCCCTGCCCCTCCATGTGGCCCTGCGGCACGCCCTATGAGAGCACCACGGGCGCCGAGGCGCTGCAGGGCCCGCGCAGCATCGACCGCGCCAAGGCGGCGCTGCAGGCGGCGGGCTACAAGGGCGAGAAGGTCGTCGTCATCAACCCCTCGGACTTCCCGACCATCGGACCGATGGGCCAGGTGACGGCGGATCTGCTGACCAAGCTCGGCATGAATGTGGAGCTGGTGGAAACCGACTGGGGCAGCGTGGTGCAGCGCCGCACCAGCCGGGAGCCCGTGGAGAAGGGCGGCTGGAGCATCTTCCACACCTGGTGGGCCAGCGTCTCCATCCTCAACCCGGCGGTGAACGCCACGCTCCGCGGCCAGGGCGCGCAGGGCTGGTTCGGCTGGTACAGGAACGACCGGGTGGAGGAGCTGGCGGCGCAATGGCTGCAGGCCGCCACGGAGGCCGAGCAGAAGCGGCTGGCGGACGAGATCCAGAAGGAGAGCTTCGAGCAGGTGCCGGTCCTGCCGCTCGGGGAGTTCTTCATCCGCACGGCCTATCGGGATTCGCTGGAAGGGGTGCTGAAGGGGAACTCGCCGCTGTTCTGGAATGTGCGGCGGAAGTGATTGAGGGAGGGCGCTGCCCTCCCTCAAACTCCCTCCCGCCGAAGGCCGAAAGGCCTTTGGAAACCGGGAGTTCGGACCCGTCGGGCGATCAGCGCCTCACTCGGCGCCAGAGTGCGATGGCGGCGAAGGCGGTGCCGATCACGAGCACGGAAACGCCGGTGGTGAGGGTGCCGAGCGCGTAGATCTCGGGCGTCGTCACCGTGGTCGTCAGCCCCTGTAATTCCAGGGGCAGGGTGTTGCGGTCGCCGATGGCCTGGGAGGTGCGGGCGATCTCGTCCCAGCTTAGCGTGAAGCCGAACAGCGCCACGCCCACCAGGCTCGGCCCGATCAGGGGCAGCACCACATGGCGGAAGACCTGCCACGGGCTTCCCCCCAGGTCGCGCCCCGCCTCCTCCAGCGCCGCGGGGAAGCGGTTGAACACGGCGAACATGATCAGCAGGCCGAAGGGCAGCGTCCAGGTGAGATGCGCCCCGAGGCCGGAGCTGAACAGCCCCATCGCCGTGGTGTAGCCCTCATTGATCCAGGCGATGTCGTAGGCCTCGCCCAGCGCCTTCACCGTGTCGTCCAGCAGCCGGAATTCCAGCGCGATGCCCAGCGAGACGACGATGGAGGGCACGATGAGGCTGGCGATGCTGAGCTGGAACAGCGCCCCCTGGCCGGGAAAGCGCCGCCGGAAGGCATAGCCGGCGGCCAGCGCAATGGCCGTCGTCAGCACCATCACCACCAGGCCGAGCGCGACGGAGCGGCGGAAGGCCGACCAGATATCGACAACGCCAACCCCTTCCCACAGCACCCGGTACCAGTGCAGGGAGGCGCCCTGCATCGGGAAGGTCAGCCCCCCCTCCGGCCCCTGGAAGGAGAGGACGAGGATGGTCAGCGTCGGCCCGTAGAGGAACAGCAGGAACAGCGAGAACAGCGCCGCGAGCAGCCAGAAGGTGAAGGACCGGCGATCCTCCATGCCCTAGAGCTCCCGCCTGATGTCGACCAGCTTCGTCAGCACCGCGATCATCAGCAGCACCAGCGCCAGCAGCACCATGGCCTGCGCCGCCGCGGCGGGGAATTGCAGGTAGGACATCTGCACCTGGATCACCTTGCCCACCGAGGCGATCTGCTGCCCGCCCATGACGCCGATAGTCACGAAATCCCCCATCACCAGCACGATGACGAAGATGGCGCCGATGACGATGCCGGGCTTGGCCAGCGGGATGACCACATGCCAGAGCGTCTGCCAGGCGGAGGCGCCGGCATCCCGCGCCGCCTCGATCAGCCTTCGGTCGATGCGCATCAGGCTGTTGAACACCGGCACCACGACGAAAAGCGTGTAGAGGTGGATGAAGGCCAGCACGACCGAGAACTCGGAAAACAGCAGCCAGTCCTGCGGCTGCTGCACCACGCGCAGCGCCAGCAGCGCCTGGTTCACCACCCCCTCCCGCCCCAGCAGCGGGATCCAGGAAACCATGCGGATGACGTTGGAGGTGAGGAAGGGCGCGGTGCAGAGCAGGAACAGCGCCATCCGCACCCCCTCCCCCCGCACATGGAAAGCCAGGAAATAGGCGACGAGGAAGCCGAGCGGCACCGTCACCAGCGCCACTTCAGCGCACAGGCGGAAGGTGGAGAGATAGGTGCGCAGCGTGGTACAGCCGCCGGCGGAGACATCCGCGCAACCCTCGAACATCTCCCGGTAATTCCGCAGGGTGATGTCCGGCACCAGGGAATACTCGGTGTAGTCCCAGAAGCTGACCACCGCAGTGGCCAGCAGCGGCAGCACGAAGAACAGCAGCAGCACCAGCCCGAGCGGTGCCGCCTGCCACAGCGGCGCGCGCGGAACGCGCGGCGCGGAGGCAGCCGGCGCGGCCTGCTCCGCCGCCAGGGGCACGCTCTCCACCTGCGCCGTCATGCCAACCTCTCCACCACACAACCGCTCATCGCAAGCCGTCCATCAGAACCTGCGCCACCCGTTGTCCCGCCGCGGCTTCGCCGCGACGGGCTGTGCGACACGCTGCTCCGCACAGTCCGCAGGGCCCGCGGCGTTGCGCAGCAACGTTGTGGGGATCTAGGCGGCGATGAACTCGTTCCATTTCCTGACCATGTAGTCGTTCTCGTCCATCACCGCGTTCCAGCAGGCGACGGCGCCCATGCGCGCCTCGTAGCTGCCGCCGTCGCGCACCGCGCCGGCCTTCTCCATCACCGTGCCGTCCGGCGCCTTGATGTCCTGCGCCGCCGGCTTGCCCAGCATCCAGTAATCCCACTCATAGGCCTGCATGTTGGCCTGGGCGGTGGAGAGCACGGCGGAGTAGTAGCCCTGGCGGTTCAGGAAGGCGCCCGCCCAGCCGGAGAGGAACCAGTTGATGAACTCATAGGCCGCGTCCAGCTTGCGCCCGGTCAGCGTCTTCGGCAGGCCGAAGCCCGCGGCCCAGGCGCGGTAGCCCTCCTTCAGCGGCTGATAGACGCAGGGCACGCCCTTGCTGCGCACGGCCGTCACCGCCGGCGACCACATGGACTGGATGACGGTCTCGCCCGAGGCCATCAGGTTCACGCTCTCGTTGAAGTCCTTCCAGAAGGCGCGGAACTGCCCAGCGCGCTTGGCTTCCGTCAGCACGCGCATGGTCAGGTCGATCTCCGCCCGGGTCATGTTGCCCTTGTCGGCGTATTTGTGCTGGCCCAGCGCCTCCACCACCATCGCGGCGTCCATGATGCCGATGGAGGGGATGTTGAGGATGCTGGCCTTGCCCTTGAACTCCGGGTTCAGCAGCTCCGCCCAGCTCTCGATCGGCCGGCCGATCCGGTCCGGCCGGATGCCGAGCGTATCGGCATTGTAGGTGGTCGGGATCAGGGTCAGCCAGCGCGTCGGCTCATTGGCGAAGGTCCGGGCATTCTGTTGCGGCAGGTACATCACCTTGCTCGGCGCGGTGCCCTGCAGGCCGATCTTCCGGCCGCCGATCTCGCCCTTGGTGAAGACCGGGGTGATCTCGCCCACCTTGGCGATGCCGTTGGCATCCATGCCGACGAGATTCCCCGAGGGGACGATCTTCTTCAGCATCCAGTACTCGGAATCCAGGATGTCGAAGCTGTTCGGCTGCGTCACCGCCCGCCGCACCACATCGTCCGAGGTGACGGGGATGTAGTCCAGCGTGATGCCGAGATCCTGCCGCACCTTCTCCCTGATGCCCTGGTGCTGGTTCACCGCGGTGCCGACGTAGCGCAGGGTGACGGCGCCCTGCGCCTGCACCGCGGGCGCCGCCAGCGCCAGGGCGGTGCCGGCCAGCAAGCCGCGGCGGCCGATCTTTGCGGTCTCGTCCATTCCTCGTCTCCCCTTGCGTTACGCGTCGGCGGCCAGCGGCCGCATGTCGCGCGCATCCCAGCTCAGCCCCACCGTCTCGCCGGCGGCCAGGCCCTCTTCCGTCTCGCGCAGCACGGTGAACTCCTCCCCCGCCGCATCGGCGAGCGTCACGGCGAAGCCCGTGCCCATGTATTCCACGCCGCGCACCGTGGCCGGGTAGCCCTGGCCCAGCGGCAGGATGCGGGTGCGATCCGTGCGCACCGCGATGCTGCCGCCCTCCAGCGGGAAGACGTTGTGGCCGCCGATGAAGCGCGCGACGAAGGCGGTGCGCGGGCTGTCGAACACCTCGAAGGGCGTGCCCATCTGCTCGATGCGGCCAGCCCTCATCAGCACCACCAGGTCGGCCAGCGCCATCGCCTCATCCTGGCTGTGGGTGACATGCACGAAGGTGATGCCGAGCTCGCGCTGGAACCGCTTCAGCTCCGCCCTGACGCGGCCGCGCAGGAAGGGGTCGAGCGCCGAGAGCGGCTCATCCAGCAGCAGCGCCGCCGGGTTGGTCACCAGCGCGCGGGCCAGCGCCACGCGCTGCTGCTGCCCGCCGGAAAGCTGTGCCGGCAGCCGCTCCGCATAGGGCGCCATCTCCACCAGCCGCAGCATCTCCATGGCGCGCCCGTGCCGCTCCGCCTTCGGCATCCCCTTCATGCGCAGCGAGAAGGCGACGTTGTCGAGGCAGGAGAGGTGCGGGAACAGCGCGTAGGACTGGAACATCATCGCCGTCCCGCGCTGCGCCGGCGGCGCGCGGGTGATGTCCTGGTTGTCCAGCAATATGTCGCCGCTGCTCGGCGTCTCGTGCCCGGCCAGCAGGCGCAGCGTCGTGGTCTTGCCGCAGCCGGAGGGGCCGAGCAGGCAGCAATAGGTGCCGGCGGCGATCCGCAGGTCGAGGGCCTCAAGGGCGGTGGCGGCGCCGAAGCGCTTGCTGGCGCCGATGAACTCGACGGCGCCGCGGGGACGCTGGAGGGTGGCGACGGACAGCTTCAACTCTCCCGACGGGACGCTCGTCGGAGGGCTAGCAGGTAGCGTGCCAGCTTCGGTCCGCGCCGGCGGCCGGCTTCCGGGCGGGCGCCGGCCGCTTCGGCAGGCATCTGCCCAGGGAAAGGGCAGCCCCGAAGGGCCGGGACGGGGCTGCCGCCCCGGCCCGCCGGCTCAGCGGCGGCGGCGCAGGCCCACCAGCCCGGCCAGGCCGAGGCCCAGCAGGCTGAGGCTCATCGGCTCCGGCACCGGGAAGAGCGCGTCGCGCACCTCCTGCGCCACCGGGCCGAAATTGGTGAACACGCCGTCGACGCCCATCTTGTAGTAGGTCTCGTACTGCGTCGGGTTGTTCAGGAAAGTGTAGGGGTGGACAAAGAGCCCGGCGTTGTGCGCCCGGGTGACGCAGGCGGCGGTGGTCTGGCCGGTGGAGGGGCCGATGCCGTCGGCATAGGTGGCGATCTGCGCCGCCGCCGCGGCGGTGCCGGGGCAGACGCCCAGCATCGTCACCGGGATGTCCGTCTTCCCGTTCATGTAGGCGACCTGGCCTTGGTCGAAGGACTGCAGGAAGGCGGTGCCGTTCCCGGCGGCGAAGTAGCCATTGTATTTCGGGTCGCTCAGCACGGCGAGGATGGCGTCCACCACCGGCAGGCCGCCCTGCTTGGCTTCCGGGTAGATGCCCATCTTCTTCCCGGTGTCGAGGAAGGCCTGGTAGGCCATGTCCGCCACCTGGGCCAGGGCGGCGATCTGGTAGTGGGTGCCGGGGTTGTAGTAGCCGTCGCGGTAGGTGCCGTAGCCGGTGGCGTTGCGGTAGGTGACCGTCAGCTCCTGCAGCTGGGCATAGGTGAATTTGGTGACGTCGTAGCTGCCGTTGGCGGAGCGCAGCGCGGCGATCTCGGGATGCGTCGCGGCATAGGCGACGACATTGGTGGTGGCGTTCAGCGTGCCGTCATGCAGCATGACCGCGACGCCGTCCTTGGTGACGTAGACATCGCCTTCCAGGAAATCGACCCGCTGCTGCACGGCAAGCTGGTAGGCCTGGATGGACTCCTCCGGCAGGTAGCCGCTGGCGCCGCGGTGGTTGATCACCAGGGGCGGCTGGCCGCTCAGCGTGTTGGGGGTGAGTGGGGCGGCGGTGGCCGCCCCGGCGATCAGGGCCACCAGGCCCGGCGCAGCGTATCGAAGCAGATTCAGCAGCACGGCACTTCTCCGAACAGGCTTGCGGGCACCTGGCCGGCGCCCGCCGGTTCGTTCCTAGGCCGGTTCCGTCTCGCTGTCGGGCCAATCAATCGGACAGAATTGTGATGTTTCCCTGACATCGCGCCCGAAATCGAGACAATTCCGGCACCAATCCCAGGAAAGACCAGCCACCTCCCCTTCCGGCGGGCCCTGGCGGGCATCGCGCCGGGCCGGGCGCGGGACGGCGCCGCCAGGGCGCAACGGCCCGAGCGAGAGGCCCTCAGCTTGGCAGGGGACGGGCCGGCACGCCGCCCATCGCCGCCCCCTCCGGCACATCCGCCACCACCGCGGCGCCGACGCCGATCACCGCCCGGGCGCCGATCGTCACATAGGGGCGGCAGCACGCCCCGGCGCCGACCAGCGCCCCCTCCCCCACCCGCACCCCGCCCGGCAGCACCGCGCCGGGCCCGATATGGGCGAGCGGGCCGACCGCCACGTCGTGCTCCAGGATCGCGCCGGTATTCACGATGGCCAGCCGCCCGACCCGCACCGCGGCGCCCAGCACCGCCCGCGGCAGCACCACCACCCCCTCCTCCACCGCCGCGCTGGCGGCCCGGATGGCGGAAGGGTGCAGCAGCGCCGGCAGGGCGAAGCCCATGGCCTGCAGCCGGGCAGCGGCGGCGGCCCGCGCCGCGGCATCCCCCAGCGCCACCACCGCCGTCCGCACCCCGGCCGCCAGCAGCCCGGGCAGCGCCGCCTCGTCGCCCAGCACCTTCAGGCCGAGCATCTCCGGCCCCGGCGGCCGGGCATCGACGAACCCCACCGGCGCGAAGCCCGGCAGCTCCCGCAGCAGCTCCCGAATCGCCCGGCCATGCCCGCCGGCACCGAGAATCACCAGCTTTTCCGCCATCGCCCGCCCTTATCCGCCCGCCGCATTGGCGTCCGCGCCCATCGGCCCGATATAATGCCCGAACCCCAAGACGCGGCGGAGCGGACGACACGGCATGGCCAGCAGCGAATGGGAAATTCCGCCGGAGCTCCAGCCCGATCCCACGGAGCATGATTTCGACCTCGACCTGGCGCTGCGCTCGATCGTCGGGGTGAAGGCGCTGGTGCCGGCGGATGCCTTCACCGCCCAGAGCCTCGGCACCGAGCGCGGCGGCAGCGGCGTGGTGATCCGGCCGGACGGGCTGATCGCCACCATCGGCTATCTGGTGACGGAGGCCGAAACCATCTGGCTGACGACGCATGACGGCCGCGCCATCCCGGGCCACGCCCTGGCCTATGATTTCGAGACCGGGTTCGGGCTGATCCAGGCCCTCGGCAAGCTGGACCTGCCGGCGCTGCCGCTGGAAAGCGGCGAGGCGCCGAAGCCGGGCGATGTCTGCGTGCTGGCCTCGGCCGGCGGGCGGAAGCATGCGCTGCGCTGCACCGTCGCGGCGCGGCAGGAATTCGCCGGATACTGGGAATACATGCTGGAGGAGGCGCTGTTCACCGCGCCGGCGCATCCCTCCTGGGGCGGGGCGGGGCTGATCGGCGGCGATGGCAGGCTGATGGGCATCGGCTCCCTTGTCATGCAGCAGCAGGACGGCAAGGGGCGGCGCGTCGATCTCAACATGGTGGTGCCGGCGAGCCTGCTGCCGCCGGTGCTGGAGGATCTGCTGAGCTTCGGCCGGCCGAACAAGCCGGCCAGGCCCTGGCTGGGGCTGTACGCGGCCGAGGATGAGGAAGGGGTGGTGGTGTCCTCCATGGCGCGCGGCGGGCCGGCGCAGAAGGCCGGGCTGCACGAGGGCGACCGGGTGACGGCCGTGGGAGACACCAAGGTGACGGAGCTGACGGGGCTGTGGCGGGCGGTCTGGGCCTCCGGCCATGCGGGGGCCAAGGTGCGGCTGAGCATCAGCCGGCAGGGGGTGGCGCGGGAAATCGTGCTGGCCTCGGTGGACCGCAGGAGCTTCCTGAAGGCGCCCAGGCTGCATTGAGGTAACGGGGGCGCGGCCCCCGGAGCAGATCGCCGTAGGGCGGCATCGCCCGCAGGCGTGAATCTGATCCGCAAGCAACGACCTGGCGCATGTCCGGTGGACGCATGTGCACCGGACATGCGCCAGGCCCCCGGCAGCAGAGGGGCGCTGCCGCTCTGCCCTCCCCGCCAAGGGCCGAGGGGCCCTTGGAACCCTTGAGCTGGGCATCACGCCGGCTCCATCCAGCGCGCCAGGCGGGCGCGGCCGGCGGCGAAGCGGTGCATGTCGTGCAGCAGGCGCCAGATGGCGCGGGGCGGGTGCCAAAGGCGGTGGAGCATGGCTGCCGCGAAGCGCTGGAGGATGGGGGTGTAGATTTCGGACAAATCCTCATCCGGCAGGAGCTGGCCGGGCGCCGGGAGCGCGCTGAACAGCCGCAGCCGCTTGGCCAGCATGATGGCGCGCAGGCTGCCCATGTGGCGGATGGCGCGGCGGAAGGCGCAGCAGAGGCGAT
>NZ_JAMZIK010000117.1 GCF_024178315.1 Siccirubricoccus soli | reverse complement strand
GCGAAGCGTCCCGGCTGGCGGGCCAGCGCGACCAGGAGCGCGGCCCAGAGGCCAGCTTGGGCCCAGCGGCGGTAGGAGCGGGAGACGGTGTCCGGCTTGCCGAACTCGGGCGGCAGGAGGCGCCAGGGCGCGCGGCCGCCCTGATGCTTCAGGGTGGCGTAGCGGAAGATGGCGTCGAGCCGCGCGCGCGGGGTGCCCTCCATCGGCCGGCCGCGCTGGCCGAGGGCGCAGCCATGGACCTCCAGGTACGGCGCCAGCAGGGCCCATTCGGCCTCGGTCAGCGGGGCCCAGGGGCGGGGCGGCGTCAGGCAGAGGATGGGGTCCAGCGCCAGGCGGCGGAGCAGGAAGGCCTTCGGCAGCTCGGCGGGAAGGAAGGCGGGAAGGGGCATGGGGCGGGGGTCCCGGTCGGATCGGAACAAATATAGAACGTCAATCGTAATATTGCAAGGCCGATGCGATGGTGCTCCTTTCCGCGCTGCATGGAGACAGCGTTACCCGAAATGCCGCGAGAGGCCGCGCGGATCCCGATGCGGGCGCCCGGTCTGATGGTCCCACGCGCCGAGATCGCCGCGGTGGGGTGCGTGCTGCTGGTGCTGGCAGCCGGCCTCCACCAGCACGGGCCGATCTGCGGGGTGACGCCCGGGCCGGCCCTGTTCTGCCTGGTGGCCTGCCTGCTGCTGCTCGGCGGGGTGTGCTGCCTGGGCGTCGCCCTGCTCTGCCCGCGGCGCTCCTTCCTGCTCGATCTCGCCGCCGGGGCAATCATCGAGTCCCGCGAGGGCGCCTTCGGCTGCCGCCGCGCCCGGCCCCTGCCCCCGGGCGCCTATGCCGCGCTGCAGCTCCGCCTGGAAGCCGGGGCCAGGGTGCTGCCCGAATGGCAGCTTCGGCTGCTGCCGGCCCCGGGGCACGGCCAGGCGCTGCTGGTGCGGGCCTTCCCCCGAGAGGAGCGGGAGGCCGCGCTGGCCCTGGCCGAGACCCTCGCCCGGCGCCTCGGCCTGGCGCTGCGCGCCTAGAGCAGATCGCCGTAGGGCGGCCTCGCCCGAAGGCGTGAATCTGCTCTGCAACCAAAGGCGTAGAGCGTTTTCGGTGAACGCATGTAAACCGAAAACGCTCTAGCTTTTCCCACGAAACCGCTGCGCGGCTTCGCGGGGACCCCGGAGGCGCTGAACGCCGGAGGCCTAGCACAGCCTTCGGCGGCAACGCCGCGGAAAGATAGGAGGCGGCAGGGTTAGACGGGTGCGCCCTGCAACTTCCGCAGACCGCTGCGCGGGTTTGCGGGGTCGGGCGCCGCTGAATGCCCGGGGGCCTCGCGCAGCCTTCCGCGGCCGGCCATGGAAGGCGCGGGGGCGGGCCTAGAAGCCGACCTTGTCGCCGCCCTTCAGCTTCAGGATTTCCCGCGCCTCGGTGGGCGTGGCGATCTCGAGGCTCAGCTCCTCCAGGATGCGGCGGATCTTCGCCACTTGCTCGGCATTGCTCTTCGCCTGCTGGCCGCGGCCGATCCAGAGCGAGTCCTCGAGGCCCACCCGAACATTGCCGCCGAGCATCCCCGCCATGGTGGTGAAGGGCATCTGGTTGCGCCCCGCCGCCAGCACCGACCAGACATAGTCCTTGCCGAAGAGCCTATCCGCCGTCTCCTTCATGAAGAGCAGGTTGCGCGGCTCGGCGCCCACGCCGCCCAGGATGCCGAAGATGGTCTGGGTGAAGAGCGGCGGCTCCACCACCTTGCGGTCCAGCATATGCGCCAGGTTGTAGAGATGGCCGACATCGTAGCATTCGAACTCGAAGCGCGTGCCATGGCCCTTGCCCAGCCGCTCGACGATCTGCTCGATGTCCTTGAAGGTGTTGCGGAAGATGAAGTCGGTGGTGCCTTCGAGGTAGGGCCGCTCCCACTCGTACTTGAACTGCTTGATGCGGGCGGCGCTGCCGGAGATGTTGAAGTTCATGCTGCCCATGTTGAGCGAGCACATCTCCGGCTTGGCCAGCAGCGGCGCCGCCAGGCGCTCATCCACCGTCATGCCGAGGCCGCCGCCGGTGGTGATGTTGATCACCGCATCGGTGCTCTGCTTGATGACCGGCAGGAATTGCATGAACACCGCCGGGTCCGGCGTCGGGCGGCCGTCATTCGGATCGCGGGCGTGCAGATGGATGATGGCGGCGCCGGCCTCCGCCGCGGCGATCGACTGCTCGGCGATCTGCTGCGGCGTGATGGGCAGGTAGTCCGACATGCTCGGCGTGTGGATGGCGCCGGTGACGGCAACGCTGATGATGACCTTGGACATTGGCGCTTCTCCTTCCCGCAGGCGGCCGGGATTATCGGGGGGATGCGGCCCGGCGTGAAGCCTCAGCCCAGCGTCACGTTGAAGAAGACCGGGAAGCCCTTCGGGATGTCGCGGACCGTGCTGCGGAAGGCGGTCGGCTGGTAGAAGATGCCGAGGGGGATGTAGGGCAGGTCGCGGAAGGCGGCCTCCTGCACGGCGCGGCAGGCGGCCTGGCGCGCCGCCTGGTCGGTGGCGTCGAGGAAGGCGCTGCGATGCGCCTCCACCTCCGGGCTGTCCGGCCATCCGAACAACCCGCGGTCGCCGATGCCGCGGATGAATTTGTTGTCCGCCGGCGCCATGGTGCTGGCGGCGGTGGTGAAGGTGCAGAAGGCGCTCCAGCCGCCCTTCTCCACCGGCTCCCGCGAATTCCAGCGCTGCGCCACCGTGCCCCAATCGGCTTCCTGGTAGTCCAGGTTGAAGCCCATCTGGCGGAACAGATCGCCGACTACCAAGGTCATGGCGTTGATGCTGGCGAAATCCGTCGGCGCCATCAGCGCCACCTTCTCCCCGCGATAGCCGGCGGCCTGGAGCTGCCGCTTCGCCTCCGCGATGCTGCGCGGCGCGAGCAGCGGCGCCATGCCGGCCTCGCTCGCCATCGGGCCCGGGGTCAGGAAGCCGATAGTGTCGCGCCAGCCGGCGCGGTCCTCCCCGGCCACGGCGCGCATCACATCCGCCTGGCTGAGCGCCGCCAGGATCGCGCGCCGGACGCCCGGGTTGTCGAAGGGCGGCTGCACATGGTTGAGGCGGAGCAGGGCGATGAAGCCGGCCTCGTCCAGGATCTCGGTGCGGAGGTTGCGGTTGCGGCGGAGCACCGGCAGCAGGTCCGGCAGCGGGGTCTCCCACCACTCCACCTCGCCGGCCTGCAGCGGGGCGGCGGCGGTCGCCGGGTCCGGCATGGTGCGCCACTCCACGCGGTCCAGATGCACGCGCTTCGGGCCGGCCAGCATGCTCGGCGTGCCGTCGGGGCGGGGGACATAGCCGGCGAAGCGCTCATAGACCGCGCGGGCGCCGGGGACGCGCTCATTCGCCACGAAGCGGAAGGGGCCGCTGCCGATCATCTCCGTCACCGGGCGCATGGCGTCGGTCGCCGCCAGCCGTTCTGGCATGATGCAGGGCATGTTGGTGCCGGCCTTGCCCAGCAGATCGGGCAGCGTCGGGAAGGGCTTCTTCAGGCGGAACACCACCTCCCGGTCCGCGGCGGCGGAGAGCTCGTCCAGCACCGCCATCAGGTCGTAGCCATAGGTGTCCCGCTTGCCCCAGCGCAGCAGGCTGGCGACGACGTCGCGCGCCCGGACGGGTTCGTTGTCGTGGAAGCGCAGGCCCTCGCGCAGAGTCAGGCGCCAGAGCCGGCCATCCTGCTCGACGCTGTGGCCCTCCACCATCTGCGGGCGGGCGACGAAATTCTCGTCCACGCCGTAGAGCGTGTCGAACACCATGAAACCATGGGCGCGGGTGACGAAGGCGGGGGTGGCGATCGGGTCGAGGATCGCGAGGTCGGCCTGCGGCACGAAGCGCAGCACCTTGGCCCCCGCGGCACCGGCGAGGCGGGGCGCCGCCAGGGATGCCGCGGCAAGGGAGAGGGCTTGGCGGCGTGTCGGCATGGCGGCGGCTCCGGTCGCGGGCCGCGCCAGCCTATCGCAGCGCAGCAGGCTGGCAACAGGTCCTCTACCCGGATGGTCAGCTTGCGGCGGCGATGGCGGCGTTGGTGCCGACATCGCCAGCGCCCCGAGCCCCTGGGTACCGAGCGGGTTCACCCCGGCGATCCTCCTCCAGCAGCGTCACCTCGATGCGCGGCGCGTCGGCAAGCACCGGGATCGGGTATTCGGCGATGTTGCCGTGCACATAGATCTTGCCGTGCACATAGCGGGCACGCTTGCGGTCGCTCTCCATCGCCTCGCGCAGCGCGCTGCCGATGCCCGGATCGGCCCGCCCATGGAGCTGGTTGCAGGGGGTTGTGCGGGTGGAGGACGCGGCCGGCGGCGAGGACGCGGCGCACCTGCCCCCCCCGGTCAGCGCATGCACGCGCAGCCACTGGGCCGCGCGGCCGGGCGAGGGCCGGCCTGGGCTCCATGGGCGTGGAGGCGAAGGTATGCGCCCTGACCGGGCAGGGCGACGCACGGGCTGCTGGCCGCCACCATCGAGGTCGTCCCGCACTGGCGCGGCCGGCGAGAGCCCGTCCCCGCCCTTCAGCGGGAGGATGGTCCCGGGACGGCGTCCCGGTCCCGATCCTCAGACGGCGTCCGGGCTGGCGCCGGCGGGGCGCGCCCGGCGCAGGGCCAGCAGGATCCCCATGACGGGGAGGAGCAGGAGCAGGCCGCCCGGCTCATCGACATCGACCGGCTCGGTTCCCGCGGCCTGGCCGGGCCTTGGCCGGCAGGGCCGGGGCGCGTCCGGGGCCACGCCGGCATCGCCTTCCGCGACCGCGCCCGGCCCGTGATGCGGGCGGCGCCTGCGGCAATGCGGGGGCTGGGCTGACGCGGCGCCGCCCCCCGCCTCCGGCAGTAGCGTCGCCGGCAGGGATGCCCCCGGCGGGGCCGCCGCCGGCATGGGCGCCGCCGACAGGCCCACCCCCGACAAGCCCCCCGCCGGCCCCCAGCCACCGCCTCCTGGTCCGCCGAGGCTGGCCAGGTCGTAGGGGATGGGGCGCACCGGCGCGGCGGCCGCGGTGACAGGCGACGTGACGGGGGGCGTGCCGGCAAGGAGCGGCGCCAGGACCAGGGCGGGGCCCGTGGCGCAGGCCAGCACCCAGGTCACCGGCCGCGCCGCGTGTCGGACAACGGCGCTGCCGGTCGCGACACGGCCGATGCGGCGCGCGTGGGCGGTGCGGTGGATGACCCTGGCCGCAGCGACGACCGGCCGAAGGACGCAACCGATAAGTGGAGATGGCAAAGGGGCCGCCCTCCTTTCGGATAAAAAATATCACCCCATACGCGTGATCTGGCCAAACGCATGCGCAACGGCATTTCAATAGATATTTCTATAAAATTAGTCAATCACAGGGCGCGAAGGCTTGGGCCGATTGAGGCCAGGGGGTGGCCGCCCCTTGGCCAAGGCAGGCTGCGGCTGCCTGCCATCCGGCCGGTCCCTTTCCACCAGGCCTGTGCCGGGCGAGGATGCCGCGGTGAGCGATCTGCTATCCGCGCTGCCGTCTGGCCCGGCCCTGGCCTGGCTGCTGGTGGCGGCCCTGGCCGGTGGGTTGGCCCGAGGCTTTTCCGGCTTCGGCGCCGCCATGATCTTCATCCCTCTGGCCTCCATCGGGCTCGGCCCGCGGGTGGCAGTGCCGCTGATGCTGGCGATCGAGGCGGTGGCCATCGCCCTGCTGACGCCGGGGGCGTGGAAGCTGGCCGACCGTCGGCAGGTGGGGGTGATGGCGCTGGGCTCGGTGCTCGGCACGCCGCTCGGCGCCATGGCGCTGGCGGCCATGGACCCGCAGGCGCTGCGCTGGGGAGTGGCGGGGCTGATCCTGGCGATGCTCGGGCTGCTGGCCTCCGGCTGGCGGTTCCGCGGGCGGCCGAGCGACCCGGTGACGGTCGGCGTCGGCGTCGCCGGCGGGGTGCTGGGGGGCATCGCCATGGTCAGCGGCCCGCCGGTCATGGCCTATCTGCTGGGGCAGACGGACAATGCGCGGCGGATCCGCGCCTCCTTCGCGCTCTACCTGGCGGTGGCCTCGGCGATCATCGCCATTGCTTATGTCGCCACCGGGCTGCTGCGGGCGAGCCTGCTGCCGCCCTTCCTGCTGGGGGCGCCGGTCTATGCGCTGGGCATCTGGGGCGGCTCCCGAATGTTCGGCCTGGCGAGCGACCGGACCTTCCGCCTGGCCTGCTACGCGATGATCGCCATGGCGGCGGTGCTGGGGCTGCCGGTGTGGGATGGGATGTGGCATTCCCCATAACGCCGCTGCGCGGCGCCATGGGGGCCCCGGAGCGCTGTTCTCCCTGCATCCCGCGCAGCCTGCCGCGGCAAAGCCGTGGCAGGGCACCGGGCGGTCCGGGTTGCGTCGGGCGGCGGGCGGGCCGTGCCTGCGGGGCCGGCCGGCACGGGCGTGGCGGGCCGCCCCCGCCCCCGTGCAATTCCCCGCCACCCCGCGCAGGATGCGGCCACAGCCTGGAGGAAGCGAGCATGGCCGAAGCCTATAACCCCGCGACATTTCGCGCCCTGACCTGGCACGACCACCTCCCCGCCTTCCGCGACGGCACGGACAACCCGCGCGCTTATCTGGAGCGCTGCCTGGAGGCCATCTCGGCGCGGGAGCCGGTGGTGCAGACCTGGGCGGCGATGAATGTGGAAGGCAGCCGCGCCGCGGCCGATGCCAGCAGCGCGCGCTGGCGGGAGGGCAGGCCGCTCTCGCCCATCGATGGGCTGCCCATCGGCATCAAGGACCTGCTGGAAACCCGCGACATGCCGACCGAGATGGGCTGCCGCGGCTACAAGGGGCATTTTCCGAAGCGCGACAACGCCGCCGTCTGGGCGCTGCGCCAGGCGGGCGCGGTGGTGCTGGGCAAGACCGTCACCACGGAGCTCGGCGGCAGCCATCCGGGGCCGACGACCAACCCCTTCAACCCGCGCCACACGCCCGGCGGCTCCTCCTCCGGCTCCGCCGCAGCCGTTGCGGCGCGGATGGTGCCGGCGGCGATCGGCACGCAGGTCGGCGGCTCCATCATCCGCCCCGCCGCCTATTGCGGCAATGTGGCGCTGAAGCCGAGCCAGGGCGGCCTCCACCGCGGCGAGCGGCAGACGACGAGCATGAGCACCCATGGCGTCCATGCCGGCAGCATCGAGGATATGTGGCAGGTGGCGATCGAGATCGCCACGCGCTGCGGCGGCGATCCGGGGCGGCCCGGGCTGCAGGGCCCGCGCACCCCGCCGGCTTCGCAGCGTCCGGTACGGCTGATCGTCATGGAAAGCGAGGGCTGGGCCAGGCTGGATGCCGCCAGCAAATCGGCGTTCACGGCGCTGCTGGTGCGCATCGCCGGCACCGGGGTGGAGCTGCTGCGGCGCGGCGACCATCCGGCCATCGAGGCCTTCGAGCAGGGCATCGCCGAGGGAAGGGCGCTGTCCGCCGCCATCACCGGCTGGGAGAATCGCTGGTACCAGCGCGCGCTGCTGGATGCCGATCCGGAGGCGATCAGCCCGCGCGCCCGCGCCATACTGGAACGCGCCGAGGCGATGTCGCCGCGCGACTACCAGGCGGCGCTGGCGAAGCGGGAGGAGGCGCAGCTTCGCCATGCGCGGCTGGCGGGGCTGGCGGATGCGGTGATCAGCCTCGCCTGCCCCGGCCCGGCGCCGGTGTGGGAGGGCGACCGGCCCGGCCAGCCCCTGGCGCCGCGGCCGACCGGGGATGCGGTGTTCAACATCCCCTCCTCCCTGCTCTGGGCGCCCGTCGTGACGGTGCCGCTGCTGGCGGTGGGCGGGCTGCCGGTGGGCGTGCAGGTGATGGGGCAGTATCAGCAGGATGCGCGCGTGACGGCGCTGGCGCGCTGGCTGCTGGAGAATGTGCCGCCGCTGGCGGCATAGCTTGACGCCGGGGGCGGCACCCGCGCAAGCTCCCGGAATGGTCCTGCGCCGCAGCAAGCCCGTGTCGCCGAAACACTGCCCCGCCTGGGGCAGCACGGCTCTGCGCGCGATCGCCTAGGGCGCCGCAGGATCAGGTTGGACCCCGCCGGTCGGACGGGGTCCCTGCACGCATTCCGTCTACCGGCCTCGCATGGAGACGGATCACGATGGATGTGCACCACCCGAACCTCGGCGGCCTCTGGCTGCCCCTTGTCACGCCCTTCCGCGACGGCGCGCTGGACGAGGCCTCGCTGCGCCGGCTGGTCCGGCACTATGCGGCGGAGCCGCTCGACGGGCTGATCCTGGCGGCGACGACCGGGGAGGGCCTGACCCTCGACGAGGCGGAGACGGAGCGGCTGGTGGCCCTGGCCGCCGCGGAGCTGGCCGCCTGCGGCCGGCGCCTGCCGCTCTTCCTCGGCCTCTCGGGCAGCGACACGCGCAAGCTGGCGAAGGCGCTGCACCACACGGCGCCCTGGCCGGTCGACGGGTATCTGATCGCCTGCCCCTACTACACCCGGCCCTCGCAGGAGGGGATGGTCCGCCACTTCGCCGCCCTGGCGGACAGCACGGCGCGGCCGATCATGATCTACAACATCCCCTACCGGACCGGGGTGAACCTGGGCAATGCGGCGCTGCTGGAGATCGTGGCGCGCTGCCCCAACGTGCTCGGCGTGAAGGATTGCTGCGCCGAGCTGGCGCAATCCTGCGAGCTGCTGCGGCTGAAGCCCGCCAGCTTCGCCGTGCTGACCGGGGAGGACGCCTCCTTCCACCCCATGCTCGCCCAGGGCGCGGAGGGCGGCATCATCGCCTCCGCCCATGTCGCCCCGAGGGGCTTCGCCGCGGTGCGGGACCTGCTGCGGGCGGGCGATGGCGCCGGGGCGCTGGCCGCCTGGCATGCGGTGGACGAGCTGCCGCGCCTGCTCTTCGCCGAGCCGAGCCCGGCGCCGGTCAAGCATTGGCTCTGGCGCGCCGGGCTGATCGACAGCGCGGAGCTGCGGCTGCCGATGACGCCGGTGAGCGAGGGGCTGGCCGCCCGGATCGAGCGCGAGATGGCGCGGCGGCAGGCGGCCGCCCGCGACGCCGCGGCGTAGGGGCTGTGGCGCGTGGCGGGGCTGCGCGGCCGGGGCGAACCCGTTGCCACTTCCGGTGTTTGCGCCAGCGGCACGGAGGACACGCAATGATTCGCACCACCACCATGGCGCTGGCCGGGCTGCTCCTGGCCGGCCCCGCCCTGGCGCAGCAGGCGCCCTCCCTGATGTATTCCCAGCCCCTGGCGCCGGCGGCGGTGACCGCGGTGCAGGAGAAGCTGCGCCAGGCCGGCAGCTACACCGGCCGGGCCGATGGCGTCTGGGGCCCGGACAGCCAGGCGGCGCTGGAACGCTTCCAGATGAGCCGCGGGCTGCAGGCCAGCGGCCAGCTCAACCAGGCGACGGCGGCGACGCTGGGGCTTTCGCCCAGCGATCTGCTGGCGGCCGGGCCCACCGCCGGCCCCGCCCCCGGCACCCCGGCGGCCCAGGCGACCGAGCCGCTGAGCCAGCGGGCGGTTCGCAACGTGCAGCGGAGGCTGCGGGTGCTGGGCTTCTACCGGGGCGAGCTGGACGGCGCCTGGGGGGCCGGCACGCAATCCGCCATCGAGCGCTTCCAGCAGGGGCGCGGGCTGCAGGCGACGGGGCAGCTCAACCCCGCCACGATTTCCGCCCTGGGGCTGGATGCGAGCAACCTGGAGGCGCCGCCGCGCTGAGGCGCATCCTGGCGGATCCCTGCCGTCCGGGCGGGGCGGCAGGGCGGCGGTTCAGCGGGGCCCGCGGACCGGGTGGTGCCAAGCGGCGACCAGCGCGAAGACCAGGCCGAGCAGCAGCAGAAGGCCGGTCACGGCCGGAAGCAGGGCCCGGGTCAGCCAATCGCCCCAGAGCAGCATGCCCGCCTCGGCCAGCGCCACGGCGCCGGACGCCGCCAGGGCCGCGCGCCGCCAGCCGGGCCGCTTCAGCCGGACGGCCTGGAGGATCAGCGCCGGCGTCAGGAAGGCGAGGACCAGGCAGCCGAGGAGGAGGAGGCCGGCCAGCGCGGCGAGAAGGTCGGAAGCCGGCGACATCGGCAGCCTTTGCGGGCAGGCAACGGCATCGAGATGGGCCGTGCCCCCTGGCCGGGCAAGGCCGGCTGCGTCCGGATGATTGACAGCGCCGGGCGGCGGATGGAGGAGGGGCGCGTGCTTGAGCAAGCCCCAGCGCCGGAGGCGGCAGGCCGCCTCGCCCAGGTGACCGTCCTCGTCATCGCCTTCAACAGCGCCGCGGTGCTGCCCGGCTGCCTGGCCGCGCTGCCGCGCGGGGTGCGGCTGGTGGTGGTGGACAATGCCAGCACGGATGACAGCGCGGCGATCGCGGAGGCGGCGGGGGCGGAGGTGATCCGGCTGCCGGGAAATCTCGGCTTCGGGCGGGCGGCGAATCTCGGCTTCGCCCGGGCGGAGACGCCCTTCGGCCTGCTGCTGAACCCGGATACGCGGGCGGCGCCCGGCATGGTGGAGGCGCTGCTGGAGGCGGCGGCGCGCTACCCGGAGGCCGCGCTGCTGGCGCCGCGGATCGAGACGGAGGAGGGGGAGCTGCAATTCGGCCGGCTGCCGGTGCTGCTGCGGCATCGCGGCCGGGCGCGGCCGGTGCCGCCCGTCGGGGATTGCTGCGCGCCCTATGTCGGCGGCGCGGCGATGTTCTTCCGGCTGGAGGTGTTCCGGGCGCTGGGCGGCTTCGATCCGGAGATCTTCCTCTACTACGAGGATGACGACATCTGCATGCGGCTGCGCGCGGCGGGGCATGCGCTGGTGCATGTGGAGGCGGCGCGGCTGCTGCACGGCAATGCGCGCTCCTCCGCGCCCTCCGCGGCGGTGAGCTTCGGCAAGGAGTGGCACATGGCTTGGTCGCGCCAGCACATGCTGCGCAAGCATCGCGGGGCGTGGCGGGCGGCGGCGGCGGGCGGGCTGCTGATGGCGGAGCTGGCGGGGAAGCTGGCGCTGCGGTGGGGGCATCCGCAGCGGGGCAAGTGGTCCGCGCGGCTGGCCGGCACGGCGGCGGCGATGGCCGGGCGGCGGGCGGTGGAGGTGGCGATCCGGTAGCGCGGCGCGACGCGGGGGCGATCAGTGCCAGGCGTCTGCACGGCGCCGGGCGGCCCATCCTGCCACGAGGCCCGGTGCCACGGTCGCGCTGCCGGCTTGGTCCATCCTTCCTCGCTGGCCGGAGGCGCCTTCGACGGCGTCGAAGGCGACCATTCGCGAGGAGGCTTGAGGTGCGCTCGACCGGGTCGAGCGCGCCGTGACGCGCCCGGCCCCGCGGCCAGAAGGCGGCGAGCCTGTGCTGCGCCGCTATCGCGCCGGGCGCACGCCCATCGCCAGGGTGCGCTCATCCATGCGCGGTTCATGCGCCAGGCCGCGGCGATGCGCCCAGGTGTTCACGTATTGCAAAAGCTGGATCATCGGCTCCCGCTCGGCATAGAGCGCGACGGCCTGGCGCCAGATGCCCTCCCGCACCTCGTCATCCATCGTCGCCGCGCCGCGTGCCAGCAGCGCGTCGAAATCCGGGTCCGAATGCCGCGTCATGTTGGAGGGGCCGGTCAGCTTCGCGCGGTCATAGGTGGAGACGATGGCGAGCAGGTAGTTCGACGCCTCCCCCGTGCTGCTGCCCCAGGCGCCGAGCTGGATGGCCCATTCCTGCCGGCTGCGCCGCGGCACGAAGGCGGCGAAGGGCATGGCGTCCACGGCGCTGCGCACGCCGATGCGCGTCCACATCTGCGCCACGGCCTGGGAGATGCGGGCATCATTCGGCCAGCGGTCGTTCGGCGTGGCGAGGGTGAGGCGGAAGCCCTCTGGGAAGCCGGCCTCGGCCAGCAGGCGCTTGGCGCCTTCGGGATCGTAGGGGCGCGGTCTGGCCTCCGGGTTGTAGCCGAAGGCGCCCTCGGGCAGCCATTGCGCCGTCGGCGTCGCCGCGCCCTCCATCACCTGCGCCACCAGCGCCTCCCGGTTGATCGCCATGGAAAGGGCGCGGCGGACCCGGGGATCGAGGAAGGGGTTGCGCGGCAGCGGATTGCCGGCGTTGTCGGTCACGTTCGGGTGCGGCCCGGTGCGGGAATAGTCGGGCGAGAGGAAGACGGTGCGGAGGCTCGGCACCTCCGTCACCGTGATGCGCTGGTCGCGCTTCAGCCGCGCCAGGTCGGTGGTCGGGATCTGCTCGATGAGATCGACATCGCCGGCCAGCAGCGCGGCGGTGCGGGCGCCGTCATTCAGCAGGAAGCGGACCGTCACGCGGGACCAGGGCTCCTGTCCGCCCCACCAATTCTCGTTGCGCGCCAGCTCCACCCGGTCGCCGGAGCGGTAGGCGAGGACGCGGTAAGGGCCGGTGCCGATGGCGGCGCGGCCGCTGTTGTAGGCCTCCGCCTCCGCCCCCGTCGCGGCATGGCGGGCGATGATGGAGACCGAGGCGAGGTCGAGCGGCAGCAGCGGGTGTGGCTGCTGCGTGTGCAGCCGGATGGTGTGGTCGTCCACCACCTCGACGCGGGAGATGGCGCGGAGGAAGCCGCCGAAGCCGCCCGGGCTGTTCGGGACGTTCGGCGCGCGCTCGAAGGTGAAGACCACGTCGTCCGCGGTGAAGGGCTTGCCGTCATGCCAGGTGACGCCGCGGCGCAGG
>NZ_JAMZIK010000116.1 GCF_024178315.1 Siccirubricoccus soli | reverse complement strand
TTCGGGACGTTCGGCGCGCGCTCGAAGGTGAAGACCACGTCGTCCGCGGTGAAGGGCTTGCCGTCATGCCAGGTGACGCCGCGGCGCAGGCGGAATTCCCAGACGATGTCGGAGAGCGGGCGGTAGCTTTCGGCAAGGCCCGGCTGCGGCTTGGCGCGGGCGTCGCGCTCCACCAGCCGGTCGAAGATGTGGTTCCCCATGGCGTTGTTGGGGCCGAGATTGTGGTAGTGCGGGTCCAGCGTGGTGACGACGGCGGCATAGCCGATGGTGAGCTGGTCGGCCGAGCGCGTCTGAGCGGCGGCGGGCGGGGTAGCGGCGACCACAGGGGCGGCCAATAGCCCGGCCATGAGGCCACGGCGGAGGAAGGGGTTCGGCATTCCTGGACTCTCCCGGCTTTTCGCCAGGATAGCCGAGGCCAGGGCGGCCCGGGCGAGGAATTGCGCAGGATCGTTTTCCCCGGCGCGCCGCCACTGCTATGCGGCCCCCGATCATCCTTGAGCCCCCGCGGAGGCGCTGCCCTGGTGCCCGACACCCCGAATTCCACCCCCTATGACCGCATCGGCGGCGAGGCCGGCGTGCGCCGCCTGGTGCGCCGCTTCTACGAGCTGATGGACTCGCTGCCCGAGGCCGCCGCCTGCCGCGCCATCCACCCGGAGAGCCTGGCGGGCTCGGAGGAGAAGCTGTTCGAATACCTCAGCGGCTGGCTGGGCGGGCCGCCGCTCTATACCAGCAAGCGCGGCCACCCGATGCTGCGGCGGCGGCATCTGCATGCGCCGATCGCCGGGCCGGAGATCGAGGGCTGGCTGCTCTGCTTCCGCCAGGCCTGGGCGGAGAATGTGACGGATGCGGCGCTGACGGCGGCGGTGATGCCACAGGTGGAGGGGCTGGCGCAGCACATGCGGAACCGGCCTGACGCCTAGCGCAGATCGCCGCAGGGCGGCATCGCCCGAAGGCGTGAATCTGCTCTGCGAACAATGGCGTAGAGCGTTTTCGGTGAACCCGTGTGAACCGCAGACGCTCTAGCGTCTGTCCGCACCCTCCTGCCCGAAGCCGCGGCCGTAATGCGCTTCCAGCCGGCGCTGCACCAGCTCCCACAGGCTGGTCAGCACCAGGTAGTAGAGCGCCGCGACCAGGAACAGCTCCAGTACCAGGAAGCGCTCCTGGATCAGGATCTGCGTCCGTCGCAGCAGCTCGTCCACCGAGATGACGCTGGCGACGGAGGTGGTCTTCAGCAGCCCGTTCACGCTGTTGCCGAGCGGCGGGATGATGATGCGCAGCGCCTGCGGCCAGACCACCAGGCGGAACACCTGCACGCGGTGCAGGCCGAGCGCGGTCGCCGTCTCCCGCTGGCCCTTCGGCACGGCGAGGATGCCGGCGCGGACGATCTCGGAGAGATAGGCGCCCTCGTTCAGGGACATGCCGATCAGCGCCGCCTCCCACACCGAGAAGCGGATGCCGAAAAGCGGCAGGCCGGTATAGATGACGAGGAGCTGCACCAGCAGCGGCGTGCCGCGGAACAGCCAGCAATAGAGCGCGGCGAAGCCGGACAGCACGCGGTTGCCGGAAAGCCGCAGCACCGCCAGCGCGATGCCGAGCATGAGGCCGAAGCCCAGCGCGCCCACCGTCAGCGCGACGGAGATGGCGGCGCCTTCCAGCAGGTAGCCATTGAACAGGTAGTCTAGGAAGCCGTCCCAGCGCCAGATCTGCACGGGCGGGCGCTTAGAGCAGATCGCCGCAGGGCGGCATCGCCCGGAGGCGGGAATCCGCTCTGCAAACAAGGGCGTGGAGCATTTTCGGTGAACGCATGTGAAGCGAAAATGCTCTAGCCCGGCCCCACCGGCTCGAACGACCCCTCATAGGGTTTCACCCCGAAGCGATCGAGCAGCGCCTGGAAGCTGCCATCGGTCTTCATCTCCGTCAGCACCTGCGCCACGGCCAGGGCCAGCACCTGGCTGCGGAAGCCGAAATTGATCGGCGTGCCGTAAAGGCCGGAGACGGCGCGGGTGAAGTCGCCGCGGTCGTCATACTCCTTCGCCGTGCTGTCGATGGAGATGGCGGCATCCAGCTGCCCGACGCGCAGCGCCTGGAAGGAGACGGCGAAATTGTCGAAGGGCCGGATGGTGATGGGCTTCAGCCCCTTCGCCTCCAGCGCCTTGGCGATGTCCTGGGTGCGGCGGAATTCGAAGCCGCCCTGCTCCACCCCCACGGTCAGCCCGGCCAGGTCCTCGATGGACCTGATGTTGCGCGGGTTGCCGCGCGGGACGCTGATGCTGATGGCCTGTTCCTCGTAGCGGACCAGCCACATCAGCTTCTGGCGTTCCTCGGTGTAGAACATGCCGGTGTTGATCATGTCCCAGCGCCGCGCGGCGAGGCCGGGGATCATGGCGGCGAATTCCACGCGCACATGCTCGGGCGTGAGGCAGAGGCGGCGGGCGATCTCCGTCCCCAGCTCCACGCGCATGCCGACGAGCTGGCCCTGCGCGTTCACGTATTGCATGGGTGGCAAAGTGGGGTTGGTGGAGAGCACCAGGGTGCGGGGCTTCACCAGCTCCGCATCCGCGACGCGGGGGGTGCAATTCTGGGCCAGGGCGGGCGGGGCGCTGGCCATGGCGATGGCCGCCGCGAGGGCGGCGCCGGGCAGCAGGCGGCGGAACATGGCGGGATCCCCTCTCGGCTATTCGGCGGCGCGGGCAGCGGGCCGGGCGCCCGTCCATTCCGGGCCGATGGCCTGCAAGACCTGCGCCAAGGCGGGCCAATCGGCCTCCGGCAGCTTCAGGCGGGGCGGGCGGGGGTCGCCCATCTCCATGCCCAGCAGCCGGAAGGCGGCCTTGGTGCCGGAGACGTAGCGCGGCCCGCCGACCCAGGGCAGCAGCGGCGCCAGGCGGCGGTACAGCGGCAGGGCCTTCTCCCGGTCCGCCGCGAAGGCGGCGGCGGCGAACATCTCGCGCGACAGGCGCGGCAACACGTTGCTGCACACCGCCACCCAGCCGATGGCGCCGAGCCAGGCGCTCTCGTAGCCGAGCACGCCGGCGAAGACCTCCATGCGGCCATCGACGGCGGCGATGATGTCGCGCACGCGGGTGACCTCCAGCGTGCTTTCCTTCACGTAGCGGCAATTGGGGATGGTGGAGAGGCGGGCCAGCGTCGCCGGGCCCATATCCACATTCGCCGTCGCCGGGTTGTTGTAAACCATGATGGGCAGGCCGATGGCATCCGCCACCGTCTTGTAGTGGTGGTAGAGCTCGTCCTCCGTGGGCACGGCATAGAAGGGCGGGATGATCATCACCCCGTCGGCGCCCAGCGCCTCGGCCTCGCGGCTCAGCGCCACCACCTCCCGCGTGTCCTCGGCGCCGGTGCCGATAAGGACGGGGACGCGACCGGCGGCCGTTTTCACCACGGTTTCGGTGATGGCGGTGCGTTCCTCCCGGCTGACGGAGAGGAACTCGCCGGTGGAGCCGAGGGGGATGAGGCCGTCGATCCCCTCGGCGATCTGGAATTCCACCAGGCGTCGCAGGGCGGGCAGGTCCACCGCGCCGCCATCCGGCGTGAAGGGGGTGATGAGGACGGTGTAGGTGCCGCGGAAGGGCTTTTGCATGGCGGTCCGCCCCTGCATGCTGGATGGGATGACACCCTTGTCCTCCACCGCCCTGCCCGCCGGCAAGGGCCTCCGCCTGGCGACGCCCGGCATCGCCGCCATCGGCCGCCCGATCACGCTGCGCTTCGAGGGGCAGGAGGTGACGGCGCTGGAGGGGGAAACCCTGGCCGCCGCCCTCTCCGCCGCCGGGATCCTGGCCTTTCGGCAGACCGCCTCCGGCGCGCCGCGCGGGCTGTGGTGCGGCATGGGCGCCTGCTTCGACTGCGTGGTGACGGTGGATGGCAGGCCGGGCCAGCGCGCCTGCCTGGTGAAGGCGGCCGAGGGCATGCAGGTGACGGGCGAATTCCCCGCCGCGCCCAAGCCGCTGGCGCCGCTTCCCTCCGCGATCGCCGAGCGGGCATGCGACGTATTGGTGGTGGGCGCCGGCCCGGCCGGCCTCGAGGCCGCCCGCGCCGCAGCCGAGGCCGGGGCGCATGTGGTGGTGCTGGATGAGCGCGACGCGCCCGGCGGGCAGTACCTGAAGCCGCTGGCGCCGAGCCACACGAATGCCGCGCCGGACAAGCAGCACCGGCAGGGCGAGGCGCTGCGGGAGGCAGTGCGCGCGGCGGGGGTGGAGATCCTCACCGGCGCCACGCTCTGGGGCGCCTTCGCGCCGGAGGAGCTGGGCGCGGTGGTGGGCGAGACCGCCCTCACCTTCCGCCCGAAGCGCCTGGTGCTGGCGACGGGCGCGCATGAGCGGCCGGTGCCGGTGCCGGGCTGGACCCTGCCGGGGGTGATGACGACCGGGGCGATGCAGACCCTCGCCAGGGCCAACCGCGTCTCGCCCGGCCAGCGCGTGGTGATCGCCGGCAACGGCCCGCTGAACCTGCAATTGGCCTGCGAGCTGCTGGCGGGCGGGGTGCAGGTGGCGGCGGTGGCGGAGGCGGCGCCCCGGCCGGGCTTTTCCGAGTTGCGCGACGCGGCAAGGCTGCTGCGTTCGGCGCCCGACCTGGCCTTCGACGGGCTGCGCTACCTGCGGATGCTGCGGGCCGCAGGCGTGCCGATGCTGTGGGGCAGCACCATCCTGGCCTGCGAGGGCGAGGGGAGATTCACCGCGCTGCGCCTCTCGACTCCGGCGGGGGAGCGGCGGATCGAAGCGGATGCCTGCGCGCTCAACCTCGGCTTCCAGCCGGAGACCGGCCTTGCCCGGGCGCTGGGCTGCGCGCATCGCTTCGTCGATACGGGCCTCGGGCGGCTGGAGACGGTGACGGATGCGGAGGGGCGGACCTCGATCCCCGGCGTCTTCGCCGTCGGCGACGGGGCGGCGGTCGGCGGGGCGCGGGTGGCGCTGGCGCGCGGGCGGCTGGCCGGGCTGGCGGCGGCGCGGGATCTCGGCTTCGCGGCGCCGGAGGATGCGGCGGCGCGGGCGGCGCTGGAGCGGGCCCTGGCCTTCCAGGACGCGCTGTGGCGGATGTTCCGCGCGCCGCCCTTCGACATCGGCGCGGTGGCCG
>NZ_JAMZIK010000115.1 GCF_024178315.1 Siccirubricoccus soli | reverse complement strand
GCTGGCCGGGCTGGCGGCGGCGCGGGATCTCGGCTTCGCGGCGCCGGAGGATGCGGCGGCGCGGGCGGCGCTGGAGCGGGCCCTGGCCTTCCAGGACGCGCTGTGGCGGATGTTCCGCGCGCCGCCCTTCGACATCGGCGCGGTGGCCGACGCGACGGTGATCTGCCGCTGCGAGGAGGTGACGGCGGGCCGGCTGCGGGCGGAGCATGCGGCCGGCAGCACCAGCCTCGGCGCGCTGAAGAAGGCGACGCGGGCCGGCATGGGCCGCTGCCAGGGGCGGATGTGCGGCGCGACAATCGCAAGGCTGGTGGGCGCGACGGAGGAAGGCGGCCTCGCCCATCCCCGCGCCCCGGTGAAGCCGGTGCCCGCCGCGGCGCTGATGCTGGAAGTGCCGGAAGGCGAGGAATGGCCCACCTTCCCGCTGCCGCACTACAATGGCTGGGCGGCGCGGCCCGCCGCCGGGCCGGCGGCCGAAAGCTGCGAGGTGCTGGTCATCGGCGGCGGGGCGCTCGGCCTGTCCACCGCGCTCTACCTGGCGCAGGAGGGCGCCGATGTGCTGCTGGTGGAGCGCGGCGAGGCCGGCATGGCCGCCAGCACCGCCAATGCCGGCAGCCTGCATGTCCAGCTCCTCACCTATGATTTCGACGGGGAGCAGGAGACGGGCCCGGCCATCGACCGGCTGCCGCTGGGCCCCCGCAGCATCGCGCTGTGGCAGGAGATCGCGGCGGCGGCGGGCGAGGGGCTTGGCATCCGCAACGAGGGCGGGCTGATGCTGGCGGAGACCCCGGCGCAGCTCGCCTGGGCCCGCGCCAAGGTGGCGGTGGAGCGGAAGCAGGGGCTGGAGAGCCATCTGCTGGGGGCGAACGAGCTCTACAGCCTGGCGCCCTATCTCGGCCCCGGCTTTGTCGGCGCAAGCTGGAGCCCGCTGGAAGGGCAGATCGACGCGCTGCGCGGCACCACCGTGCTGAAGCGGCTGGCGGCGAAGGCGGGGGCGCGGCTGCGGGAAGGGGTGGAGGTGCAGGCGATTGCGCGCGAGGGCGCGGGGTTCGCGGTGACCACCGCCGGGGGCGCGATCCGCGCCGGGCGGGTGGTGAATTGCGCGGGCGCCTATGCCGGGCGCATCGGGGAGATGCTGGGGGTCGCGCTGCCGGTCATCGGCGCCGTGCAGCAGGTGATCGCGACGGAGGCGGCGGCGCCGACCATGCGGCACCTGGTGGCGCAGGCGGGGCGGCACCTCTCCCTGAAGCAGGGGGATGGTGGGCATGTGCTGGTCGGCGGCGGCTGGCCGGGGGTGCTGGATGAGAAGGGCTCGCCGCGCAACCTGCGGCGGTCGATCGAGGGCAATCTCTGGGTGGCGGGGCGGGTGTTGCCGGCGCTGGCCGGGATGCACGCCATCCGCGCCTGGACCGGGCTGGCGGTGGAGGTGGACCGCGCGCCGCTGCTTGGGGAGGTGCCGGGGGTGCCGGGCTTCTTCCACGCCGTCACCAGCAATGGCTACACCCTGGCGCCGATCTGCGGGCGGATGACGGCCGATGCCGTGCTGGGGCGGGCGGAGGTGCCGAGGCAGTTCACCCTGGCGCGGTTCGGGTAGGGCGTAAATCCGATCGGGTGGCCGAGACCGGGATGGCCCTGCCCCCGCCCGGCCGATGCGGGCGCCTCGCCCATGGCAAAAGCCCAAGCACCCATCCGTGACCATGGCGCTGGCCGACACAGGCTTCGCAGCACGCGGCGCATGGCGGCCCGGCACGGGAAAGCGGGGCCGCTGCGGTTCAGGCGCTCGCGGTCCTTGGCCAGGCGATCATCCTCCCCACGATCCGGCGCTTCGGCAGCAGGACGCAATGGGTCCGGCTGGAGCAATTGGCGATCTCGGGTTGATCGGGCGGCAGATGGCATCCAGACGGCCGGCGAGTCAGCCGCCTGGTCGCCGCTGGCCGGAGGTTTTGAGGTTTTTCGACAAGCACAGTCGATGCTAGCATTTTTTCTGCAATCATCCAGGCGAACAGACAATCTGTTATGAACTGGAAGAGTTGCAGGGGAGTGTTCAGGCATGGCTATTGTTTACGGCACAAATGGTTCTGCCGAGGATTTTCTGGTTGTACCAGGGACTTCCATCGAGGGATTTGAACACAACCTCGATGACTTGGTGCTTCCTGCCGGAACCGAGCTATCGACGGTGACGGTTACAGTCGATCATGATTGGGCAAACCCGAATGCCGATGGCACCTATGCGTGGGGCCAGCGGGTGAGCTGGGGCAGTGCAGGCGAGAGCGCCTTCCTGCGCTACTCCTGGGAGTTCGACCCCGCGACCGATGCGGACGTCGCCAGCGGCGGCACCACGCCCCCCACGACAAGCGGCATCATCTACGGCCAGCCAGGCGTCGCCGAGGACTTTACCGTGGCCGGATCCGCGGTCGCGATCGAGGGTTTCGAGCACGGCGTCGACGACCTTGTGCTGCCTGCGGGCACGGATCCCTCGACGATCTCCGTCGTTGCGGACCAGGATTGGGCGCACCAGAACCCGGATGGCAGCTACGCCTGGGGACAACGGGTCTCCTGGGGCGATGCGGGCGAGAACGTGTTCCTGCGCTACTCCTGGGAGTTCGACCCCGCGACCGACGCCGAGGTCGCGGGCGGCACACCCCCGACCGACCCGCCGCCGGATGGCCAGTTCCGTGAGATCCTGACGGACGATTTCGACGGGACGACGCTCGACCGCTCCATCTGGCAGAATGTCTATGGCGGCGGAACCTACTGGAACAACGCCTTCGAATGGGATCCGAGCCAGGTCAATGTTGCGGACGGCAACCTCGTCGTCTCCATGTCGCGCGACACCGACGGCGACGGGCTGTGGCAGGTGGGCGGCCTGAACATGGAGTACGCCGGCTCCATCACCTATGGCCGGGTCGAGTTCACCGCCCGCGTCGAGGAGGAGCAAGGCACCGGCACCGCGATCCTGATGTGGCCGACCGGGAGCACCCAGTGGCCGCCTGAGATCGACATCCTGGAAACCCCCAACACCACGGCGATGCACACCCTGCACTGGCAGGGCCCGAACGGGAACGGCGACAACCAGTCCGACTCGCAATTCTCCAACGGGCTCGACACTTCGCAGTGGCACACCTACCGGATGGACTGGACGCCACAGGAACTCGGCATCTATGTCGACGGGCAGAAGGTGGCGTCCTGGACGGACCACATCCCGGATTCGCCGATGTCCTTCGGCGTCATGGGCTATGTGGCCGGGCAGAATGATTGGTTCGATGCCCCGCCCGATGCGTCGACACCCGACCAGGTCAACATCTATCTCGGCAAGGTCACCGTGTCCGAGTGGATCGGTTGATCGACCGCGGGTGACCCCGGCGCGGGCAGGCACGGCCTGCCCGCGCCATTCACGGCTCCGGGTGCAGGCGCCTGCGCGGCGCGGCAGACGGCTCCGCGCCCGTCGCGCGCCTGGGCGGAGGCGGGGCGGCCCACGCCCCCCATGGCGGGAGGCGCATGGCTGGCGCCGCGCCGGCCATCCCGTGCCCGGCGGCCCGGCGCCTGCCGCCCGTACCTGTCTCCCGAGCCCGCTTCCCATGCTTGCTTCCCCTGGCGGCGCCGGGGCGCCATATCCTCCGCCCGGACCCCCTGAGGATCTTCCATGCATCGCCGTTCGCTGCTGGGGCTTGCCGCCGCCATGCCCCTCGCCTCCCGGGCTCTCCCCGCCCTGGCGCAGGAAGCCAGGCCGGTCCGCCTCGTCCTGCCCTTCCCGGCCGGCGGCGCCACGGATGCGGTGGCGCGGGTCCTCGCCCCCGGCATGGCGGAGCGGCTGGGCCAGCCCGTCGTCATCGACAACCGGCCGGGCGCCGGCGGCGTCCCGGCGGCGGAAAACGTGGTGCGCGCTGCGCCGGACGGGCTGACGCTGTTCTTCACCACCAGCTCCACCCATTCCGCCGGCCCGGCCGTGACGCCGAACCTGCCCTATGACGTGGAGGCGGATTTCACCCCGGTCGCGCTGCTGGCGACCCAGCCCTACCTGCTCGTCATCTCCTCCACCGTGCCGGCGAGGACGGTGGAGGAGTTCATCACCTGGGCGAAGGCGCGGCCGGGGCAGGTGAATTACGGCTCCTCCGGCGTCGGCACCGCCCCGCACCTGACCGGCGCGCTCTTCGCCGCGCTGGCGAAGCTGCAGATGGTGCATGTGCCCTATCGCGGCACCGGCCAGGTCTATGCCGAACTGCGGCGCGGCGATGTGCATGCGCTGTTCGACACGCCCTCCACCGCCGCGCCGCACCTGGCCTCCGGCACGGTGCGGGCGCTGGGGGTGGGGGGCCGGGAGACGCCGCTGGTGCCGGGGCTGCCCTCCCTCTCCCGCGCCGTGCCGGGCTTCGAGAGCGAGGTGTGGTTCGGGCTGTTCGGCCCGGCGCGGCTGCCGGCGGAGCAGGTGGCGCGGCTGCGGGAGGCCGCCATCGGCGCGGCGCGCGACCCGGCGCTGCGGGAGAAGCTGGCGGGGCTCGGCGCCGAGCCGAAGGGCGAGGATGGCGAGGCGCTGCGGCGCGTGGCGGCGGCGGAGCGGGCGCGGTGGACGGCGCTGGTGCGGGATCCGGGTATTCGGGCGAGCGACTAGAGCAGATCGCCGTAAGGCGGCATCGCCCGAAGGCGTGAATCTGCTCTGCAAACAAGGGCTCTAGCGGCACGCGCCTGACGCTTGGCACCCGGCCCGGGGCCAGGGAAGGGCGGAGAGCGGCTGTACAGGGCTCATTGTCCGGCTGGCCGCTCCATTCCCGTGAGCGGACATGGAAGCAGCCCATCCGAGCCGACACCCCATGGCTCCGCTTGGCCGGAAGCGACCCGTTCGCCTTCAGTTCATTGGCTTCAAAAACCGGCCCAGGATACATAAAACGACTCGGCGGACCCGAAGAGAAGTATCGGCCGCTCCAGAGAAAACCTCCCTGGACAGAGTGGGCAGCTCGGCGGCATGACCATCCGCCTCAGCAACGGGCCGAAATCCGAAGGCAGGCATATAGTTCATTGCTGAGTCGCACGGACCGGCAGGGCGTTCATTGCGCAGGTCGAGGAGAGTTATAATGCTCACAGTGGAAGCGGTTGCCACCGACCGTCCGCTGACCGAATATGAGGCCCTCGCCACGGCGGCGCCCAGCGCACTCGATGCCATTCCGGGGGCGGTGTACCTTTGCGACCATGATGGCTGGCTCGTCAGGTACAATGCCGAAGCTGCCGCGCTGTGGGGCCGTGAACCACGGCTGAGCCAGACCAGGGAGCGCTTCTGCGGCTCGCACCGGCTTTATCTCCCCGATGGAACGCCGCTTCCCCACGAGGACTGCCCAGTAGCGGATGCGGTGCGGACCGGACGGGAGACGCGCAACGCCGAAGTCGTGATGGAGCGGCCGGACGGCACGAGGTTCACGGCGCTCGTCAACATCCGGGCGCTGCGGGATCGCGATGGGAGGATCCAGGGCGCGATCAACTGCTTCCAGGACATCAGCGCGCAAAAGGCGCTCGAGGAGGAGCTTCGTCGCAGGAACGGGGATCTCGAGGATTTCTTCGAGAACAGCGCGGTCGGCCTTCACATCGTGAGCGGCGACGGCATCATCCTGCGCGCCAACCAGGCCGAGCTGGCGCTCCTCGGCTACGCGCCTGAGGAGTATGTCGGCCGCCATATCGCCGAGTTCCACATCGACCAGGCCGTCATCGGCGACATCCTTCATCGGCTGTCCTGCAGGGAGAGGCTGGACAGCTACCCTGCCAGGCTGCGCGCCAAGGACGGCTCGATCCGCCACGTGCTCGTCACCTCGAACAGCCGTTTTGACGATGGGAAGTTCGTCAACACGCGCTGCTTCACGATCGATGTCACCGAACAGCGGGAGGCCGAATATGCGCGCCGCCAGAGCGACGAGCGGCTGGCTGCCACCTACGAGGCCGCGACGGTCGGCATCGCCGAAGTCGACGAGCACGGCCGCTATGTGCGCGTCAATGACGCGCTGTGCAACATTCTGGGGCGCTCGCGCGAGCAGCTGCTGGCGACCGATCTGCTCGAAATCACCCATCCCGAGGACCGCGCCGCCGAGGCCGAACGCTACGGACGGCAGGTGCGCGGGGAACTCGCAAGCTATGCCGTAGAGAAGCGCGCCGTCAGGCCGGACGGCTCGATCGTCTATCTCGAGGTGTCGAGCTCCTCGGTCCGAGACGAGAATGACCGCTTCCGATACGGCGTCCGGATCATGCAGGACGTGACCGAACGCAAGCGGATGCAGAACGAGATCCAGGCGAATGAGCGGCGGCTGCGCGAGCTGCTGGAGGCGCTCCCTGCCGCGATCTACACGACCGATGCCGAGGGCCGCATCACCTTCTACAACCAGGCCGCCCTGGAGATGGCTGGTCGCGAGCCTGTGCTCGGCAGCGATCAGTGGTGCGTTACGTGGAAGCTCTACTGGCCCGACGGCACGCCGTTGCCACACGATCAGTGCCCGATGGCCGTTGCCTTGCGCGAGAACCGGCCTGTCCGCGGCGCCGAGGCGATTGCAGAGCGGCCAGACGGAAGCCGCGTACCCTTCCTGCCCTATCCGGTGCCGCTCCGCGATGGCGAGGGCCGGCTGGTGGGCGCGATCAACATGCTTGTCGACATCACGGACCGCAAGAACGCCGAGCTGCGGCAGAAGGTGCTGATCGACGAACTGAACCACCGCGTGAAGAACAGCCTGGCGACGGTTCAGTCGCTGGCCGCCCAGACGGCCAAGCATGCGAGCGACCTGCAGGATTTCTCCACCAAGTTCGAGGCCCGCATCCTCTCGCTTGCGAAGGCGCATGATCTCCTGACGAAGCGCAGCTGGATCAGCGTGCCGCTGGAGAGCCTGCTCCGGGACATCGTTGCGCCGTACAGCAGCGGCGAGAGCCGATTGCGGATCGGCGGTCCGGCGCTCGACCTTACCCCACGCGCGGCGCTGTCGCTGACGATGGTGCTGAGCGAGCTTGCGACGAACGCGGCAAAATACGGCTCGCTCGGAGCACCGTCCGGCACATTGTCGGTGCGTTGGGACATCAGGTCCGGAGACACGCTCGCGCTCGAATGGCTGGAACAGGGTGGCCGAAGGGTGAATAAGCCGAGCCATCGCGGCTTCGGGATGCGTCTCATCCGGCGCTGCATCGAGCGCGATCTCGAGGGCTCGCTGGATCTCCGCTTCGAGGAGACGGGCGTGCACTGTCTGATGGCCATGCCGCTTGCGCCTCTGAGCGCTCATGGATGATTTTCCGGGACTTCGCGTGCTCCTCGTCGAGGATGAAGGCGGCGTAGCTCTCCTGCTCGAGGACATGCTGGAGGAGCTTGGGTGCGTGGTGGTGGCATCGGCCGCGCGCCTTGCCCATGCGTACGAGGCCGTGCAGGCGAAGCTGCTGGATCTTGTCGTGCTGGACGTGAATGTGGCCGGGGAAGCGTCGTTCGATCTCGCGCGGATGCTCGTCCAACGGGGCATTCCTTTCGTGTTCAGCACGGGCTACGGCAGCAGCGGCCTGCCGGCAGACCTCCGGAACCAGCTGGTCCTGGCCAAGCCGTTCGGCTTGCCCGATCTGCGCCAGTCGATCGCAGCCGCTCTGCCAAAACGCACATCCGGCTGACCTCGAACGGCGCCTGTGAACCGCGCCGGGTTTGCCGGAGGCTCCGAACCTTGAGAGGTTGGAGCCATGACGAAGAAGACGTCGAACCGATTTTCGCCTGAGGTGAGGCAGCGGGCGGTCCGGATGGTGCTGGATCACGGAGGCGACCACGCCTCGCAGTGGTCGGCCA
>NZ_JAMZIK010000114.1 GCF_024178315.1 Siccirubricoccus soli | reverse complement strand
CCGCGGCCAGCACCGCGCCGCAATCCGGCAGGTTGCCGCCCGCGCCGGGCACCAGGTTGCGCGGCCCGCCCAGGGCGCCGAGCACGCCATCGGCGAGGTTGCCTGGGGTGCGCAGCAGCCCTTCCGCCGTGCCCAGCGCGCCGCCCGCCGCCGCCGCCGCATAATCCGCCCGCGGCGCGGCGAAGCGCCCGGTGACCGGCACCGGGGCCCGGATGCGCACCAGATTCACCCCGGGGATCGGCAGGGCGAGGTCCAGCTCCAGCCGCAGCGCCAGGGTCTCGTCGCGCAGATTGGCGCTGCCGCCGCCGCCGACCTTGCCCAGGCTGCCGTCCACCAGCAGCGCCTGACTGCGGGCGATGCCGTCCTGCACCGCGAAGCGGGCGGCGGCGCAGGCCACCTCCAGCCGGCCCTGGGCCAGCCCGGCCACCTGCGGCAGGGCCTGGCGGAATTCCCCGATGGCGCGGGAGAGCATGCTGCCCTGGCCCTGATCGATATGGCCGGAGGTGAGCGCCAGGGCGGCATGGCCATCGGTGCTGCCCGCCACCGCGCGCAGATCCCGCCCATGCCCGGCCAGGTCGATATCCACCTCCAGCCGGCCGGAGATGTTCGCCGGAGCGCCCAGCGCGGCGAGCAGGGGGGGCAGGTCGAGCCCCTCCGAATAGACCGCGCCGGCCACTCGGGGCGGGTCCTGGGTGGTATCGGCGTTCAGCCGGGCCGCGAACTGCCCGCCCGGCAGGGTGGCGGTGGGCAGATGAAGCTGGGCGCGGCCCTCCGCCGACTCCAGGACGAGCTGCACCTGGCGGATGGCGACGCCGCCGGCCCGGAGCTGGCCGATCTGCCAGCGCAGCCCGGCATCCAGGCCCTTCAGCGCCTCCACCGGCAGGGGCAGATCGGGGATCACCCGGCCATCGGCGGGGGCGGGGCCGGGCGCGGCCGTGGGGGCGGCGGGCTGGCCGGGCTTCGCCGGCGGCTTCAGCGCATCCAGGTCGATCCGGTCGGAGGCGAGGGCGCCGCGCAGCCCGGGGCGGGGCGCCGTCTGCAGGGTGAGGTCCCCGGCCGCATCGAAGGCAGAGGAGGTGAGCCGCAGCCCGCGCAGCACCGCGCCGTTGGCGAAGCCCGGATCGCGCTCTGCCAGCCTGGTCTCGAGGGCGATATCGGTGACCGGGGGCAGGGGGCTGCCGGCCAGGGCGGCGAAGGGCTCGAGGCTCGGCACCTTGAGGCTCAGGGCAAGGTCCACCCCGGCAAGCTGCGCCAGCCGGGCGATGACGCCCTGGACCCTGGCTTCCGCATTGGCTGCCGTCAGCGTCAGGTCCAGCGGCCAGGGTCCGGGCTGGCCTTGCAGCAGCGGCGCCGGGGCGCCGAGGCTGCCGGCCAGGGTGAAGGGCAGGGCGCCGAGGCTGCCCCGCGCCTCGATCTGCGCATCCTGATCGGGCTGGGGCAATTGCAGGCTGGCCGCCGCCAGCTTCAGCCCGGGCAGCAACGTGTCCAGCGCGCTCTCGCCGATCGTCAGGCGCAGGCCGGAGATTTCCGGCAGCCCCGCCGGGTTGGCGGTGGCCGGCTCGGCGACAGTGGCGGCGAGGTCGATGCCGTGCAGCGGCGGCAGGGCGAGGCCCGGCACCAGCGGCGCCAGCGCCTCCAGCGCCGGCACCTGGGCCGCGACGTTGCCGCGCCAGCCCCGCCCGGCCAGGGGCTGGGCGAGGCTGCCATCGACCGCGAGATGGGCGCCGGCGGCGTCCAGCGCCAGCTTCACCGGCCAGGGCGCAGCGGGGGGTGGGCCGAACAGGGCGGCGAGCGGGCCGGTCTCGCCGCTCAGCCGGAAGGCGGTGCCATCCAGCGCCAGCTCCCCGCCGAAGCCGATCGGGCCGTTCTGCGCGCTGGCCTCGAAGCGCGGCACGGCGAGGACGCGGCTCTGCCCCGTGGCGCCGTTCCGCCAGGTGAGGCGACCTTCGGTGATGACCACGCGCTGCACCGCCAGCTGGTAGCCGGGGCCGGCGGGCTCCGCCGGGGCGGTGGGCGAGGGGGCGGGCGACGGGGTCCCGCCTTCCGGGGCGAAGGCCCAGTTCGGCCGGCCCTGCGGGTCGGTCTCCAGCAGGATGTCGGGGCCGAGCAGCACCAGCCGCCGCACCTCCACCCGGCGGGAGAGCAGCGGCAGCAGGGCCAGCTCCAGCTCCGCCCGCCGCATTTCCAGCATCTGCGGGCGGGAGCCGCCGGGCATATTGGCCAGCGCCACCCCCTCCACCGCCAGGGTCGGCACCAGGGAGGGCTTGAGGCTGATCGGGCCGGACAGGGTGAGCGCCCGGCCGGTCGCCTGCTGGACCGCCGCGGCGATGCGCGGCTTCTGCGCGTCGAGGTCGAGGGTGGCGAGCAGCACCGCGAGGCCGCCCAGCGGCAGCAGCACCAGCACCGCCAGGCCGAGCAGCACCCAGCGCAGCCAGCCCCGGCCCTTGCCCCGTGTCCCGGACATCGTCCTCTCCCTCAGCTCTCGCCCCGGCCTCAACGCTTCCCCGGTGCTGCCAGGCGGCGCGGCTTCGGCGTCTTCGGCGCCTCGAAGCCGAAATAGGCGAAGGTCTCCCGCATATGGGGCGGCAGGGGCGCCGCCGCCTCCAGCACCCCGCCCTCCGGATGCGGCAGGCGGAGCGCCCGGGCATGCAGATGGAGCTGCCCCGGCAGGCCTTCGAGATGCGCGGCGATGCCGCCATATTTTCCGTCGCCCAGGATCGGGGTGCCGAGGCCCTCCGCGCAATGCACGCGGAGCTGATGCGTACGGCCGGTCAGCGGCTTGAGCTCCAGCCAGGCGACGCGGCGGCGGGCGGCGTCCAGGGTGCGGAAATCGGTGATGGCGCGGACGCCCTCACGCGGGTCGTCCACCGCCATGGTCCGCTCCCCGCGCGGGCCGCCCTGCTTCGCCAGGGCGAGGTCGATGCGGCCTTCCGTCGCTTCCGGCTGCGGCACCACCACGGCCCAGTAGGTTTTCTCCACATCCCGGCCGCGGAAGGCCTTGGCGAGGAAGGCGGCGGCGGCGGCGCTGCGGGCCAGCAGCAGCACCCCGGAAGTGTCGCGGTCCAGCCGGTGGACCAGGCGCGGGCGTTCCTCGGCGTCGAAGCGCAGCGCGTCCAGCATCGCATCCAGGTTGCGGGTGATGCCGGGGCCGCCCTGCACGGCGAGGCCATGCGGCTTGTCCAGCACCAGCACGCTGTCGTCCTGGTAGATGACCATGCGCTCCAGCTCGCGCGCATCGCGCTCCGAGACCGGCTTGCGGTCCGGGACCGGGGCGGGGCCCTCCGGCAGGGGGGGGACGCGAATGGCCTGGCCGGGTTGCAGGCGGGTATTCGCCTCCACCCTCTTGCCATCCACCCGGATCTGGCCGCTGCGCAGCATCTTCTGCAGCGCCCCCTGGGTAAGCTGCGGAAAACGGCGGCGGAACCAGCGGTCGAGCCTGGTATCGGCTTCCGACTCCTGGATGGTGAGGGTTTGAACGGTCATGGTGGAAGGAGGATTAGCACCGGCCCTGCCTGCGGTGGAAACGGAGAGCCGCGGCGAACCCCGCACCCTGTCAGGCGTATCGAAGCGCCATGACGCGCAAGATCGGATGGGCCGCGCTGGCGGCCCTCGCCGTGCTCGGCGTGACCGTTGAGCACGGCCTCACCTCCCCCGCCGCCGCGAAGGACCGGCAGGCACATGTTGCCGGCGCAGAGCGTCCCCGGCAAGCGCGCAATCGCGCCGCGGCTTCACAACCGCATCACCAGGTCCAGCGCGGCCGGGCGAGCTATTACGGGCCGCGCTTCAATGGCCGGCGCATGGCGAATGGCGCGCGGTTCAACCCGAACTCCAATGTCGCGGCGCACCGTTCGCTGCCGCTGGGCACCAGGGCGCAGGTCACGAATCTCGAGAACGGGCGAACCACGGAAGTGCGGGTGGAGGACCGCGGGCCCTATGTGCGTGGGCGGGTGATCGACCTGACGCCGCGCACGGCGGAGGAACTCGGCATGCGGCACCAGGGCGTGGTGCCGGTGGAGGTCAGACCCATCGAAGTGCCAGACCGCGACCAGCGGGTGGCGCAGCGGTAAGGCGGGAGGGGCTTTGCCCCTCCCGGACCCACCCCGCCAAAGGCCGAAGGGCCTTTGGGACACTGGCTTCAGAAGCCGCCGCCGGCGGCGAGCCAGGCCAGCTCCGCAGGCGTGCTCTCCCGGCCCAGGACGGCATTGCGGTGGGGGAAGCGGCCAAAGCGCTGGATGACGGCGCGATGGCGCCAAGCATAGTCGATGGTGCCGCCCGGCGCGCGATGGACCGGATCGTCGCGCAGACCCTCGAACAATGCGACGGAGAGATCCTGATCCGCCATCGCCTCGCCATGCTCGAAGGGCAGGTAGAGGAAGGAACGCTCGGTCGGGGTCAGGGCGAGGTCGAGGCGCCGCTCTAGCACCACGCGGCGAGCGATGGCGCGGGCATGGGCATCGCTGGCAAAGGCCTCCGCGCTGTTGCGGTGGAGGTTGCGCGGGAACTGGTCCAGTACCAGCAGCAGGGCGAGCGCGCCCGGCGGCGTCTCCGCCCAGACATCCAGCCTGCCCTCGCGCGCCGCAGGCACCAGCGCGGCGAAAGCCGCGCGAATGGCGTCATCGAAGGCATCGTCGCGTTGGAACCAGCGCTCCTGGAAGGCGTGCCGGTCCCCTTGGAACCAGAAGGCGAGGATCGCTTCGGGACTGCTCATGCCAGGGCCATCTCCAGTACGCGGATGCCGTGCAGGGCCTCCCGCCCGGCCAGGTCCTTGATCTGGTGGCGGCAGGAGGTGCCGTCGGCGACGATCAGCTCCCCCGCCGGCACGGCGCGCACCGCCGGCAGCAGGGACAGCTCGGCCATCGCCTTGCTGGTGGCGAGGTTGGCGGCTTCGTAGCCGAAGCTGCCGGCCATGCCGCAGCAGGAGGAGGCGATGGGCTGCACCTTCAGCCCGGGCACCAGGTTCAGCATGGCGACGGCGGCGGGGAAGGCGCCGAAGGCCTTCTGATGGCAGTGGCCATGCACATGCGCCGCCGGCGCCACCGGCTTCAGGGCAAGCTTCGGCTTCTCCCGCGCCAGGAATTCCGAGAGCAGCAGGGCGCGTCCGGCCAGCGCCTCCGCCTCGGCGCCCGGGAGCAGGCTGGGGAATTCGTCGCGCAGGGTGAGGAGGGAGGAGGGCTCCAGCCCCACCACCGGCGCGGTGAAGGCGGAGAGCGCCTCCAGCGTGCGGCTTGCCTCGGCGCGCGCCTCCTCCACCAGCCCGGCGGCGAGCAGGGTGCGGCCTTCATCCAGCGGCCGCGTGCCGCGCTTCGGCCGGGCCACCACGGGACGGTAGCCGGCGGCCTGCAGCACGCGGGCGGCGGCACGCAGATTCTCCGGCTCGAAATAGCGGTTGAACAGATCGGGGTAGAGGATGACCTCGCCCTCCCGCCCGCTCGGCGCCGGCAGCTCCGCATCATGGAAGGCGTTCAGGCGGAAGCGCGGCAGGCGGCGGTCCGCGGCGAAGCCGAACAGCGATTGCATGAGCCGCGGCAGGCCCGGCACCCATTCCCGCGCATTGGCCAGCGGCGGCAGCATCGCGGCGAAGGGCGCCCAGCGCGGCATGCTGGCGATCAGCCGATCCTTGGCGTTGAGGCCCTGCGTGCGGGCGCGCGCCGCCATCGCTTCGATCTTCAGCTTCGCCATGTCCACGCCGGTCGGGCATTCCCGCTTGCAGCCCTTGCAGGAGACGCAGAGCGCCAGCGCCTCATGCACCGCCTCGGAAGCAAGGCCGCCGGGCAGCTGGCCGGTCAGGGCAAGGCGCAGGGTGTTGGCCCGGCCGCGCGTCAGATGCTGCTCGTCCTTGGTGACCCGGTAGCTGGGGCACATGACGTTCGCGTCGAATTTCCGGCAGGTGCCGTTGTTGTTGCACATCTCGACCGCGCCCAGCAGCCCGCCTTGCGGGCCGGGCCAGGCGGACCAGTCGAGGACCGGGGTGATAGCAGGATCGGCGGCGTAGCCAGGGAAGTAGCGGAACAGCGTCCGGTCATCCATCTTTGGCGGGCGGACGACGCGCCCCGGGTTCAGCAGCCCGGCGGGGTCGAAGGCATCCTTCACCGCCTCGAAGGCGCGGGCGATGCGCGGGCCGAACATCGTCTCGTTGAACTCGGAGCGGACGATGCCGTCGCCATGCTCGCCGCTATGCGAACCCTTGTATTCGCGCACCAGGGCGAAGCATTCCTCGGCGATGGCGCGCATGCGGCGCACATCCGCCGGGTCCTTCATGTTCAGCACCGGGCGGACATGCAGGCAGCCGACGCTGGCATGGGCGTACCAGGTGCCCTTGGTGCCGTGCTTCTCGAAGACGGCGTTCAGCCGCTCGGTATAGTCGCCGAGATCGGGGAGGGAGACGGCGCAATCCTCGATGAAGGAGACCGGCTTCCCGTCCCCCTTCATGCTCATCATGATGTTGAGCCCGGCCTCCCGCACCTCGGCGATGGCGGCCTGGAAGCCGGCCTCCGTGGCGCGCACCACCTGGCCGGGCAGGCCGAGATCGCCCATCATCTCCTCCAGCCGGTCCAGCGCCGCCAGCAGCGGCGCATCCTCCTGGCCATGGAATTCGACGATGAGCAGGCTGTCCGGCTCGCCGATCAGCATCCGGTCGATGGTGGCGCGAAAGAGCGGGATGGAGCGGCCGAGATCGATCATGGTGCGATCGACCAGCTCCACCGCCTCCGGGTCCAGCGTCACCAGATGCTGGGCGGCATCCATGGCGCGGCGGAAGCTGGGGAATTGGCAGATGCCCAGCACCTTGCGCGGCTTCACCGGCCACAATTTCAGGTCCAGCGCGGCGGAGAAGGCGAGCGTCCCCTCGCTGCCCACCAGCAGCCGGGCGAGGTTGCCGCGCCCCTCGGCGCGCGCCGCCGGCGTCAGGCTCTCGATGTTGTAGCCGCCGACGCGGCGGAGCTGGTTGGGGAAGCGCGCCGCGATCTCCTCCGCCTCCCGCGCGCCGAGGGCGCGCAGGCGCTGGATCAGGTCGGCGATGCCGGCGGGCACCTCGGCGCCGAGATTGTCCGGCAGCTCCCCGAAGCGGAAGCGGCTGCCATCGGCCAGCAGCGCGTCGATGGCGGTGACGTTGTCCGCCATCAGCCCGTAGCGGATGGATTTCGACCCGCAGCTATTGTTGCCCGCCATGCCGCCGATGGTGCAGCGCTGCCAGGTGGAGGGATCGACGGGGTAGAACTGCTTCGTCCGAGCGATTGCGGCGTTCAGCGCACCGAGGGTGATGCCGGGCTCGACCCGCGCCGTCCCGTCCTCCACGCTCAGCACGCGGTTCAGGTATTTGGTGCAGTCCAGCACCAGGGCGCGGTTCACCGTCTGGCCGCATTGGCTGGTGCCGCCGCCACGGGGCAGGACGGGGATGCCGGCATCCCGGCAGATCGCCAACGCGGCTTCCACATCGGCAATGGAGCGCGGCACCAGCACCCCGACCGGCTCCACTTGGTAGATACTGGCATCCGTCGCGTAGCGGCCGCGATCGGCGGCGCTCCACAGCACCTCGCCCGCCGTCTCGCGCCGCAGGCGTTCGGCCAGGGCGCTGTCGCCGATGCGGTCCTTGGGGATGGTGAAGGCGTTCATGGCGCGGGTCCTGTTGCACCCCCACCCTGCCGCCGTGAGGCGGGGAGGTGGGGATCACCCTCACCCTCCCACGCCCTTCGGACGCGGGTCCCTCCCTCCCCCGCAAGGCGGGAGAGGGCTGGGGTGGGGGCCTCTCATCCTGCATCTACCCCGCCGCCGCCCGCCTGTCCGATCTATAATACTCATCAATCCGACAAGGGGTTCTCATTGGCGATCCAGCATGGATCGCGCCATAAACCTCGGCAGCAAGGGAGGGCCCCATGGCCTATTACCAGTCGAAGCCGGTTGCCGGCCGCCATTTCCTGCAGATCCCGGGCCCGACCAACGTCCCGGACCGCGTGCTGCGCGCCATGGACAACCCGACCATGGATCACCGCGGCCCGGATTTCGGCCGCTTCGGCAAGCAGCTTCTGGACAAGCTCCGGGCGGTGTTCAAGACCGAGCAGCCGGTGGTCATCTACCCCGCCTCCGGCACCGGCGCCTGGGAAGCGGCGCTGTGCAACACCCTCTCCCCCGGCGACCGGGTGCTGATGTGCGAGACCGGCTGGTTCGCCCATCTCTGGCGGGAGATGGCGGAGCGCCTCTCCCTGAACGCCGAGTTCATCGAGACGGATTGGCGCCGCGGCGCAGACGCGCCGGGCATCGAGGCGCGGCTGCGCGAGGACCGCAACCACGAGATCAAGGCCGTCGCCGTCGTCCATAACGAGACCAGCACCGGCTGTACCAGCCGGATCGCGGAGGTGCGGAAGGCGATCGACGCGGCTGGCCACCCGGCGCTGCTGCTGGTGGACACCATCTCCTCCCTCGGCTCCATCGACTATCGCCATGATGAATGGGGCGTGGATGTCACGGTCGCGGGCAGCCAGAAGGGGCTGATGCTGCCGCCCGGCCTCTCCTTCAACGCTATCAGCGAGAAGGCGCTGAAGGCGGCCGAGACGGCGAAACTGCCGCGCAGCTTCTGGGACTGGAAGCCGATGCTGGCGGCCAACGCCACCGGCTACTTCCCCTATACGCCGGCCACCAACCTACTCTACGGGCTGGATGCGGCGGTGGACATGCTGCTGGAGGAAGGGCTGGAGAGCGTTTTCGCCCGGCATGACCGGTTCGCCGAGGCGACGCGCCGGGCGGTCCGCGCCTGGGGCCTCGAGATCCAGTGCGAGGAGCCGCGGCACTACTCCTCCTCCCTGACCGCGGTCCGGGTGCCGGAGGGGCACAGCGCCAATGCGCTGCGGGCGACGATCCTGGAGAAGTTCAACATGTCGCTCGGCAATGGCCTGGGGCGGCTGAACGACCGGGTGTTCCGCATCGGGCATCTCGGGGATTTCGGGCCGCTCTCCCTCATCGGCACCCTGGGCGGGGTGGAGATGGGGCTGGCCGCGGCCGGCGTGCCGCATAAGCCGGGCGGGGTGCAGGCGGCGATGAGCTATCTGAACGGCAACGCCTAGAGCGTTTGCGGTTTACATGCGTTCACCGAAAACGCTCTACGCCTTTGTTTGCAGAGCAGATTCACGCCTTCGGGCGATGCCGCCCTGCGGCGATCTGCTCTAGGACGAGGGGGATGCTGTCCCCCTCATGCTCCCGCAGCCGAAGGCCGAAGGGCCTTTGGTAACCATGAGGTCTGGCTCCGACGGTCGAACCAGCCGACCCAAGGGTTCCAAGGGACCTTCCAGCCCTTGGCGGATGGGGTTGGGCGCACTGCGCCCAACGAGGGCGGCAGGGCCTCCCTCAATTCTCGCGTCCGGTCACCCTCTGCACCATCCCCCACAACGCCCTTACCTGCACCCCTTCCTTCGTCGGGTAGTCGGCGTCGTACCCATACCCCCACCAATTCCAGCACCCGCGCGGATTGGCATTGAACGCATCCGTCAGCCGGGGCGGCTGGAAGTCGCGGGTCGAGCTGGCCGCCGCCTGCGGGTAGAGCACGATGATCCGGTTGCTCTCCGCCCAGTCGTTCAGCCCGTTCTGCCGCAGGAAGGCCTCGCCCACCGCCTCCAGCGATTGCCGGCAGCCATGCAGCGCCACATGCAGCCGGCAGCCCGGCGCCGCCGCGCCGCAGCCCTCGGGCAGGTAGATCGCGCCCACCTCGCCCAGCCCGTGCCGGCGCAGCTTGCCGCCCGGGCCGAATTCCGCTTGGTCGAAGCGGATCAGCCCGGCGTCCCTCGCCCTGCCCTTCGGTTCCAGGGGGCCGTACAGTGCCTGTAGCACTGCCCCCGCCAGGTCGAAATCGCAGTCGTTCACATAGGGCGGGGCCTCGGCGGGGCAGGCGCCGCCGGCCGTCTCGGTGATCCAGCCATGGCCAGGATGGCCGCCGGGCAGGGCGCCGTCCTGCAAGGTGATGTTCGTCGCCTTCACCCCCAGCGCCTGGTACAGCGCGACCGCCCGGCGCACCGTCTCGCTGCGCACCACCGTGTCGGCATCGCCGGTGAAGGCGTAGAGCCGCGCCCCCGCCAGCGCCGCCAGCGGGTCGATCCGCCCCGCCGCCGCCAGCCGCCGCGCCAGGTCGGCATAGGCCTCCGCCGGGCGCAGCCCCGCCGGCTGGCTCATGCAGGGCCCGATCGCCAGCGCCGCGAGCGACCGCAGCACCCCGCGCGAATCCAGGCTCTCCACCGCGCAGCCATAGAGGCCGCCGGCGATGATCGCCGCCCCGGCGATCCCCTGCGCATGGGCGATATGGAGCTGCGCCGCCATGAAGGCGCCGGAGGAGAGGCCGGAGACCGTCACCTGCGCCGCATCGGCGCCAAGCCGTGGCAGCGGCGCCTCCGCCACCGCCGGCCGGGCCAGCAGCAGCGCGAGGAGCAGCAGGCCGAGCCGCCTCATCGGCCGGTCCCGCCCACCTCCAGCAGTAGCGCCTTCCATTCCTCCTGCGCCGCCCAATTGCCCTGCTGCAGCGCCACCAGCCGGCCGAACCCTGCCATGCCTGCCACCAACTGCTCCGCCATCTCCGCCTCCCCGGGGCCTGACGTGCCAGGATAGGCCCCTCCACGGCCGGGCCGCAGCCCCTACCGGTGGTTGCCGCGGGGCCGGGAGGCCGCCAAGACTGCGGCAGGACGACCCGTTTCGTTCGCCGTGGAAACGCCAAAACGTTGTTGACAGGGTTCGTGCTGCGGGCGATCGCGCCCACTCTGCCACGCCACCGATCCGGCGAGCTGGATTTCGAGGAGCTGCACCATGGGTTGGGACAAGCTGACGAGCGCGGTCCGCCGTGCTGTACAAGGCGAGGCCCCGACGGCAGCTACAACGGCTGGGGTCACGGCCGAGGATATCTCTCTCGCCTTCGAGGTGCTGCTCCGGCGCCCGCCTCATGGCAAGGACGACATCGCTCATCACTTGTCCCTGGGTTTCAAGAATCGCTTCGAGCTTGGTGACTATCTCTGCGTGACGGACGAATTCCGCGCCCGAATGGACCGGCTCGCGGCAGAGGGCCTGGTGCCTTCTTCTCGGAGCGAGCACATCACCCGCCGCCCGGTCACTGTCTTTCTGGGCGATCGCGTTCTGACTCAGACCCATCGAGGCTTCCGCATCTACTGCGTGCCGACCGATGTTGATCTGACTCCCCACCTCATTCTGCATGGCGGCTGGGAGACGCATGTGGAGCAGGTCATCCAGCGCCTCCTGAGGCCGGGGCAGCAGGCCATGGATATTGGCGCGAACATTGGATACCACACTCTTAGCATCGCGGCGGCGGTGGGCGGCAGCGGCCGGGTACACGCCTTTGAGGCGAACCCGGCACTTCAGAACTTGCTGTATTCCAGCATCTTCATAAACGGCATGTCGTCCTACGTGCAGGTGCATCCGCTGGCTGTCACGGATCGGCCGGGTTCTATCGTCCTTGCCTCCCAGCCGCTGCATTTCGGCAGCGGTAACGTCGTGCCGGAGCGGGCGATGGATGATGGCTACCACAACGCCTACTCCAACCGGGTGGAGGTTCCGTCGATCAGCCTCGATACCTTCTTCCCGTCGGACGCTGTTTTCGACCTGCTCAGGATCGACATCGAAGGCGCGGAACCCTTGGCTCTGCGCGGCGCCGAGGCACTGATTCGCCGCTCGCCCCGCCTCCAGATCCTATGCGAATGGTCGGTCGGGATGATGTCGGCACGTGCCGATGTCGGGGCCTTCGTCGCATGGCTGGTGGAACTCGGCTTTCGGTTCTGGCTCATCACGCCAAGCGGGAGGCTAGAGGCTCTCGATACCGCCCGCATGCCTGATTTACCTCACAGCGACGTCGTTATCAGCCGGCACGAGCCCGAGAACGGCTAGGGGCCCGGCTCCAGGGGAGCGATTCTGGCCGGACTTCCTCGCCGTCACCCCGAACCGCCGGACCCCGACGATTGTCGGTCCGGAAGGGGTCGGCGGGCGTTCACTTCGCCCTCCCGGGAGCGGGCGGTCCTGGGCTGCCTGGTGGAGCGGGCCACCCCCTGCTGCCATCGGCCCGCCGGGCGTTGGAGAAGCGGCCGGCGGAGAGCGCCTGGCCAGGCCGGACGACGGCAGCGCCGACATCGCCGTGCCGCCCTGGATCCGCCCGGAACGTCGCGGCGTTGATTTGGCGCATTACCCCGCCGTGCAACCCTGGCATGATGCCGTTGCGGCGCGGCCGGCGGTGCAGTGCGGCGGTGTTGGCGGAGCGCCAGCGCCGCCGGGCCATCACCGGGACCGTCCCGGGGCGATGTTCGGGAAGACGCAATTCGCGGTGCGCCGGGGCGTGCCGCCAGGGAGGGTCCCGGCGGGGCCGGGGCAGGACGGATGGCCGAGATCGACCACATCGTGCTGGGCGCGCGGAGCCTGGAGGAGGGCGCTGCCTTCGTCGAGCGGCACCTCGGCATCCGGCCACGGCCGGGGGGACAGCACCTCGGCTTCGGCACCCACAACATGCTGCTCGGCCTCGGCCGGGGCGTCTATCTGGAAGTGATCGCGCCGGACCCGGCGCAGCCGGACCCGCCCCGCGCCCGGCCCTTCGACCTGGACGACCCCGCCCTGCGCCAGGCGCTGGAGGCGGAGCCGCGCCTCATCGCCTGGGTGGCGCGGACCCCGGTGCTGGAGGCGGTGATCGCCCGGCTGGGCCACCGGGGCGGGGAGGTGGTGGCGATGACCCGCGGCGACCTCTCCTGGCGCATGGCCTTCCCGCCGCAGCGCCAGGACATGGACAACCTGATCCCCGCCCTGATCCAGTGGCAGGGGGAAGGCGCTTCTTCCCGGCTGCCGGACAGTCATGCGCGCCTGCTGCAACTGGAAGGAGAGCATCCGGAGGTGGATGCGGTGCGGGCGGCGCTGGCCGAGCGCGGGCTGGAGGAGGCGCTGAAGCTCCGCCCTGGGCCGCATGCCCGGCTGGTGGCAAGGCTGCGCCGCGCCGATGGGGTGGAGGTTGCCCTGGCTTCAGGCTGAGCGGTGGCGGATGAACCCGCGGCTGGTGTTCCTGTTCCCCGTACGACATTCTGGTTGTGCCCGGCGAGCCGGCTGCCCTTCTACCCTGCCGGGTTTCCGTGATATCTAGCCGGACAATGGGCGGCGGAATTGGCATCTGTCATGCCCTTTGCTGGGGCATATCGAATGCCGGGTTGCGAGGCGAAGGCTGCCGGTGAAGCGCCAGGGGCGCGGCTCAGCCTGCCCTGGCCCGGTGGCTCAGCCGGCCGCCGGTCGGTATCGCCAGACGCTGGCCGGGGGGAAATTCAACGGGGTCCAGGCTTCGCGCCGTGCCGTCAGCCCCAGCGCGCGGTAGGGCAGCGGCGAGGTGACGCAATAGGTATAGAGGAGGAAGCCACGCCCCGGCGCAACGCGTTCCACGGCCGTCACGAAGCGCCGCTGCTGCTCCAGCGGCAGCAGCACCAGCGGAATGCCGCAAATCGCCGTGCCCACCTTGCCGTGCAGCCGTTCCGGCAACGCGTCCGGCAGCGCGAAGGCGTCGCCGCAGACCACCTGCACCCCCGGCAGGGAGTCCCGCAGATGGTCGGCCATCTCCGGCACGATCTCCACCACCACCAGCTTCTCCGCCGGCACCCCGGCCGCGAGCAGGGCGCGGGAGACGACGCCGGTGCCGGCGCCGAGCTCCACCACCACCTCGTCCGGCCGGCGCTCGACCAGCGCCGCGATCCGGCGGCAGAGCGCGGGGGAGGAGGGGATGACGGAGCCCATCTGCAGCGGGTTGGCCAGCCAGCGCCGGAAGAACAGCAGGGCGTTCGAGCCTCGCTCCGCCCGTGTCGATCCGCCCGCGGTCAATTCCGACATGCTGCTCTCCGTTGCTGTTCGCGCCGCCGCTGGGCCGGCCGCCCCGCACCACTAGGGGCCGGGATGCAACCGGGGGAGGGGGCTTCGGCCGCTGCGGCCTGCCCTGCACATAGATTTCATGGGGCGGTCACATGACCGCCCGGATCCTCGTGGTGGACGACATCACCGCCAATTTGCGGCTGTTGGAAGCCAAGCTGCTGAACGAGTACTACGACGTCACCCTCGCGGCCTCCGGGCGGGAAGCGCTGACGGCGGTCGCGCGTTCCGCCCCGGACGTCATCCTTCTCGACGTCATGATGCCGGAGATGGACGGCTACGAGGTCTGCCGCAGGCTGAAGGCCGACCCGGCCACCGCCCACATCCCGGTCGTCATGGTCACCGCCCTGGTGGACCAGGCGGAACGGGTCCGCGGCCTCGAGGTGGGGGCGGACGACTTCCTGTCGAAGCCGGTGGACGACGCTACCCTGTTCGGCCGGCTGCGCGCCCTGCTGCGGGTGAAGCAGGTGCAGGATGCCTGGCGGCTGCAGGGCGAGACGGCGCGGGCGCTGGGCTTCGACCCGCCGGCCGACCCGGAGGCGCAGGTGGCCGGGGCGCGGGTACTCGTCGTCGGCGAGGACGGGGAGGAGATCGTCGCCGTCACCGCCACCCTGGCTGCGGACGGCATCCTGGCCCGGGGCGCCGCCGGCGCCCGGGCGCTGGACACCCTGGCCGAGGGCGGCTTCGACCTGGCGGTGATCTGCCTGACCGGGACCGGGGTGCAGGAGCTGCGCCTCGCCTCCCGCCTCCGCGCCCAGGGCGTGACGCGCGATCTGCCGATGCTGCTGGTGGCGGACCGGGCGCAGCGGGACCTGGTGCTGCGCGGCTTCGAGTTGGGCGCGAACGACCATGTGCTGCGCCCGGTGGACCCGAACGAGCTGCGGGCGCGCAGCCGCAACCAGATCCGCCGCCGGCGCTACCAGGAAAAGCTGCAGGAGGAGCTGGACCGCTCCCTGCAGATGGCAGTGACGGATCCGCTGACCGGGCTGCGCAACCGCCGCTACCTGCTGCGCCACCTGGAAGCGGTGCTGTGCGGCGGCGATGCGGCGGTGCTGCTGCTGGACGTGGACCGCTTCAAGCCGATCAACGACCATCACGGCCATGCGGCCGGAGATGCCGCGCTGTATGAGGTGGCGCAGCGGCTGAAGACGCATCTGCGTGCCGCCGATGTGGTGGCGCGCTATGGCGGCGAGGAATTCGTCGTGGTGCTGGCCGGGGCGCCGAAGGAATACGCGCTGAACGTCGCGGAGCGGCTGCGCCTTGCCCTCTCCAGCACCGCCATCCCGGCGGGCGGCCTGAACCTGGCGGTGACGGCCAGCATCGGCCTGGCCATGGTGCCGGCCGGCAGCACCGCCGAGGCCGCCATCAGCGCCGCGGATGCCGCGCTCTACCGCGCCAAGGCACAGGGCCGGGACCGGGTGGAGATGGCGCGGCCCGGGGATTTCATCCTGGGCGCCGGCCCAGCGGTGGCGCCGAACCCGCTGCGCCGGGCCTGAGCGCCTGCCGCCAGGGAGGGCGCTCGGCGGCCCGTGCCGCGTCGCCAAGGGACCCGGCGGCGGGCCGCCCGGCGATGGAGGGCGGCCGATCTGCCAGGATCGGCCGCCGTTGCATCAGCCGAAGATCTCGCCCAGGCGGCGGATGCTGCCGAGCGCCCTTTCCTGCGGCAGGCCCGGCCATTGCACCCGCATGATGAAGTGGTCCACGCCCAGCGTCTCCCGGTAGCGCGCCACCTCCTCCTTCACCGAGACCTTGTCGCCGATGATGAAGCGGTTCTTCACGAATTGCTCGAAGGGCATGCCGAACATCGCCTCGTCGGTCGGCGCCGCCTGGCCGCCGCCGAGGCCCCAGGCGGCATAGGCGGCGTATTTGTAGCGCAGGGCTTCCCGGCATTCCTCGAAGGCCGTGGCATGGCTCTCGCCCACATAGCATTCGCGGGCGATCGGGTATTCCAGCGGCGTCCGCCCGGCCTCCGCCAGGGCGGCGCGGTAGACGGCCATCTGCGCCGCGACGCTGTCGATGGTGGAGGCGTTGACGATGAGCCAGGCATCGCCGATCCGCGCCGCCCGCTTCACCGCCGCCTCCACCGTCGCCGCCACATAGATGGGCGGGCCGCCGGGACGCACCGGCGGGCAGCTCAGCGCCGAATCCCGCAGGGTGTAGAATTTGCCCTCATGCGTGACCTTCTGGCCGGTGAAGAGCTTGCGCATCAGGCCGATGCTCTCGCCGAAGCGGGCGGCGCGCTCGCTCAGCGGGATGTCGAAGGCGGTGAACTCCGCCTCCCGGTAGCCGAGGCCGACGCCGAGCACGTAGCGGCCGCCCGAGAGCAGGTCGAGCGTCGCCGCCTCCTCCGCCACCATCACCGGGTTCAGCAGGGGCAGGATGCGGATGTTGGGGCCGACGGTCATCCCCTCCGCCTCCCGCAGCAGCCAGGCGAGCAGGGGCATGGGCTGGGGCATCTGCACCGGGCCGATGATGTAGTGGTCCGGGAACCAGAGCGAGGCGAAGCCGGAGTCGCGCGCCTGCCGCACCTGTGCGGCCAGTTCCGGCAGCCTCGCCGGCAGGCTGTCGCCTTCCGGGAATTGGGTGTTCAGGAACAGCCCGACCTTCATGGGGTAACTCTCCTCCCGTGCTGCCTCCAGCATGGCGCATTTCGCCGCGCCGGGGCAGGGCGGCCCGAACCGGCCCCGACGGACGCAGCGCGCCCACCCCCGTTGAACCCGACGCGCCTAGCCCATGGTTTCCAAAGGCCCTTCGGCCTTTGGTGGGGGGAGCCCGAGGGGGGCGAAGCCCCTCTCGGCACCGCCGCCGGGCTATTCCGCCAGCCCCGCCGCGCGAAAGGCGCGGAGGATATGCTCGACGAAGAGCCGCACCGTCGGCGCCAGCAGCCGGCTGCTGGGATAGACGGCGAAGATCCCGCTTTCCGGCATCCGCGCCTCCGGCAGCACCTGGCAGAGCCGGCCCTCCGCCAGCGCATCCGCCACCACCCAATCCGGCAGCGCCACCAGCCCGATGCCGGCGAGCGCCGCGGCCCGCAGGGATTCCGCATTGTCCGTGACCAGCACCGGGCGGATGGCGATGCTCTCCTCCGCCACCTGCCACTGGTCACGCCAGGCGAGCGGGGCGAAGCCGATGCAGGCATGGCCGGCGAGCTCCACCGGCGCCGCGGGTGCGCCGCGCGCCGCCAGATAGGCCGGCGCGCCGACGATGACGATGCGGGAGCGGCCGAGCCGCCGCACCACCAGCCCCGGCGCCGGATCGGGCGTGACGCGGATGGCGAGGTCGAAGCCGTCCTCCACCAGCCGGGCATGGCCGGCGCCCTCCACCAGCTCCACCGTCACCTGGGGATGGGCGGCGAGGAAGCCGGCCATCGCCGGCACCAGCCAGCGCGCGGAAAAGCACTCGGGCACGGCGATGCGCAGCCGGCCCGAGGGGGCGCTCTGCAGCGCCTGCACCGCAAGGCGCGCCGCCTCCGCCTCCGCCAGCAGGCGGCGGCAGTGAGTGTAGTAGGCCTGCCCTGCCTCGGTCGGGCGGATGGTGCGGGCACCGCGATCCAGCAGCCGGGCGCCCAGCCGTGCCTCCAGCGCCCGCACGCTCTCGCTGACCGAGGATTTCGCCGCTTGCAGCCGGGCGGACGCGGCGGTGACACTGCCGGTCTCCACCACGGCGACGAAGGCCTCGATGCCGTCGAAGGCGCGCATGGCGGGATTGTTCGGCGCGGCGAACGCGCTGTCCAGACGGAAGCCTCGCCCCGGCGGCCGCGCCTCGGCAGGCTCTGCCCGGCCGGGAGGGCAGAGGAGGCGAGGATGCTGGACGTAGCGCAGGCGGGGGTGACGGTGACGGCCGAAGGCGAGGGCGAGGTGCTGGATGTCTTCGGTGCCGCCATGGTGGTGAAGCAGGAGCCGGCGCTCGCCGGGCTGTTCCTCGGCGAACATCGGGTGCCGCCCGGCTATGTCGTGCCGCCGCATGTCCATGCCGAGGACCATGAGAGCTTCCTCATCCTGGAGGGCGAGCTGACCCTGCTTTCGCCGGAGGGCGAGCGCCGGGCGCGGCCGGGCGATGCGGTGGCGCTGCCGCGGGGCTCCTGCCACGGCTTCCGCAATGACGGCGCGGCGCCGGTGCGCTTCCTGGTGGCGGCGACGCCGGGTCACCAGGCGCTGGCGATGTTCCGCGCTTTCGACGCGGCCGGGAGCTCGGCGGGGCCGGGCGGGCTGGTGCCGGCGGAGATCATCGCGATCTGCGCCGCGCATGGGGTGAGGGTGGTGGTGGGGTGAGCAGGGGCTCCGCCCCCGGGCCCGCCCGGGCCAAAACCTGGCCCGGACCGGTCTGGATATGCTGGTTCAGCCTGCCGACTCGCGCCGGGGCCCGGGGGGTGGTCCACCCCCCGGCGGGGGTGCAGGGGGCCGCGCCCCCGCCCGGATCAGGAGATAGCGCCCCGGGTGACGCCCCGCCCGCGCCGCGCTAGACCAGCCCGACGGATCGCAAGGACCGGGGGAGCGACAGATGGCGGAAGCAAGGCTCGGCGGGCACATCCTGGCGGATGCGCTGGTGGCCCAGGGGGTGGAGCATGTGTTCTGCGTCCCCGGGGAAAGCTATCTGGACCTGCTCGACGGGCTCTATGCCCAGCGCAACCGCATCGCCACCACCACCTGCCGGTTCGAGGCGGGCGCGGTCCATATGGCCGAGGCCTATGGCAAGCTGACCGGCAAGCCCGGCGTGGCGGTGGTGACGCGCGGCCCCGGTGCCTGCCACGCCGCCATCGGCGTGCATGTGGCCTTCCAGGACAGCACCCCGCTGGTGCTGCTGATCGGCCAGATCCCCTTCGAGGAGACGGATCGCGAATCCTTCCAGGAGGTGGACTACCGCAAGATGTTCGCCCCGCTGGCCAAGTGGGTGACGCAGATCGACGACGCCGCGCGCATCCCGGAGCTGATGGCGCATGCCTTCGACGTCGCCACCTCCGGCCGGCCCGGCCCGGTGGTGGTGGCGATCTCCGAGGAGATGCAGCGCGAGATGGCCGTGGTGCAGGACCTCGCCCCCGCCCCGGTGCTGCCGCCGCACCCGGCGCCGGAAGCGATCCCGCGCCTGATGGAGCTGCTGGGCAAGGCACAGAAGCCGCTCGCCGTGCTCGGCGGCAGCCGCTGGAGCAAGGAAGGCCGCGCCGCGATCCGCGACTTCCTGGTGGCGAATGACATCCCCGTCGCGGTCAGCTTCCGCCGCCAGGGGCTGTTCGACGGCACCCATCCGAATTTCGTCGGCGATCTCGGCGTCGGCGCCGATGCGGGGCTGGTGAAGGCGGCCAAGGGCTGCGATCTCTTCCTCGCCATCGGCACCCGCATCGGGGAGCCGGTGAGCCAGGGTTACACGCTGTTCGACATGGCCGGTGCGACGCCCATCGTGCATGTCTATCCGGACCAGGCGGAGATCGGCCGGGTCTACCGCCCGGCGCTCGGCATCACCTCGGACCTCAACGCCTTCGCGCTGGCGGCCAAGGCGGCCAAGCCGGTGGCGAAGCCGGTGTGGAGCGGCTGGCGCGCCGAGCTGCGCGCGGCGCGCGAGGCCCAGGCCAAGGCGCCGGAGTATGAGGGGCCGCTGAACCTGGCGGTCGCGCTGCAGGCGCTGGAGAAGGCGCTGCTGAAGGACACCATCTTCACCACCGATGCCGGCAATTTCGCCACCTGGCCGACGCGCTTCATGCATGTCTCGGAAAACCAGGACTTCCTTGGCCCGACCAACGGCGCCATGGGCTATGCGGTGCCGGCGGCGATCGGCGCGAAGATCACCCATCCGGACCGCACCGTCATCGGTTTCGTCGGCGATGGCGGCTTCCTGATGACGGGCCAGGAGCTGGCGACCGCCTTCCACGCCAACGTCGCGCCGGTGATCCTGGTGTTCAACAACGGCATGTACGGCACCATCCGCATGCATCAGGAGCGGCACTATCCGGGCCGCGTCTCCGCGACCATGCTGACCAACCCCGACTTCTCGAAATTTATCGAGAGCTTCGGCGGGCATGGCGAGGTGGTGGAGGCGACGGATCAGCTCGTCCCCGCCGTGCAGCGCGCCATCGCCAGCGGCAAGCCGGCGGTGGTGGAGGTGCGCACCAACCCCGAGCAGGTGACGAACCGCCAGACCATCGCTCAGATGCGGGCGCAGGCGGCGAAGGGCTGACGTCAAGGTCGAGGAGGGCGCTGCCCTCCTCGAGCTCCACCCGCCAAGGGCCGAAAGGCCCTTGGAACCCCTGAGTTTGACAGAACATCGGGCCGTGCCGGAGAATCCCGCCCCGGTGCTGCGGTGCGACCACGGCGCGCCGCCGTGGCCAGGAATGTGCAGCGCGTCGCCAGATGCGCCGCGCGGAATGCAGCGCGGCCGATCCGGACCTGGAACAATCCCCGATCGGCCGGGATCGCCTGATCGGCTTCCTGCCCTGGCAAACATGGTATCCGGGGCAGCCTGTCTTCGACCTGATGGATCACGGGGTGATCCATCAGGTCGGAGGCTGCTCTAGAGCAGATCGCGTTCAGATGGAATCATCTGAACGCGTGAAGATGCTCGCAAACCAACGGCCTGGAGCATGCTGCGTAAGCGCAAGCGAACGCAGCATGCTCTAGACTCCGCGGCGGGCGATCACCGCCACCGGCCCGCCGCCATCCGGCCCCTGATGCTCCGCCCCGCCCGAGACGAACAGATCCGTCCGCCCCACCGCCGCGGCGATGACGCCGCCGACCAGCGCCCTGGCATGGCGCGTGGCATTGATGTCGCTGTCATCCCACATGATGTGACGCCGGCCGCGGATGCGGCCGGTGGAGGCGGGCTCCGCCTTGGCCAGCACGGCGACCAGCCGCGCCGCCTCGGCGGGTGGAAGCTGGCCGCCGCCCGGCGCCAGCCCCGCGCCGCGCAGCGCCTGCTGCACGGCGGGCAGGTCGATGGCGTCCTGCATCACCGCATGGGCGATGGCGAGGTCGCCGCCCCAGGCGGGGCTGTTGCCCATCACCACCACCTCGCCCCGCAGCAGCTCGATGCCGGCGGAACAGCTCGCCCGGCCGGAGAATAGCGACCAGTCGGCGCCGATCGCCGCCTCCTCCAGCACCGCCTCCGCCACCTCCCCCAGCGCCAGGGCGACGCCGAGGGCGGAGGCGCCGCGGGAGAGGCCCATGGAATGGTAGGTGTCCTCGGTCGACACCGTGGCACCCCGCGCCTTGGCCGCCGCGATGCGCTCATTGGTCAGCAGCGGGCATTTCACCTGGACGTAATGGACATCCGCCGGGTCGGCGATGCCGGCCTGGTCCATCGCTTCCCGCACCGCGGCGGCGGTGGCCCGCACCTGCGCCAGTCGCCCCAGCGCTTCCGGCGGCAGCTCCGGGGTGAAGCCGGTGCCGAGGGCGAGGGCAGGGGGGCCGGAAGGCGCGGTCGCCTCCCGCACCCCGAAGACCAGGAAATGCGGGGAAAGCCCGCCCTCCGTCCCGCCCGACATCACCAGGGCCACCCGCGCCTGCACCGCCTCCGGCGTGCTGCCCAGCCTTGCGGCCAGCATCCAGCTCAGCGCCTCCACCGCATAGGCGCGCGTGAAATCGTTGACGCAGCCATTTCCCTCGGTTTTGCCGAGGATGGCCACCACCTCCTCCGGCCGCATCGCCCCGCTGTCGAACAGCGCGGCCACGGCGGCGGCATCGCCCGGGTGGCGGGCCGGCACGCGGTGGACCAGGGCGGTGCGGCGGGACATGGCATTGGGCATGGCGGGACTCCTTCGGCTTGAAACGGCACGGCAAGCGCCGCATATCGCCGGCCGCCAAGCCCTTGATAGCATCGGAGGAACCGCGGTGAGCGAGACCCTGGAGCGGCATGAATTCGGTGCCGAGGTCGGGCGCCTGCTCGACCTCGTCGTGCATGCGCTCTATTCGGAGCGTGAGATCTTCCTGCGGGAGCTGGTGGCGAATGCCGCCGATGCGGTGGACCGTCGGCGGTTCGAGGCATTGACCGACCCCGCCCTCTCCCTGCCGGCCGAGCCGAAGCTGCGCATCGTCCCGGACAAGGCGGCGCGGACCATCACCCTCTCCGACCCCGGCATCGGCATGAGCAAGCCGGAGCTGGTGGAGCATCTCGGCACCATCGCCCGCTCCGGCACGCTCGCCTTTGCCCGCCGCCTGGCGGAGGCGCCGGCGGCGGAGAAGCCCAGCCTGATCGGGCAGTTCGGCGTCGGCTTCTACTCCGCCTTCATGGTGGCCGAGCGCGTCGAGGTCACCTCCCGCCGCGCCGGCACCGATGAAGCCTGGCGCTGGGCCAGCGAGGGAAGCGGCGAATACACCCTGGCGCCGGCCGAGCGGGCCGAGCCCGGCACCGACATCGTCCTGCACATCAAGCCGGACGCCGAGGAGTTCCTGGAGCCGCTGCGGCTGCAGACCATCATCCGCAAATGGGCCGACCACATCACCATCCCCATCCTGATCGTGCAGGATGGGAAGGAGGAGCCGGCGAACGAGGGCACCGCGCTGTGGCGCAAGCCGAAGGCGGAGGTGACGGAGGAGCAGTACGCCGAATTCTACCGCCATGTGGCGCATGCCTTCGACACCCCCTGGGCCACGCTGCACTGGCGGGCGGAGGGCACGGTGGAGTTCGCCGCCCTGCTCTTCATCCCCGGCATGAAGCCCTTCGCCGCGGTGGAAGGAGACCGGGAGAGCCATGTGCGGCTGCATGTCCGCCGCATGTTCATCACCGACAGCGCCGGGCTGCTGCCCTCCTGGCTGCGCTTCGTGCAGGGCGTGGTGGATACCGAGGATCTGCCGCTGAATGTCAGTCGGGAGATGCTGCAATCGACGCCGGCCCTGGCCCGCATCCGCCGCGCCGTCACCACCCGCGTGCTGGGCGAGCTGAAGAGCAAGGCGAAGGAGGCGGAGTCCTATGCCGGGTTCTGGGAGAATTTCGGCCCGGTGCTGAAGGAGGGCGTCTGGGAGGATGCCGAGCACCGCAAGGACCTCGCCGCCCTGCTGCGCTTCCGCTCCTCCGCCGCCGAGGGCTGGGTCTCATTGGCCGATTACGTGGGGCGGATGAAGCCGGGGCAGGAGGTGATCTACGTCCTGCTCGGCGACGATGCCGAGGTGCTGAAGACCTCCCCGCAGCTCGAGGGCTTCCGCGCCAAGGGCGTGGAGGTGCTGCTGCTGACCGACCAGATCGACGCCTTCTGGCCGGAACGCATGGCCGAGTTCGAGGGCAAGCCGATCCGCAGCATCACCCAGGGGACGGTCGATCTCTCCAAGGTGGAAGGCGCGGCGCCGGAGGGCGAGGCGGCGGATCTTGCGGCCTTGCTGCCGCGGCTGCAGGAGGCGCTGAAGGAGGAGGTCTCCGAGGTGCGCGGCACCGACCGGCTGGTGGAGAGCGCCGCGGTGCTGGCGGCGCCGCAATACGGGCCGGATCTGCAGATGCAGCGCCTGCTGCGTCGGGCCGGGCGCGGCAATGGCGGCGCCCTGCCGGTGCTGGAGGTGAATCCCCGCCATCCGCTGCTGCGCCGGCTGGCGGCGCTGCCGGACGGCGATGCGGCGCTGGCCGAGCAGGCGGGGCTGCTGCTGGACCTGGCGCGGGTGCAGGATGGCGATG
>NZ_JAMZIK010000113.1 GCF_024178315.1 Siccirubricoccus soli | reverse complement strand
GCCCTGCCGGTGCTGGAGGTGAATCCCCGCCATCCGCTGCTGCGCCGGCTGGCGGCGCTGCCGGACGGCGATGCGGCGCTGGCCGAGCAGGCGGGGCTGCTGCTGGACCTGGCGCGGGTGCAGGATGGCGATGCGCCGCGCGACCCGGCGGGCTTCGCCCGGCGCGTGGCGGCGGCGCTGGCGGTCGCTTAGAGCATGCTGCGTTCGCTTGCGCTCACGCAGCATGCTTTGGGCCGTTGTTTTGCGAGCATCTTCACGCGTTCAGATGAGTCCATCTGAACGCGATCTGCTCTAGCCGAACGTCAGGTAGGAATGGGGGCGCTGCCCCCATGCCCCTGCCGGGGCCAAGGCTTAGCCCCGGACCCCGCCCTGAGTCGGCAGGCTCGGCCGTTGGGTCGGGAATTCATGCCGGGTGCGGGGACCAGTCCGGTCCCCGGCGGGGGGCTACAGCGCGGCTTCTGCCGCCAGCGCCCGCTGCACCGCGGGCCGCGCCATCATGCGGGCGAAATGCGCCTCCACCCGCGGCAGCGTCGAGAGTTTCACCCCATCACCCTCCAGCCAGCGGGTCAGGGCGAAGAGATAGACGTCGCAGGCGGAGAATTCCTCGCCCAGCACCCATGGCCCGCGCAGCATCTCCCGCTCGATCAGCCCGAAGCAGGCGGCCATGGTCTCCGGCACCTTGCGGCGCATCTCGGCGATCGCCGCCGGGTCATCCGCCCAGCGCGTGCCGCGGCCCTTATGGGCATGCGCCACATGCACCGTGGCGCAGAGATAGAGGTTGAAGCTCTGCGCCTGGCCGAATTCGAAGGGGTCCGCCACCGGCAGCAGCCCGGTTTCCGGATGGCTCTGCGCCAGGAAGGCGAGGATGGCCGGCGTCTCCGTCAGGATGCCGCGCGGCGTCGCCAGGGCCGGCACCCGCCCCTTCGGGTTCACCTTCAGGTATTCGGGGGAGCGCTGCGCATCGGCCGCGAAATTCACCCGGCTCAGGGCGAAGGGCAGCCCGGCCTCCTCCAGCGCCAGGTGGCTGGCGAAGGAGCACGAGCCGGGGGAGGTGAAGAGGGTGTACATGGCGCGCTTCCTCAGCCGTCGATCCGGATGCCGGTCAGCTCCACCAGCGCCGCCCAGCGGGCCAGCTCCGCCTTCTGGAAGGCGGCGAATTCCGTGGGGCCCATGGGGGCGGGGGTGAAGCCGAGGGTGGCGAGGCGCTGCACCATCTCCGGCGCCGCCAGCAGGCCCGGCAGCACCGCGGCCAGCTTCTCCACCACCGCCTGCGGCAGGCGGGCCGGGCCGAACAGCCCGAACCAGGCATCGACAGCCATGTAGGGCGCACCGGCCTCGGCGAAGGTCGGGATCTCCGGCAGCTCCGGCAGGCGGGCGGGGGCGCCGATGCCGAGGCAGCGGAGGCGGCCATCCTGCACCAGCGTCACCACCTGCGGCCAGGTGGAGACGAAGGCGTCCACCACCCCGGCGACGGTATCCGTCACCGCCTGGGCGCCGCCGCGATAGGGCACATGCGTCGCCTTCAGCCCCTCCCGCCGGACGAAGCTCTCGGCGATCACATGGCTGGCGGAGCCGACGCCGGAGGAGGCGTAGGTGAGGCCCTGGGCGCGGCCGCGCGCGGCCAGCTCCGCCAGGGTCTTGGCCGGGCTGCTGGCCGGCACGACCAGGGCGTGGTGCACTTCCGCGAGACGGAAGATCGGGGTGAAATCCTCGACCGGGCGGTAGGGCAGATCCCGCAGCATGGCGGCATTCGCCGCATGGGTCTGGTTGTTGCCGAGGGCGAGAGTGGTGCCGTCCGGCGCCGCCTGGGCGGCGGCCAGGGTGCCGGGCACGGCACCGCCGCCCGGCCGGTTCTCCACCACGAAGCTGGCTCCGGGGAAGGCGGCAGTCAGCCGTTCCGCCAGGGCGCGGGCCAGCACATCGGTGCTGCCGCCGGGCGGGTAGGCCAGCAGGATGCGGATCGGGCGGCTCGGCCAGGGCTCCGGCGCCTGGGCGCGGGCAAGGCCGGGGAGGAGCAGCGCGGCGGCGAGGAAGGGGCGGCGGTTCGGCATAAGGGCGAAAGGATAGGCGAGGCGGGGTCGGGCCGGAACCCCGGGGCGGGCGGATGTCGGCCCGCCCGATCGCGACCCCCGCCGCGCGGCTCCCTTTTTCGTGACCAACTGAACATCGTTAAGCAGGGCTTTGAAACATCTGGTATTGTTTCTGCCGTCATCGCGCCACAACTCATGATGCATAGTGCGCAGGCTTGTTGGGGAGAGGATGCCATGGAGCGCCGACCCGATGCCTGGGGAGAGTTTCTCCGCCGCACCATGCTGACCATCGGTCTGGCTGGGGTGGCGGCGGTGCCGCCTGGGCCGGCCGCTGCCGATCGCGGGGCCGAGCTCGGGGAGCCGGATGCCGCCGGCACGACCGACCTGCCAGCGCCGCAGCAGGAACTGCCGACGAAGGGCTGACCGCCCTCGGAGAAGACCGGCGGCTGGCGAAGGCTGCCGGTGCCGGCCCGGTCGGGATGGCCGGGCGGGCGAGGCTTCGAGAGGCTCGGCGCCGCCATCCCGCGCCCTTGCCGCGGCTGCCGGGCGGGGCGCTGATCGCCCGGCCCTTCCGGGTCCTGAGGTCCCGCCCGGCGATGCCGCCGGCCCTCAGAGCTGCGGCGCCATCGCCGCCCAGGGCGCCGCCCGCTCATAGGCGGCGGCGGCGCGATAGATCAGCGCCTCGGAGAAGCTCGGCCCGACGAGCTGCATGCCGAGCGGCAGCCCCTCCGCCCGGCTCACCCCGCACATGATGTTCAGCGCCGGATGGCCGGTGACGTTGAAGGGCGTGCGGGCCTGGCGCGGATAGGTGCGCTCCACTTCCGCCGCGTCGTCGATTTTGGAGGCCGGGTCCATGGAGCTGGCGCAGAGCAGCAGATCCACCTCGCGGAACGCCGCCTCCACCGCCGCCACCAGCTCCCGCCGCCTGCGCTGGGCCTGGACGTAGTCGGTGCCGGTGATGAACTGGCTGGGCAGGAGCCGCCGGCGGGTGACGGCGGCGTAGTCGCCCGGCCGCTCCCGCAGCCAGGTCTCGTGCACCGCGCCCGCCTCCGGCAGCATGATGGCACGGTTGACGGCGGCGAATTCGCCGAGCGGCGGCAGCACCACGGTGCTGAGCACCGCCCCCTCCTTCGCCAGCAGCGCCGCGGCGGCTTCCAGCGCCGCCGCCACCTCGGGCGTGGCCGGCGTATCCACCTCGTGGAAATGCCGGACGAAGCCGATCCGCAGACCCTTGAGGCCCTTGTGCAGCCCGCGCGTATAGTCTTCTGGCGCATGGCGGGCGCTGCCGGGGTCGCCCGGATCATGCCCGGCCATGATGTTGAGCAGCATGGCGTTGTCCCGCACCGTGCGGGTCATCGGCCCGACATGGTCCAGGGTGAAGGCCAGCGGGAAGACGCCGCGGCGGGAGACCAGCCCGTAAGTCGGCTTCAGCCCGGCCAGCCCGCAATGGCCGGCCGGGTGGCGAACGGAGCCGCCGGTATCCGTCCCCAGCGCCGCCGGCAGCATCCGCGCGCCCACCGCGGCGCCGGAGCCGGAGGAGGAGCCGCCCGGATGGTGCGCCGGGTTCCAGGGGTTGCGGGCCGGCGGGAAGGGCAGGTCGAAGGCCGGGCCGCCGATGGCGAATTCATGCGTCGCCAGCTTGGCGGGGAAGATCGCCCCGGCCTCCCGCAGCTTCGTCACCACCGCGGCGTCCTGCTCTGCCACCCGGTCGAGCTGGAGCTTGGAATGGCAGGTGGTGGGATGGCCGGCGAGGTCGATGATATCCTTCAGCCCCACCGGAATGCCGTGCAGCGGGCTGCGCGGGCCGGAGCGGGCGATCTCCGCCTCGGCGGCCCTGGCATCCGCCATGGCCTGCTCGGGCAGCAGCCGGATGCAGGCATTCAGCTTCGGCTCCAGCGCCTCGATCCGCGCCAGGCAGTCGGTCAGCAGCTCCACCGGGGAGAGCCTGCCGGCGGCGATCAGCGCGCTGGCGGTGGCCAGCGGCAGGGCGTGCGGCGCGGTCATGCCCCGGCCTCCTGCGGCGCCGCATAGGGCGGCATCGGCTCGGCGGCAGGGGAGGCGGGGCGGCGGAAGGCGTTGCGCAGCTTGGCGGCGGCGGTGATCGCCTCCGCGACATCGGCCGGGTGGTCGGCCCAGGCGCGGCCGAGGCCGGCGGCCTCGGCCAGGATGGCGTCGCGCGAAGGGGCGTCCGGCATGTGATCTCTCTCCCGATAATGCGGTGCGGAAAGGGTGCCGAAAAAAAGCCGGGGGCGGAACCCGGGAAGGCCCGCCCCCGAAGTCGGCGCCGGGGGAGTGGGGCGGTGCCTGGTTGAGGGGGCAGGCGGCCGCCGCGGCGCTCATGGGAGAAAGAGGCCGGTATGCGGCCTCCGCCTCTGTTTGTGCCGGAAGAGGATTGATTTTCCCTTGCGCGGTGGAGGGAGAAATCGGCGGCTGCGCTCCGGGCCCGGCCATTCGCCGGCCTCGCCCGTAGCGATCCGGGCCGGGTGGCAGCAGGGGCGGAGGGGCATGGCGGAGCTGTTGCGGACGGTGCTGGAGAACCTGCCCGTCCAATCCCTTCAACGCGCCGATCCTCGACGGCATCCCGCAGGATGTCTGCGGCGGCCGGTGCTTGATTTCCCTTGCTCCAGCTATCTCGGCACGCTGGCGGAACCCGGATGCGGGGGGGCCTGGATCCGTTTCAGGGTCTCGGTCTTCAATGTGAAGGCGCTGAAGCGTTCTTCATCGCCCGCGGCGTCCACGCCTTCTACGGCTTCGACCGCGCGGCCTACTGGGCCGCCTGCGAGGCCGAGTTGAAGGCCTATCCGCGCGACTGCCTCGGCCGCGAGTGGAAGACGCGCGACATCGCGGCCTTCGCGCAATTGCTCGCGCATTTCGAGATCTGCCGGAGCAACGGCATGAACTGAGCCCGGGCCCGGCAGGGCCGGCATGGCGTCCCGCCGGTGCCGGCGGGCGATCCCGGCCGCGTTGCGCGCCCGATGCGCCGCTGCCGCAGGCAGCCCGCCCGCTGCGGCCGCTTCAACAACTCCCGGTGAAGAAACGCCATCCCGGCGCCGTTACCGGGCATGGTGCGGAGCGCCGTAGCCGGAAGGCGGGTGAACCGCCTGCAAGGATATGGCCCGGATTAGGGAGGGAAGCATGCGTTTCCATGCCATTGCAGCAGCCCTGGCGCTCAGTGTCGGCGTCGTCGCGGTCGCGGACGCCAATCCGCGGCAGCGCCGTGCCCCGGCGGACCCACAGGGTGCCACGGTCGAGCAGCTGAACGAGCAGAGCCTGCAGCGGGCCCGGCAGGGCCAGAACGCTCCCAGCCCGGGCCCCGACACCACCTCCAACCTCAACCGGCAGAGCGAGCGGGACGCGGCGAGAGGCCAGCCCATGCCGCAGCCGCCCATGCCGTTCCGCTGAGGCGGAGGGGCCGGGCCCCCGCAAGGGGCGGCCGGCCCCGCCGCTTCCCGGCCCACGGCACCGCCTGGCCGCAGGCGCTTTGCGCCGGCCGGCGGGGGCGGTATGCCGGGGGCCATGCCAGAAACCAAATCCGTCCAGGACCCGCCCCCGCTGCCGCTGACCGGCCTGCGCATCGTCGAGCTCGGCCACTACATCGCGGCACCCTTCGCCACCCGGCTGCTGGCCGATCTCGGCGCCGAGGTGATCAAGGTGGAGCCGCCGGAAGGCGACCCGGTGCGCGGCTGGGGCAGCCAGGTGGAAGGGCACGCCGTCTGGTTCAGCGTGCATGGCCGCAACAAGCTCTCCGTCACGCTCGACCTGAAGAGCGCCGAGGGGAAGGCGAAGGTGCGGCAGCTCATCGCCCGCGCCGATGCGCTGGTGGAGAATTTCCGGCCCGGCCAGCTCGAGCGCTACGGCCTCGGCCCCGCCGAGCTGCACGCGGTCAATCCGCGCCTCGTCATCGCCCGGGTCAGCGGCTACGGCCAGGACGGGCCCTATCGCGACAAGCCGGCCTTCGGCGCCATCGGCGAGGCGATGGGCGGGCTGCGCCACCTCACCGCCCATCCCGGCCAGACGGATCTGCCGCCGCCGCGCTGCGGCGTCTCCATCAGCGACGACCTGGCGGGGATGTACGCCGCCATGGCGCTGGTCGCCGCTTGCTGGCAGGTGAAGGGCGACCCGCAGGCGAAGGGCCGCGTCATCGATGTCGACCTCGTCGGCAGCGTGTTCTCTCTAATGGAGGGGATGCTGCCGGAATACGGGCTGTTCGGCTGGGTGCGCCAGCCCCAGGGGGCGGCCATCAAGACCGCGGCGCCGACCAACACCTATCCCTGCGCCGATGGCAAATGGCTCTGCATCGCCGGGAACTCGGACCTGATCTTCCGCCGGCTGATGGCGGCGATCGGCCGGCCGGAGGCGGCGAGCGACCCGCGCTTCGCCACCAACGCCCTGCGCTGCGAGCATGTGGGGGAGCTGGACGGGATGATCGCCGACTGGACCCGCACCCTGCCGGCGGCCGAGGCGGAGGCGATCCTGGAGAAGGCCGAGGTGCCCTGCTCCCGCCTCTACGACATGAAGGATTGCGCCGAGGATCCGCATTTCCGCGCGCGGGAGTTGGTGATGGAGGTGCAGGACCCGTTGATCGGGCGCGTGCTGCATCCGGCGGCGCCCTTCCGCTTCGACGGCATCGGCCCGCGCGACATGGTGCGCTGGACCGGCCCCACCGCCGGGGCGCATAACGACCACGTCTTCAAGGAGCTGCTGGGGAACGCGCCATGACCGAGACCGCCATCCTTTCCGAGGTCGCGCCGCGCGACGGGCTGCAGAGCATCGGCGCCTTCGTGCCGACCGAGACCAAGATCGCCATCGTGCGCGCCAGCTATGAGGCCGGGCTGCGCCGCATGGAGGTGGGCAGCTTCGTCTCGCCCCGCGCCGTGCCGCAGATGGCCGACACCGCCGAGGTGCTGAAGGCGGCGAAGCAGCTGGAGGGCCTGGAGAGCACCGTGCTCGTCCCCAACCGCAAGGGGTTCGAGCTGGCGATGAATGCCGGGGCCGACCGCCTCGGCCTCTTCATGTCCGCCACCGAGAGCCACAACAAGGCGAACCTGAACCGCCCGCTGGAGGACAGCTTCAGGGACCTTGCCGCCATCGTGCGCGAGGCGCCGAAGGGCACGAAGATCCGCTTCAACCTCTCCTGCGTCTTCCACTGCCCCTTCGAGGGCGTCGTGCCGGAGGCGCCGGTGCTGGAGCTGATCGGCCGCATCGCCGAGCTGGACGAGGAGATGGAGATCGCGCTGGCCGACACCACCGGCAATGCCGCGCCGGACCAGGTGCGCCGCATCTTCACCGCGGCGCATGCGAAGTGGGGGCACCGCTTCGCCTATCATGGCCATGACACCTACGGCATGGGCATCGCCAATGTGACGGCGGCCTGGGAGGCAGGGTGCCGGGTGTTCGACGCTGCCTCGGGCGGCATCGGCGGCTGCCCCTTCGCGCCGGGCGCCACCGGCAATGTGGCGATGGAGGATGTGGTCTGGCTGTTCCAGCGCATGGGCGTCGAGACCGGTGTCGATTTCCCGAAGCTGCTGCTGGCCGCCGACTACGCCGCCGCGGTGCCGGGCGCGACCCCGGGCGGCGCCATGCGGCGCGTGCCGGCGGTGCGGAAGGCGGCGTAGCCGAGGCCCCGCCGCCGGCAAGGTCCGGCGGCGGGTGCCACGACCGCGAGGCGGGACGTACGAGGGAGCCAGGGGAAGACCCGGCTTTGCCTGTGCGGTGCTGCCAGCTTCCGCCTGGGCCTGAACCGGTCCCCGGCCCGGGTATGCCGGTTGAGCCTGCGGGTCGCAAACTCACACCGGGGTCCGGGGCCAGGTCCTGGCCCCGGCGGGTTCCAGGGGCAGAGCCCCTGGCTTAGCCCTTACTCGCTAGCGCCGCCGCGCCGGCGTCCGGGCCGGCGGCGTGTGGGCGGGCGGGGCCGGCGGCGCCGGCGGCGGCGTGTAGGCCACCGTCACCGCCACCTTCAGCTCCTGCCCGCCCGGCATCAGCTGCACGGTGAAATTATCCGTCCCGCCGAAGGCGGCGTTCGGGAAGTAATCCACCCGGGTCCGGTCGCCGACCTTGCGAATCAGCACCCGGCCATTGGCGGGGCGGCTGCGGACCGTGCCGTAGTCGAAGGGCTTCGGCCCGGGCTGGGCGACGAAGATGCCGCACCAGCCGCCGTCATTGTCCAGCGACATCGTCGCCTCGGCGGGGCGGTCGGCGCTCAGCGCGACATTCGCCGGCACGGTGCAGTTCTTCGCCTGGCCCTGCAGGTCCACGGCGTAGACCCGCGCGGCGGGCGCCGCCGCCTGTTGCTGCTGGGCGCAGGCGGCGAGGAGGGTGGCGAGGGCGAGGCCACCGAGCGGCTTCATGGCGGCCTTGGTCATCATGCGTGTCACCAGGGGGAACCTTAGCGGGAGGCGCGGCGCGTGGCGGCGGGGCGGGCCGGGCGGGGCGCCGGGGCGCCTTCGCAGGCGGTGACGCCGGCGGAGAGCAGGTCCTTGCCCGCGGCATAGGGGGCCAGGTCGGCCTCGCCGCGCAGCGACATCACCTCGGTGAACAGCCCGCCGTTGCGCGGACAGAAATCGCTGCCGAGCTGGCGGGCGGCGTTGGAGCGGGCATTGGCCAGCTCGGTGATGAAGATGTCGTTCTGCCGCTGGCCGGTGCGGCCGTGCACCCGGGTGAAGTACTGGCCGAAGGCGCGGCCGTTCTGCGCCAGGGTCGGCTTGTAGCGCTCGACGAAGGCGTTGTAGCGGTCTTCCATGTGGCAGGTGGTGGCGACCACCATCAGCTCGGTCTTCAGCGCTTCCAGCTCGAACACCGACTGGTCGGTTTCCGTCGCGCAGCGGGGCACGGCCAGGGCCGGCGAGGTGGCCGACAGCAGTGCGGCGCCGAGCAGCAGCGCATGGGCGCGGCGCCGGGGCGGAGAGGTCCTCTTGCTCATCACGTTACCTTCCTGCGGGTCAGCTTTGGGCACCGCCTGCCCCGCCGCAGGCGCCCTGCCTGCGGCCGGGGGCAGCCGGCCTTGATGCGTGGTGTCCCGCCGCGTCCGGGCAGGGCCCCAGCCCCCCGGCGGGGCAGGTCGTGGACAGGTCACCTTCCCCCCTTTCAGCACACTCCTCGCCTTTGCGCGAGCGTCTGCGTGCGGCGTAACAGATTCTTACTGCAAGTCTCTGGCAGGGTTCAATTCCTGTAGCAGTTCCGTTGCATGATGTGATAGGTTTGCCGGGGGTCGGGGGGTCCCAAGGGGGGGCCATGCCGGAGCGGCAGGGGCGGGATGAGAGCTGGGTGCGGCGCGGGGTGCTGGCCGCGCCGCTGCTGCTGGCGGCCTGCGGCACCGGCCGCCGCGTGCCGGCGCCGACGGGCGCGGTGGGGGAATGGTCCTGCGTGCCCTATGCGCGGCACCGCAGCGGCATCCCGCTGCGCGGCGACGCCTGGCAGTGGTGGGAGGCGGCGGCGGGGCAATACCGGCGGGAGCACCGGCCGCTGCCCGGCAGTGTGCTCGTCCTGATGCGCACCCGCCGCCTGCCGCAGGGGCATCTTTCCGTCGTCTCGCGCGTCATCTCGGCGCGGGAGATCCGGGTGGATCACGCCAACTGGGCCTCCGGCGCCGCCAAGGGGCGGGTGGCGGTGGATCAGCCGGTGCTGGATGTCTCGCCCGAGAATGACTGGTCCCTGGTGCGGGTCTGGTATCCGCGGGTGAATGATTTCGGCGCCAGCCGCTACCCGGCCTACGGCTTCATCGCCGCCACGTGACGCCGCCGGGCCCGGGAAGCGTGCCGGGCCGGGTGCCGAATTAGCCCCGATAGGCTAGATATCGCACCGCAGCATGATACTGGCAGGCTCGCCCTGCCTGAAGGATCGTCCCGATGGATGCAACGCCCCAGCCCCTCTCCACCGAAACCATCCGCGAGAAGGTTCCGGTGACCGCCATTCCCGGCGACGGCATCGGCCGGGAGGTGATGGCGGCGGTGCGCCAGGTGCTGGATGCCGCCGGCGCCCGCATCGCCTGGGAGGAGGCGCTGGCTGGCGCCGAGGCCTTCCGCAAGGGGATCGCCACCGGCGCGCCGCAGGAGACGCTGGACAGCATCGCCCGCACCGGCGTGGCGCTGAAGGGCCCGCTGGAGACGCCGGTCGGCTATGGCGAAAAATCCGCCAACGTCACCTTGCGCAAGATCTTCGAGATGTACGGCAATGTCCGCCCGGTGCGGGAGCTGCCGGGCATCCACACCCCCTTCGGCGGGCGCGGCATCGACTTCGTCGTGGTGCGTGAGAATGTCGAGGACGTGTATGCGGGCATCGAGCACATGCAGACGCCCTCCGTCGCGCAGTGCCTGAAGCTGATCACCGAGGTGGGGTGCGAGCGGATCGTCCGCCTTGCCGCGGCGGTGGCGGAGGCTGAGGGACGGAAGAAGGTGACGGTCGCCACCAAGGCGAACATCATGAAGCTGACCGAAGGCATGATGAAGCGCGTCGGCGAGCAGGTGCTGAAGGACTATCCGTCGCTGACGCCCGAGCACATGATCGTGGACAATTGCGCCCACCAGATGGTCATCCGGCCGGAGCAATTCGATGTCACGGTCATGACCAACATGAATGGCGACATCCTGAGCGATCTGGCGGCGGGGCTGGTCGGCGGGCTCGGCGTCGCACCTTCGGCCAATCTTGGCGACCATGTCGCGATGTTCGAGGCGGTGCACGGCTCGGCGCCGCAGATCGCCGGCAAGGGCATCGCCAACCCGACCGCGCTGCTGCTCTCCGCGCTGATGATGCTGCGGCATATCGGCGATTTCGCCACGGCGCGGAAGGTGGAGCATGCGCTGTACGTGACGTTGGAGGAGGGACGTGACCTCACCGGCGACATCGCACCGGAAGGGGAGGGCGCGCCGACCCAGGCCTTCGTCGAGCGCATCATCGCCAATCTGGGGCGGGAGAGCGAGAAGGTGCCGGAGCGCGAGTACCGCCCGATCGCGCTGAAGCAATGGCCGCAGATCACCTGGTACCGCGCGGCGACGACGCGGGAGCTGGTGGGGGTGGATGTCTTCGTCGAGAGCGAGCGGGACCCCCATGCCATCGGCATCACGCTGGGGGCGGCGGCGGAGGGCTCGGCCTTTACCCTCGCCGGCATCGGGTCGCGCGGCGCGCAGGTCTGGCCGGACATGGGCGGGCACACCTTCCTGGTGGACCATTTCCGCGCCCGCTTCCTGTTCAAGGAGCCACCGAAGGGCAACGGCATCGCCGAGATCACCGACCTGCTGCAGCGGATCGGGCGGCAGCATAATTGGATGCATATCGAGAAGCTGCAGCGCTTCGACGGGGCGCCGGCCTACAGCGTGGCGTAATCCCCGCGACGTCGTTGCATGTCGACGGCCTCGCACAGCCTGAAGCGGCGAAGCCGCTTCAGGGCGACAGGCGTCGCCGGCTGGGCATGCGGGCAGTGGAGCGGGCCGATCTACCCGCGGACCATCGGGCAGCCGCCCTCGCTGATCGGCCGGAAGGCCTCCTCCGCCGGCACCGTCGCCGCCAGGGTATAGACATCGCCCGGGTAGCGATCCTCCCCCGGCTTCTTCACCTGGAGCAGGAAGGAAGGGTGGAGCTTCCGCCCATCCTCGCGGATCAGCCCAGGGCCGAAGGCGTCGTCATCCGTCGGCATGCGCTTCATCTGCGCCACCACGGCGCGGCCGCTGGCCTTGGCGGCCGGCACGCCCATGGCCTTCACCGCCTTCAGGTAGTGCAGCACGCCCGAATAGTTGGCGGCATGCACGTAGTTCGGCCAGACATTGGCCGGCAGCTTCTGGCGGACCCTTTGCGTGAAGCCGCGGGTGCGCTCGTTCAGATCCCACCAGAAGGTCTCGGCGATGTACATGCCCTGCATCGTCGGCAGCCCGGCCGAGATGACCGCGGTGATGGAACCGATGATGGCCGCCAGGCGCGTGTTGCGGGTCAAGCCGAATTCCTGCGCCTGCTTCACACAATTCAGCACGTCGTCCCCCGCCATGGCGAGGCCGAGCACCTTCGCCCGGCTGGCCTGGGCCTGCAGCAGGAAGGCGGAGAAATCCGTGGTCTGCGGGAAGGGGTAGCGCGAGGCGCCGAGCAGCTTCCCGCCCGCCGCCTCGATGAAGCGCGTCGTGTCGCGCTCGATCGCGTGGCCGAAGGCGTAGTCGGCGGTGATGAAGTACCAGCTATCGCCGCCCATCTTCGTCAGCGCGGTGCCGGAGGTGTTGGAGAGGCACCAGGTGTCGTAGGACCAGTGGATCGAGTTCGGCGTGCAGCCCCGGCCGGTGAGGTCCGAGGTGCCGGCCGAGGCGTTCAGGTGGATGCGGTCCTTCTCCACGCAGACCGGGTTGATGCCGAGCGCGATGGCGCTGTTGCCGACATCCGTCACCATGTCCACGCCGCGCTGGTCGAACCACTGCCGCACGGTGTTGATGCCGACATCCGGCTTGTTCTGGTGGTCGGCGGTGATGATCTCCACCCGGATCTCCGGGTTCTGCGCGGTGAACTCCTCCACCGCTTGGCGGACGCAGGCGACGGAGGTGGGCCCGGTGACGTCGCGGTAGGGGCCGGACAGGTCCGTCAGCACGCCGATGCGGATGGGCTCCGCGGGCTGGGCGCGAAGGGCAGGAACGGACAGCAGGCTGGCGGCGGCACCGAAGGCGGCGCGGCGGGTAAGGCGCATGGACGATCTCCCTGGCGGCCGCCCTTTGCCGGGCAGCCTGGCCCCGCCAGCCTAGAGTGGGACCGGCAGCGGTGTCTCCCGCTTCCCGAAGCCGAAGCTGGCATCGCCGGTTGCCGATAATTGGGGCGGTTTCGGCGGCCCCGCCGCGGCACCATCACCGGCAGCGACTGGGCGCCCATGGCCTGATCCCAGGGGTTGTCGCCGACGGCCGCGCCGGGGACGGCGCTGGCTGGCCCGGATCCCGTCCGTCAAGGGCCGGAAGACCTAGAGCGTTTTCGGTTTACATGCGTTCACCGAAAGCGCGCTAAGCCTTTGCTTGCAGAGCAGATTCACGCCTTCGGGCGTTGCCGCCCTACGGCGATCTGCTCTAGAAGCCTCGGATTTCCGACATGCGGGGCGAAGCGGGAGACGCCGGGGAGCCACCGGCACCGCCAACCGGCGCCCGCCACAGCGCCCCGGCCCGCAGCTTGCTTGTCGCCGCCAGCCCTACGTCTTCTGGAGCGACAGGATGAGGAATGGATTTGGCCGCCGCGCCCTGCTGGGCGGCCTCGGCGCCGCGGCAGCGCTGCCCTGGGACCTGGCCCTGGCCCAGGGGGCGCCGAACACCACACTGCGCATCGGCATGACCGCCTCCGCCGTGCCCCTGCCCAACGGCATGCCGGACCAGGGCGCCGAGGGGCACCGCTTCATGGGCATCACCCTCTTCGACCATCTGGTCACCTGGGATCTGTCGAAGGCCGATGCCGCCGCGCCGCTGAAGCCCGGCCTCGCCACGGAGTGGAAGGTGGACCCCGCCGACCCGAAGCGCTGGATCTTCACCCTGCGGGAGGGCGTGAAGTTCCACGACGGCAAGCTCCTGGACGCCGAGGACGTGGTCTTCTCCTACAACCGCGCCTTCAGGAACGATGCGCCGGAATTCGATCCGCGCGGCTCCGCCCAGGTGCGCGCCCGCATGCCGACCATCGTGAACTGGTACGCGGAGGGACCCCGCAGCTTCGTCATCGAGACCCGCGTGGTGGACAGCCTGGTGCCCTATGGCGTGACCTGGATCGGCATCACCCATCGCGGCGCCTGGGAAGCCGCGGGCCGCGACAATGACAAATTCCTGCAGCAGCCGGTCGGCACCGGCCCCTTCAAGCTGGAAAGCTTCCAGGTGCGGGAACGCGCCGTGCTGGCCCGCAACCCCGACTACTGGGAGTCGGCCCGCATCCCGAAGGTCGGCAAGGTGCTGCTGCTCCCCTTGTCGGAGCCGAATACCCGCGTCGCCGCGCTGCGCTCGGGCCAGGTGGATTTCATCGAGGCGCCGCCGCCGGACGCCATCCCCGCCCTGCGCCAGGCCGGCTTCAACATCACCACCAACCAGTACGGCCACAACTGGACCTGGCACTTCTCCCTGGTGGAAGGCTCCCCCTGGCGGGACATTCGGGTGCGGCGCGCGGCGAACCTCGCGATCGACCGTGCCGGCATGAAGGACATGCTGGGCGGCATGATGCTGGAAGGCGGCGGCCTAGTGCCGGTGGGCGGCCCCTGGAACCCGGTGCGCAGCCCGCGGGTCACCTACGATCTGGCCGCGGCGAAGAAGTTGATGGCGGAGGCCGGCTTCTCCCCCCGCAACCCGATCCGCACCAGGACCGCGATTTCCGCCTCCGGCTCCGGCCAGATGCAGCCCATCGCGATGAACGAGGCGGTGCAGCAGATGCTGAAGGAGATCGGCATCGAGGTGACCTTCGAGGTGTTCGACTGGAACACCCTGCTCTCCACCTGGCGCGAAGGGGCGAAGTCGCCGAACATCCGCGGCTGTCACGCGATCAACGTGACCTACACCGCGCTCGACCCCTATTCGGCGTTGATCCGCCTGCTGAAATCGGACCTGGTGGCGCCGGTGGGCAATAATTGGGGCTATCTGAACGAGCCGTCCTACGACGCCCTGATCAACAAGGCGTACGAGACCTTCGACGCCGCCGCCCAGGACGCGGTGCTGAAGGAGCTGCACGACAAGGTGCTGGAGGACCTGCCCTTCCTCTTCGTCGCCCATGACCTGAACCCGCGGGCGATGACGAAGAATGTGAAGGGCTTCGTCCAGGCGCAGAGCTGGTTCCAGGACCTGACGCCGATCAGCATGGGGTAACTCCCACAAAGTCGCTATGCGCCTTCGTGGGAGCCCCGGGGGCGCTCAATTCCCGGGGCTTCGCACCGCCTGAAGCGGCGAAGCCGCTTCCGGCAATGGCAGCGCGCCTGATCGGCGCGCCGCCAGGGCCAGGGGGGAGAGGTGCCCGGTCGTCTCAGCGGTCGGGCAGCCAGAGCTCCAGCGTCTGCGGCGGCGGGGCTGGCTCGTAGCCGCGGAAATCCTGGATCGCCCAGCCGCGGCCGAGCCGTCCGGCCAGCCGCGCCGCCGCCGGGGCATCGGCCGCGTGGAAATACCGCACCACCCGATGCGCCGGCGCCGCCGAGACCGCCCGCATCTCGCCCAGCTCGAAGCCGGCATCGCGCACCAGCGCCGCCGCGCCGCTCGCCGCCTCCGCCGCGCCGGCGGAGCCGGAGGGGAAATGGACGAAGACGCGCGAGGTGCCGCTGCGCGGCGCCTCCACCGCGGAGGTCTGACGCGGCGCGGCCTCGCGCGGTGGCGCCTCACGCTCACGGCGCGGCGCGGCGTCCCGCGGCGGATCGGGCGGCGGCGGCAGTTCCCGCGCCGCGGCGGGGGCCTCTGCCGTGACCCTGGCCGCCTCCGGCGTCTCCGCCGAGGGGACACCCTGGCGCCGGCGCAGCAGGGCGAGCTCGGCCTCGGCCTCGCTCCGCGCCAGCATGGCCTCGGCCAGCTTCTCGGTCTCCTCCGCCACGGCGTTGCGCAGCGCTGCGAGCTCCGACGCCAAATGGTCCCGGGCGGCTTCCATCGCCGGGGAGGGCAGGTCCGCATCCGCGGCCGCGCGATCCGGGGCCGCGCGCTGGGGCGCCGGCGCCTCGGCCAGGCCGGCCGCGTCCGGGGCGGGCATCGTGAAGGGCCGCTGCGCCAAGGGCGGCAGGTTCGCCACCCCCAGCCCGTAGCCGGCCACGCCGCCCAGCACCAACAGCCCCGCCCCGGTCAGCACCCCGGCCCAAGGGCGCCGCCGCGGCGCGGGGCGTGGCGTCGGCCAATCCTGCTCCAGCCGGATCCGGCGGACCGGCCGGTCGGCAACCCCGGCGGTCAGTGGGCCCCCGCAGCCTCGGCCAGCCCGGCCGTCCCGCTGCCCTCCTGGCTCTGGGCTGCCAGGGCACGAGCCATCTGGCTCAGCGCCTCCTGGTGCTTCTCATTGTCGATCAGCGCGAAATTCCGTGCCAGTTCCAGGCACATGCGCTGCCGGGACGAGATCTCCTGCGGTTCCGCCTCGGTCGCCAGCCCGTCGAAGAACCAGGAGACGGTGACGCCGAGCACCTGGGCGATCTCGAACAGCCGCCCGGCGGAGATCCGGTTCAGCCCGCGCTCATACTTATGTGCCTGCTGGTAGGTCACGCCGATCATGCGGGCCAGCTGCTGCTGCGACAGGCCCATCATCACCCGGCGTTCCCGAATGCGGGCGCCAACGTGCCGGTCCGCCGCATTGGCGCGCTGACCCGGCCTTAACGGGCCGGCACGCCGCCCTGCCTCGCCCTGGCGCCCTTCTGCCGTCTCGGAAACCGCCATGCGTCTTTCCCCCGTAGGTGTCTCACACCAGGGAATGCCGCGGCCCCGATCATGTTCCACCGCGGCGCGTGACGAAGCCGTGATGGGAAGCGGGGAACCGTTTCCTCGCTCAGGAGGCGACACGGCGTTGCGACCCGTTCCGGTTCCGGGCGAGGCAGAGGACGCTGCCGGCGGTTCTCCGGCCGCCCGGTGGCTCTGGCCGGTCTCAGCCCTGGCTGGCCTTGGCGCGGGCCTCGGCCAGTTCGCGCCTGAGCTGCTCCACCTCGGCGCGCAGCGCCTCCACGGTCTGGCCCTGCTGCTCCGCCGGGCGGAAGGGGGCGAAGAGGCTCATCGCCCGCTCCAGCATGGCCATGTTCTGCTTGCCCAGCTCCTCGAAGCCGGGGAAGGGCAGGAAGCTGCCCATGCCCATGGCCTGGCCCATGGCGCGGCGCATCTGTTCCTGCTGCCGGGCGAAGCCCGCCATCGCATCCTCCAGGTAGCGCGGCAGCACGGTCTGCAGGCTGTCCCCGTAGAAGCCGATGAGCTGGCGGAGGAAGCCTTCCGGCAGCAGGCTGGCGCCGCCCTTCGCCTCCTCCTCGACGATGATCTGGGTGAGGACGGAACGGGTGATGTCCTCGCCCGACTTGGCATCGAACACCACGAAGTCACGGCCGGCGCGGACCATGTTCGCCAGGTCCTCGAGTGTCACGTAGCTTGAGGACTCGGTGTTGTAGAGGCGACGATTCGCGTATTTCTTCACCACCACCGGCGGCGTCGGCGGCGCACCGGGCGGGGGGGCCTGTTCGGCGCGGGCGGCTTGTTCGGCCATGGTCTGTCTCTTTTCCCGATGCCAGCGTTTCTAGACGCTCAGCCTAGCCGCCGGGATGGCGGCACTGGAAGCCGTTTTTTGTGCGCTGCACAGCACGGCGCGGCGGGGGCAAGCGGGCCAGGCAGGCGGCGGTCGCAACGTGCCGGGCGAGGCGCTATCCTGGCCCGTCGCCGGCTGGAGCGCCGGGCCCGGGCGCGATCCGCCGGGGCCGGGACGCAGGGCCCGGACAACGTATGGCCTGGATGACGCAGGGCTTGGGTGAAGCGGGGGCATGAGCGGGCCGAAGGAACAGCCGGACGAGCCCGATCTCGAACAACTGGCCGAGGATTGGGTGGCGCTGTGGCAGACGGAGCTGGCCGGGCTGGCGGCGGACCCCGGGCTTGCGGCGCTGTGGCGCCGTTTCGCCCTGCTGGGCCTGGCTTGGTGGCGCGCCCTGCAGCCGGCCTGGGCGGAGGCCGGGCAGCATGACCACGTACCCGGGACCGCGGCCGCTGGCGCTGCATCTGGGCCTGGCGGGGCTGCGGCGGCTGGCGGCGCTGGCGGCCCTGCCCCTGCTGGAGAAGGGGGGCGGAATGGGCCCGACGCCGCCCTCCTCGCCCGGCTCGCCGAGCTGGAATCCCGCCTGGCCGCGCTCGAGCGCCGGCCGGCAGGAGCTGGCGCGGATCGCGGCCGCCCTCGCCGCCGGCGGCCACCGGACTGAGGCTTTCCAGGCCGCCGTGCTGCGCGTGCTGGCGCGGCAGGATGCAGCGCTGCTCGGCGGCATCGCCGCCTATCGCCGCCAGGCGGCGCCGCCGGAAGCGCCGCCGCCGCCAGCCCTCTGGACGGAGGGCGGCAGCGCGCTGCGGGATTATGGCGGCCAGGAGGGTGGGACGGGGCCGGCCCTGCTGGTCGTCCCCTCCCTCATCAACCGGGCGAGGGTGCTGGACCTGCTGCCGGACTCCTCGTGCCTCCGCTTCCTGGCCGCCGCCGGCACCCGGCCGCTGCTGCTGGATTGGGGGGAGCCAGGGCCGCTGGAACGCGGCTTCACCCTGACCGACTACATCGCCGGCCGGCTGGAACGGGCGCTGCAGGCGGCGGTGGCGGTGGCGGGCGGGCCCGTGGTGCTGGTGGGCTATTGCATGGGCGGGCTGCTGGCGCTGGCCGTGGCGCAGCGGCGGCCGGAACTGGTCGCCGCCCTCGGCCTCTGGGCCGTGCCCTGGGATTTCTGGGCGGCGGGGGCGGGGGAGGCGCAGGCCCTGGCGGCGCTGCTACCGGCGCTGGAGCCCTTGCTGGATCTGCATGGCGAGCTGCCGGTGGCGGCGCTGCAGGCCCTCTTCGCCCTGCCCGACCCCTTCGGCGTCATTGCCAAATATCGCGACTTCGCCCGGCTGGACCCGGACGGGCCGGCGGCAAGGCGCTTTGCCGCGCTGGAGGATTGGCTGAATGACGGCGTGCCGCTGGCCGCGCCGGTGGCGCGGGAATGCCTTTCCGGCTGGTACGGCGCCAACAGCCCGGCCCGGGGCGCCTGGCGGGTGGCAGGGGAGGCGGTGGCGCCGGCAAGCCTCGGCCTGCCCGCATTCCTCGCCGTGCCATCACGCGACCGCATCGTGCCGCCCGCCTCCGCCCTGGCCCTGGCCGGGCTGCTGCCGGGGGCGGTGCTGCACCGTGCCGCGGCCGGGCATGTGGGGATGGTGGCGGGACGGGGGGCGGAGGCGGTGCTGTGGCGGCCCTTTCTCGACTGGGTCAATGGCCTGCCCCGTGCAGCAGGGTAGTCTGAAGGGGCGCCCACCGGCAGGATCCGGCGCCGCCTGAATTGATGCTGCGATGACCAAGCCGGCCGACTCACACCGGGGTCCGGGGCCAGGTCCTGGCCCCGGCGGGGGCTCGGGGGCAGCGCCCCCGATCCTCGCCGCGGACAGCCGCCGCTTGTGGCCGGAAGGGGGGCGCGCCACATTGTCGCCCAAATACGAGTTGGGAGAATGCCCGTCATGACCGAGATCGTCATCGCCAGCGCCGCGCGCACGCCGGTCGGCAGCTTCAACGGGGCCTTCGCCTCCCTGCCGGCGCATGCCCTCGGCACGGTCGCCATCCAGGCGGCGCTGGCCCGGGCCGGGGTGAAGCCGGAGGAGGTGGATGAGGTCATCCTCGGCCAGATCCTCACCGCCGGCGCCGGGCAGAACCCGGCCCGCCAGGCGGCGATCGCCGCCGGCATCCCGGTGGAGCGCACCGCCTTCGGGATCAACCAGCTCTGCGGCTCCGGCCTCCGCGCCGTGGCGCTCGCCGCGCAGCAGATCGCCACCGGCGATGCTGCCATCGTCATCGCCGGCGGGCAGGAGAGCATGACCCAGGCGCCGCACGCCGCGAACCTCCGCGCCGGCCAGAAGATGGGCGGGCTGGAGCTGGTGGACACCATGCTGAAGGACGGGCTGTGGGACGCCTTCCACGGCTACCACATGGGCAACACGGCGGAGAACGTCGCGCAGAAATTCCAGCTCACCCGGCAGGAGCAGGACGAATTCGCCGCCAACAGCCAGCGCAAGGCGGGCGAGGCGATGAAGGCCGGCCGCTTCAAGGACGAGATCGCCCCGGTGACGGTGAAGACCCGCAAGGGCGAGGTCGTGGTGGAGGCCGACGAATACCCGAAGCCGGAAACGACGGCGGAGGTGCTGGCGAAGCTCCGCCCCGCCTTCTCGAAGGACGGCACGGTGACGGCGGGCAATGCCAGCGGCATCAATGACGGCGCCGCGGCGGTGGTGGTGATGAGCGCCGAGGAGGCGCGCAGGCGCGGCATCACGCCGCTGGCGCGGATCGTCAGCTGGGCGACCGCCGGCGTCGATCCCGCCATCATGGGCACCGGCCCGATCCCGGCCAGCCGCAAGGCGTTGCAGAAGGCCGGCTGGGACATCGCCAGCCTCGACCTGATCGAGGCGAACGAGGCCTTCGCGGCGCAGGCCTGCGCGGTGAACAAGGATCTCGGCTGGGATCCGGCGAAGGTCAACGTGAATGGCGGCGCCATCGCCCTGGGCCATCCGATCGGCGCCTCCGGCGCGCGGGTGCTGAACACCCTGCTGTTCGAGATGCAGCGGCGCGAGGCGAAGCGCGGCCTCGCCACGCTGTGCATCGGCGGCGGCATGGGCGTGGCGATGTGCCTGGAGCGGGCCCACTGAGCGGCGCGGCCGGGGCGGGCACGCCGCCCCGGCCGAGGCTGCGGCTTTGTCGCCGCGGCGGGAAACCGTTCTGCATACGCCCGTTCTTTTGCTTTGGCAGGGCGCGCCATAGGTGACATAGAAGCGGTGTCCCTTGTTGGAACGGAGGGCCGCCGCAGCGCATGGACGACCCGAATGCCAAGCCGCCCGAGGTCGAACAGCTGCTGGCGCTGCCCGAACTTGCCGAGGCCCTGCGCAGCGAACAGTTCCGGCTCTTTCTCGATCACGTCCCGGTCGCACTGATCGTCGCCACGCCGCAGCAGGCGGGCGAGTGCATCGCCTATGCCAACCCGGCGGCGGAAAGGCTGACCGGCATGAGCGCTGCGGCGCTGGAGGGTCAGGGATGGACCGCGCTGCCCGGAGAGGCGGAAGGGGAGGGACCCGATCTCGGCATCGCCGTGACCGAAGGGCAGGACCGGCTCGGCTGCTTCCGCATCGCGCGGGAGGGGGCGGAGCCGGTTCTCGTCGAAGCCTATGCCAGCCTCATCGAGGATGAGTCCGGCGCCCCTGCCTTCCGCCTGCTGGCCCTGGTCGATGTCAGCCTTGTCATCGCCGGCGAGCGGGAGGCGATGGCGCAGCGCCTGCAGGACAGCGATCTGCTGCTGCGGGAGATGCAGCACCGGGTGAAGAACAACCTGCAGCTCGTCACCGCGCTGATCCGCATCGAGGCGCGCAACGCCGCCCGCGGCGCGATCATGGACGGCGCCTTCGACCGGCTGGCCGGGCGGGTCGAGGCGGTGGCCCTGCTCTACCGGGAGCTGGATGGGAATACCCGCGAGGCTGAGGTCGATCTCGGCACCTATCTCAGTCAGGTCGCCTCCGCCGTCATGCGCGCCCATGCCGCTGCCGGCATCCGGCTGGAGCTGAAGGTGGATGCCTGGCCGGTCTCGGTGAACGTCGCCATGCCGGCCGGGCTGGTGGTGAACGAGCTGCTGACCAATGCGCTGAAATACGCCTTCCGGGGGCGGGATGGCGGCACCATCACCTTGCACAGCGTGGTGGACGAGAGGGGCTGCGAGGTGTTGGTCGCCGATGACGGGATCGGCCTGCCGGAGGGCGTGACCTGGCCGCAGCCGGGGCGGCTCAGCGCGCTGATCCTGCGCTCGCTGGAGCAGAACGCGCTGGCCCGGGTGCAGGTGGAGTCGAAGCCGGGAGAGGGGATGCAGGTGCGCATCCGCTTCAGCCGCAGCGCGGCGGCGGCGCAGGCGGACGGGGCGTGACGCCGGAGGGCTGAACCGCCGCAGCCGTGCATCGCGTGCGGGCCAGGGGCCAGGGCATGATCCTGTCCGCAGGACCATGTTCCGGCGCGGTTCGGCCCATGCTCGCCCGCGCCACTTGGCGGCTATGGGCGGCACGCCTCCCAGGGCGCCAGGTCCGGGACAGCCCCGGGAGGCGCCCCATTCGCGGCAGAGGCTGCGGACCTCAGGAACGAGGTGACGGGTTGGCGTGCTGGAACCGGTATTCCTGCGTCACCCCGCCATAGCCATAGGCGCTCGCGCGGCAATCGATGATGTGCACGTTGGAGTGCGGGTGCAGGTTGCCGATCATCTCGGAGAGCAGGTCGAAGGCCGCTTTCTGGTAGCGCGCCTTCTGCGCCTTGGTGTTGGTCTCGTCGGTGACCGTCACCTCCAGCCGGAAGGAGTTCCGGCCATGCTCGGCGAGCGACCGGTTCTCGATGAACCAGAGCTCGTGCGGGACGAATTGGAGCATGACCATGGTCTGCGCCGGCTGCTTCTCCAGCACATCGCAGGTCAGGGCGGTGAGGGCGGGGACGATGCGCCGGGCCAGCGCGGGGTCGGGCTGGCCGGAAAGCTTCAGGGTGAGTCCAGGCATGCTGTGGCTCCTGTGCCGGGGTGGTGCGAGGCCAGGATGGGTGTCGGCTTGATGCCTGAAAAGCCGGAAGATACGATAGCATCCATCGGTAAACCCGAAGGATGTCCTTGCGCCCCTTCGATCTGGAGCAATTGCGGTCGCTGGTGGCGACCGTGGAGGCCGGCAGCCTCTCCGCCGCCGCGCCGGTCCTCGGCCGGTCGCAATCCGCCCTGAGCGAGCAGCTCCGCAAGCTCGAAGACTTCACCGGGGTCACGCTGCTCGAGCGCGGCAAGAAGGGGGTGAGCCCAACCGCGGCGGGCCAGCGGCTGGTGGCGCATGCGCGGACCATGCTGGCGCTGAGCGACCATGCCCTTGAGGAGATGCGCGGGGCGACGCTGACCGGAGAGCTGCGCCTCGCCATCACCGATTATTTCCGCCCGGGTGCCATCGCCGAGATGCTGAAGCGGCTGCGGGTTCGCTATCCGCGTCTGCGGCTGCACGTCACCATTCGCAAGAGCCTGCAGATCGAGCGGGAGGCCGGCGGCGGCGAGTTCGATATCGGCCTCTCCATGCGGATCCTCGACGGGCGTAGCCTGCCCGAAGGCATCCCGGTGCGCCGCGAGGCGCTGCGCTGGGTCGCGGCGACTGGCTTCGAGCAGGAGGGCCAGGCGCCGCTGCCGCTGCTGGTGCTGCCGGAAGGCTGTTCCCTGCAGCGCTTCGTGCGGCAGCTGCTGGAGGCGGAAGGCGTGCCCTATGTCATCGCGCACTCGGCCTCCGGCGTCGCCGGGCTGCAATCGGCCCTGGTCGCGGGCCTTGGCATGTCCTGCCTCAACGCCTCCGCCGTGCCGGACGGCGCGGAGCCATGGCCGCCGGCACGGGCGCTGCCGCCCCTGCCGGAGGTCGAGTTCAGCCTGCTGCCGCCACGCCCGGGGGAGGCCCCGCTGGTCGGCGAGGTGCGGGAGATGCTGGCGAGCCAGCTTGCCTGAGCCGGGATCGGGAGGGAGGCGCCACCGCCGGCTGCCTCAGCAGAAATGCGCCCCGCGCGTTTCCACCGGCACCATGTAGAGCGACTGGCTGGCTGCCATGTAGAGGTGGTTCCGCCGGGCGCCGCCGAAGCAGAGATTGGCGCAGATCTCCGGCAGCCTGATCTGCCCGATCCGCTGGCCGTCGGGAGCGAAGACATGCACGCCGTCATAGCCATCCCCGACCCAGCCGGCGCCGACCCAGAGATTGCCCTGCTCGTCGCAGCGCACGCCGTCGCCGAAGCCGGATTTTCCGTTGAGTTCCATGTCGCAGAAGGTGCGGGGATTGGAGAGGCGCGGGCCGTTCACGTCATAGACCCAGATGATGTTCTTCGCCTGCTCGTAATGCGTCTGGCCGCTGTCGGCGACATAGAGGCGGCGGTAATCCGGTGAGAAGCAGAGGCCGTTGGGCTTGAAGGGCTCGTCCGCCACCTTCGTCACCTCGCCGCTCTGGCCGTCGATCCGGTAGATCGCTTCCTTGATGAAGGGGCGGGGGCTGTTGGCGCTCTCCGGCACGCGGTTGCCCTCGTAATTCATCAGCGCGCCATAGCCGGGATCGGTGAACCAGATGGCGCCGTCCTCCGGATGCACCACGCCATCGTTCGGCGCGTTGAAGGCGCCGTCCGGGCCGCGCGCGGCGAGCACGGTGGTGGTGCCGTTCGGCTCGTAGCGCAGCACGTCGCGGTGGAAGTGGCGGAAGGCGATCTGCCGGCCTTCCCGGTCGAAGGTGTTGCCGTTGGAGAAGCCGGACGGGCTGCGGAAGCGGCGATGGACGGAGTGGTCCTCCTCCACCATGCGCAGGCATTCGTCGTTCGGGATGTCGGACCACACCAGGAAGCGGCCGGTGGCGTGCCAGGCGGGGCCTTCCGCCCAGCCATAGCCGGTGCCGATGCGGCGGATGGCGGTGTTGCCGAGGCGGGCGGTGAAGCGCTTGGGGTCGATGGCGACGATATCGGCATCCGGGTAGCGGGTGGGCGCGGCGCCGCGGTCATAGCGCTGGGCGGCGGCCGGGATGGCGGCGCCGGCGGCGAGCGCAGCGGCGAGGACGCCGCGGCGCGTGGCGGTCTGGGTCATTCTCGTTTCCTCCCCTGGCGGGCGCGGGGAGGGTGGCATGCAGCGTGGCCGCGCACGGTCGCGACTGCGCGAGTTGGGCGCGGGGGGCAGCGGCGGCTTGCCTCTCCCCCGGAAACGAACGTATGTTTGTTTTTAAGCCCGGCCCGCAACGGCCCGTGGAGGAAACGCATGCGCAACGAGATCCCCGGCCTCGATTTCGGCCTCGGCGAGACCGCCGATGCGCTGCGCGATCAGGTTGCCGCTTTCGCCGCCGCCGAAATCGCGCCGCTCGCCGCCGAGGCCGATCGCAGCAACGAATTCCCCATGCCGCTCTGGCGCAGGCTGGGGGAGATGGGGCTGCTCGGCATCACGGTGGAGGAGGAGTATGGCGGCGCCGGCATGGGCTACCTGGAACATGTGGTGGCCATGGAGGAGATCAGCCGCGCCTCCGCCTCGGTGGGGCTGTCCTACGGTGCGCATTCCAACCTCTGCGTCAACCAGATCCGCCGCAACGGCAATGAGGCGCAGCGGCGGCGCTATCTGCCGAAGCTGATCAGCGGCGAGCATGTCGGGGCGCTGGCGATGAGCGAGCCGGGGGCGGGCAGCGACGTCGTCTCCATGCGGCTGCGCGCCGAGAAGCGTGGCGATCGCTACCTCTTGAACGGCAATAAATTCTGGATCACCAACGGGCCGGATGCCGATGTGCTGGTGGTCTATGCCAAGACCGATCCGGCGGCCGGCCCCCGCGGCATCACCGCCTTTCTGATCGAGAAGAGCTTCAAGGGGTTCAGCACCGCGCAGAAGCTGGACAAGCTCGGCATGCGCGGCTCCAACACCTGCGAGCTGGTCTTCGCAGATTGCGAAGTGCCGGAGGAGAATGTGCTGGGCAGCGTCGGCCGCGGCGTGAACGTGCTGATGAGCGGGCTGGACTATGAGCGCGCGGTGCTGGCCGGCGGGCCGCTCGGCATCATGCGCGCCTGCCTGGATGTGGTGGTGCCCTATGTGCATGAACGCAGGCAGTTCGGCCAGGCGATCGGCGAATTCCAGCTCATGCAAGGCAAGCTTGCCGATATGTACACGGTGATGAATGCGGCGCGCGCCTATGTCTATGCCGTGGCCAGGGCCTGCGATGCTGGGCGGACCACGCGGAAGGATGCCGCCGGCGCCATCCTCTTCGCCGCCGAGAAGGCCACCTGGATGGCGCTGGAGGCGATCCAGTCCCTCGGCGGCAATGGCTACATCAACGACTACCCGACCGGCCGCCTGCTGCGCGATGCCAAGCTGTATGAGATCGGTGCCGGCACCAGCGAGATACGCCGCATGCTGATCGGCCGCGAACTCTTCGCCGAGACCGCCTGATGCCGGCACTGGAAAGCGCGCTGGACCTCCACGGGGCGGAGGCGAAGGCGAATGCGGCGGCGATGCGGGCGCTGGTTGCCGATCTGCGCGAGCGCGCCGAGGCGGTGCGCCAGGGCGGGGGCGAGGCGGCACGGCAGCGGCACCTCTCGCGCGGCAAGCTGCTGCCGCGGGACCGCGTCCGGGCGCTGATCGACCCCGTCTCGCCCTTCCTCGAGATCGGCCAGCTGGCGGCGCAGGGGATGTATGGCGGGGAGGTGCCCTCGGCCGGCATCATCACCGGCATCGGGCGTGTTTCCGGCCGCGAATGCGTCATCATCGCCAACGACGCCACGGTGAAGGGCGGCACCTATTACCCCATCACGGTGAAGAAGCATCTGCGGGCGCAGGAAATCGCGGAGCAGAACCGGCTGCCCTGCCTCTATCTGGTGGACAGCGGCGGGGCGAACCTGCCGAACCAGGACGAGGTCTTCCCCGACCGCGAGCATTTCGGCCGCATCTTCTACAATCAGGCGCGCATGTCGGCGGCCGGCATTCCGCAGATCGCCGTCGTGATGGGAAGCTGCACCGCGGGTGGCGCCTATGTGCCGGCGATGTCGGATGAAAGCGTTATCGTCCGCAACCAGGGCACCATCTTCCTCGCCGGCCCCCCGCTGGTAAAGGCGGCGACGGGCGAGGTGGTGAGCGCGGAGGAGCTGGGCGGCGCCGATGTGCACAGCCGCATCTCCGGCGTCACCGACCACTATGCCGAGAACGACGCGCATGCGCTCGGCATCGCGCGGCGCATCGTGGCCAACCTCAACGCGGTGAAGCGCCCGCCCATGGCGCTGCGCGCGCCTGCTCCGCCGCGCTACGCGGCGGAGGAGCTCTACAGCGTGGTGCCCGCCAATCTGCGCACGCCCTATGATGTGCGGGAGGTGATCGCCCGGCTGGTGGATGGCAGCGAGTTCGACGAGTTCAAGCGGCTCTATGGCCAGACCCTGGTCTGCGGCTTCGCGCATCTCTGGGGCTACCCCATCGGTATCGTCGCCAATAACGGCATCCTGTTCTCGGAGAGTGCGCAGAAGGGCGCGCATTTCATCGAGCTCTGCGCCCAGCGGGGCATTCCGCTGGTCTTCCTGCAGAACATCTCCGGCTTCATGGTGGGCCGGAAATACGAGGCGGGCGGCATCGCCAAGGATGGCGCGAAGATGGTGACGGCCGTGGCCACCGCCGCCGTGCCCAAGTTTACGGTCATCATCGGCGGCAGCTTCGGCGCGGGGAATTACGGCATGTGCGGCCGCGCCTATTCGCCGCGCTTTCTCTGGATGTGGCCGAATGCGCGCATCGGGGTGATGGGCGGGGAGCAGGCGGCGAGCGTGCTCGCCACCGTCCGGCGCGACGGCATCGAGGGCCGGGGCGGCGCCTGGAGCGCCGAGGCGGAGGAGGAGTTCAAGGCGCCGATCCGCGCGCAGTATGAGGAACAGGGCCACCCCTACTACGCCACGGCGCGGCTCTGGGATGACGGCGTGATCGACCCGGCGGAGACGCGGCGCGTGCTGGCGCTCGGCCTCTCCGCCGCGCTGAACGCGCCCATTCCCGAAACCCGCTTCGGCCTGTTCAGGATGTGACGGCGATGTTCCGCAAGCTCCTCATCGCCAATCGTGGCGAGATCGCCTGCCGGGTGATCGCCACGGCGCGACGCATGGGTATCGCCACCATCGCCGTCTATTCCGAGGCCGATGCCGGCGCGCGCCACGCGGAACTCGCCGACGAGGCCTGGCCGATCGGCCCGGCGCCGGCACGGCAGAGCTATCTGGACATCGCCCGCATCCTCGATGCGGCGAAGCGCGCGGGCGCCGAGGCGGTGCATCCGGGCTATGGCTTCCTCTCGGAGAATGCCGACTTCGCCGCCCGCTGCGCCGAGGCGGGCCTCGTCTTCGTCGGGCCGCCGGTGGAGGCGATCCGCGCCATGGGCTCCAAGGCCGAGAGCAAGGCGCTGATGGCGCGGGCCGGCGTGCCCCTGGTGCCGGGCTACCATGGCGAGGACCAGCATCCCGCGCTGCTGGCGGCGGAGGCGGGCCGCATCGGCTTCCCCGTGCTGATCAAGGCCAGCGCCGGCGGCGGCGGCAAGGGCATGCGCGTGGTGGAGCGCGCGGAGGAATTCGCCGCGGCGCTGGAAGGCGCGCGACGGGAGGCCAAGGCCGCCTTCGGCGATGACCGGGTGCTGGTGGAGAAATACCTGACGCGGCCGCGCCATATCGAGATCCAGGTCTTCGCCGACAGCCAGGGCAACACCATCTCGCTCTTCGAGCGGGACTGCTCCATCCAGCGCCGTCACCAGAAGGTGGTGGAGGAAGCGCCGGCGCCGGGCATGGACCCCGCCCGCCGTGCCGCGATGGGGGAGGCGGCCTGCGCCGCTGCGCGCGCCGTGGGCTATGTCGGCGCCGGGACGGTGGAGTTCATCGCGGAAGGCGATGCCTTCTACTTCATGGAGATGAACACGCGGCTGCAGGTGGAGCATCCGGTGACGGAGATGGTCACCGGCCTCGATCTGGTCGAGTGGCAGCTCCGTGTCGCAGCCGGCGAGGCGCTGCCCACCACCGCGCCGCAGCTCCGCGGCCATGCCATCGAGGTACGCCTCTACGCCGAGGATCCGGCGCGCAGCTTCCTGCCGGCCACCGGCATGCTCACGCATCTGCGCCAGCCGGCCGAACAGCCCGGCGCGGTGCGCGTCGATACCGGCGTGCGGCAGGGTGATCGCATCACGCCCTTCTACGACCCGATGATCGCCAAGCTGATCGTCTGGGGCGAGGATCGCGCGGCGGCGGTGCGGCGGCTCTCCGCGGCGCTGGCGGAGTATGAGGTGGCGGGCCTGCGCACCAACCTCGCCCTGCTACGTAACATCGCCGCACACCCGGCCTTCGCCGCGGCGGAACTGGATACCGGCTTCATCGCCCGCCACGGCGCCGGGCTGCTGGCGACGCCGGCGCCAGAGGCGCGCCTGCTGCTGGCCGCTGCTGCGCTCTTCGTGCTGCGGGACCAGCAGGCAGCCATCGCCGCCGCGGCAGCTTCCAGCGGCGATCCCTGGAGCCCTTGGGCCACCCCCGATGCCTGGCGGCTGAATGGCGAGGGCTATCAGGATCTGTTCTTCCGGCTGGGAGAGGGCGAGCCGACCCGGCTGCGCAGCGTGCCGCTGGGGGAGGGCGCCTACCGGCTGGAGCTGCCAGGCGACGCGGCGGTGGCGAAGCTCGAGCCGCTGGCCGAGGGCTTCCGCTTGAGCCTGGATGGCATTACTCGCCGCCTCGGCCTGCTGCGGCGCGGGGCGGAGATCACCATCATCCTGGACGGCGCCAACCACCTGGTGGTGCAGGAAGACCCGCTGGCCCCGCCGGCGCGGGAGGCGGCAGGCAGCGACCGCGTCACCGCTCCGGTGCCGGGCCGCGTCACCCGCGTGCTGGTGCAGGTGGGCGAGGAAGTCTCGCGCAACGCCCCGCTGCTGGTCATCGAGGCGATGAAGACGGAATTCACGCTGCGCGCACCCATGGATGGCGTGGTGGCGGCGGTGCGGGCAAGGCTGGATGAGATGGTGGAGGAAGGGGCGGAGCTGGTCAGCTTCGCCGGGTGACGGCGCATTTCGAGAGGGGCGCTGCCCCTCTCGAGCTCACCCCGTCAAAGGCCGAAGGGCATCTGGACACCCACGAGTTAGGACGCGACGGTCCGACCACGAAACTCAAGGAGTCCAGGGGCCTTGCAGCCTTCGGCGGGTGGAGTTTGAGGAGGGCAGCGCCCTCAATGCCTTGGCCAGCGTCGTCAGGTCCTGGAACCGGTGCTGCGCCTGGATGTAGCCCCGCACGTTCCGTGTCGCGACATGCGGGTTGGTGTCATGCACCACGAAGACCAGCAGCGCTGGGTCCACCACCCGTTCATGCACCTTCGCCATCAGCCTATCCACCTCCACGCTGTCGAAGGTCCGCGTGGCGGTGTCGATCGGCCTGTCCGTCTCGGTGTCCTTGTAGTGGCTCCAATTCACCCCGGTCGGCGCGATCTGCCCCGAATGGAAGAAGCGAATCAGCGCATAGAGCGGGTCGCTGGTCACATAGGCCACGTTGTTCGCGGTGGCGTTCCTCGCCAATTCCCCCGCCGCGCCCTGGCGAGGACCCCGGAGCTGGGCGCCGCCGGAATGACGGCCCGCCGGGATCTCCAAGCGCCGTGTCGCGGGTTACTCCGGCCGCACCCCCATGGCCAGCGTCCGCTCATCCATCCGCGCCTCGTGCCGCAGGCCGCGGCGCACCGCCCAGCTATTCACCAGCTGGAAGAGCGGGATGATGGCCACGTCGTCCGTCGCCAGCTTCACCGCCTGACGCAGCAGCGCCGCGCGCTCCGCATCGTCCAGCGTCGCGGCCGCGCGCGCCGTCAGCGCATCCAGCTCCGGGTTCGAATAGCGGCCGACATTGCTGGCGCCGGTCCGCTTCTCCCGGTCGAAGGTGCCGAGGATGTTGACCAGCGCATAGCTCGCTTCGCCTGTCACGCTGCCCCAGCCGCCGAGGCGGATGCCGTATTCCTGGCGGGAGGAGCGGACGGAGAAGCTGGCCCAGGGCGCCGCCTCCACTTCCGTGCGGATGCCGATGCGGGTCCACATCTGCGCCACCGCCTGGGCGGCGCGGGCATCGTTCGGGTAGCGGTCGTTCGGCGTGTGGAAGACTAGGCGGAAGCCGTTCGGGTAGCCTGCCTCCGCCAGCAGCCGCTTCGCGCCGTCCGGATCATAGGCCGGCGGCTTCACCTCCGGATTGTAGCCGAAGGTGCCTTCCGGCAGCCATTGCCCGGTGGGCAGGGCGGTCCCCTCCATCACCCGCTCCGCCAGGGCCTGGCGGTTGATGGCGATGGACAGCGCCCGGCGCACCCGCACGTCGTCGAAGGGGTTCGCCGCCAGGGGCTTGCCCTCATTGTCCGTCACGAAGGGCACTTGGCCACGGCGGGAGCGGTCGGGCGTCGCATAGATCAGCCGCAGCCCCTGGATCTCGGAGAGGTGGATGCGCGGCTCCCGCCGCAGCTTCGCCATGTCCGAGGACGGCACCTGGTCGATCACCTCCACATCGCCGGCCAGCAGCGCCGCGGTGCGCGCTGCGTCATTGGCGATGAAGCGGTAGGAGACCCGGGCCCAAGGCTCCATGCCGCGGAAATAACCCTCATTGCGGGCCAGCTCGGTGCGGTCGCCGGGGCGGTAGGCGACGAAGCGATAGGGACCGGTGCCGATCGCCGCCTTGCCGCTGTTGTAGTCCTCGGTCGAGGCGCCCTCCCCGGCATGGCGGGAGATGACGGCGACCGAGGCCAGCTCGGTCGGCAGCAGCGGGTGGGGAGCGGCGGTATGCAGGCGGATGGTATGGGCGTCCACCACCTCCACCTTCTGGATGGCGCGGACGAAGCCGCCGAAGCCGCCCGGGCTGCCCGGCACGTTCGGCGTGCGGCCGATGGTGAAGGCGACATCCTCGGCGGTGAAGGGCTTGCCGTCATGCCAGGTGACGCCCTGGCGCAGCTTGAACTCCCACACCGTGCCGTCGATCACCCGCCAGCTATCGGCGAGGCCGGGATAGGGCTGTGCCTTGGCGTCCCGCTCCACCAGCCGGTCGAACAGGTGCATCGACAGGCTGTTGTTGGGGGAGGCGTTGTAGAAATGCGGGTCCAGCGAGGTGACGGCCCCGCCGATGCCGATGGAGAGGCTGGGCGCCGCCCCGCCCTGGGCCTGGGCGGCGCCGGGGGCGCACAGGGGGGCCAGCAGCAGGCTGGCGGCAAGGGCGAGGGCTGGGCGCATGGCAGTCTCCGGCGGGCTTTGCCCCCAGCTTTAGCAGCCCGGGGCGCCGCTGGCATCCCGCTTGCGTCCTCCTGGCCGGGCAGGGGAAGGGCAGGGCGAATGCCGGCAAGGCAGGCAGGGCGGTGCCGGGGGCTTGGGCAGGCTGCCCCGGCAGCAGCGGCTGGAAGGGCACAAAGCGCGCTGCTACAGTGGCGCAGGGCTGGGCTTCCGGGGTTCAACATGAAACAGGGTCTGCGTGCGGCGGGCAGCGCCGCGATGCTTGCGTGCCTGCTGGCGGGGGGCGCGGCGGCGCAGACCCTGGTGATGGGCGTCGGCGCGCCGGTCACCTCCCTGGACCCGCACTATCACCAGCTCTCCCCGAACACCGCGGTCGCCCACATGATCTTCGGCGGGCTGACCATGACGGACAGCCATGCGCGGGTCGTCGCCGACCTTGCCGAAAGCTGGCGCGCGGTGGACGAAACCACATGGGAGTTCAAGCTGCGCACCGGCGTGCGCTTCCACAATGGCAGCGAGTTCACCGCGGAAGACGTCGCCTTCACCTTCCAGCGCGTCCCCAACGTGCCGAATTCCCCCTCTTCCTATGCCATCTACACGCGGCCGATCCGGCAGGTGGAGATCGTCGATCCGCTGACCATCCGGCTGCGCACCGCCGCGCCCTATCCGCTGATGCCGACCGACCTGGCCAGCGTCATGATCCTGGACCGGGAGACCCATGCCCAGGCGACGACGGAAGGCTTCAATGCCGGGCCCATGGCTGTCGGCACCGGGCCCTTCCGCATGGTCAGCCACCGCAATGGCGACCGGATCGAGTTCGAGCGGAACGAGACCTATTGGGGCACCAAGCCGCACTGGCAGCGCGTGACCTACCGGATGATCACCAATGACGCCGCCCGCACCGCGGCGCTGCTCGCCGGCGATGTCGAGGTGATCGACCAGGTGCCGACGAGCGACCTGGCGAAGCTGCGCGCCGACCAGCGCCTGACCCTGGCGGAGGTGACCGGGCTCCGCCTCATCTTCCTCAGCCTCGACCACAGCCGGGCGGAGAATTCGCCCCAGGTGGCGGACAATGACGGCAGGCCGATCCGGCAGAACCCGCTGAAGGATGTGCGGGTGCGGCGGGCCCTCTCCATCGCCATCGACCGCGGCGCGATCACCGAGCGGATCATGGAAGGCTCGGCCATCCCCTCCGGCCAGTTCCTGCCGGAAGGCGCCTTCGGCTACGTCCCCGGGCTGAACCCGCCGCGCCCGGATGCCGAGGCGGCGCGGAAGCTGTTGGCGGAGGCGGGCTTCCCCAACGGCTTCCGCCTCACCCTCAGCGGGCCGAATGACCGCTACCCGAATGATGCCCGCATCATCCAGGCGATCGGCCAGATGTGGACGCGCATCGGCGTGCGCACCACGGTGGAGGCGCAGCCCTGGACCAGCTTCGTCGGCCGCGCCGCGCGGCAGGAGCTCTCGGCGTTCCTGATCGGCTGGGGCACCTCCTCCGGCGAGGCCTCCAACCCGCTGCGCAACCTGGTCGCCACCTTTGACCGGGAGAAGGGCTACGGCGCCTCCAACCGCGGCCGCTACTCGAACCCCGAGGTGGACCGGCTGACCGCCGCCGCGATGCAGGAGCTGGACGATTCGAAGCGCGAGGAGCTGCTGCGCCAGGCAACCCGCGTCGCCTTCGAGGATGTCGGCATCATCCCGCTGCACATCCAGAAGAACGCCTGGGCCATGCGGCGCGGCCTGACGATGGATGCCAGGGCGGATGAGCTGACGCGGGCGCAGGATGTCCGTCCGGCGGCGCCGCGATGACCGTCTTCCTCCTTCGCCGCCTGATCCAGGCGGCCGGCGTCGTGCTGGCCATGTCGCTGCTGGTCTTCCTCGGCGTCTATGCCATCGGCGATCCGGTGGAGATCCTGATCAGCCCCGAGGCCGACCAGATCGAGCGGGAGCGGGCGGTGAAGGCGCTCGGCCTCGACCTGCCGCTCTGGCAGCAATACCTGGTCTTCCTGGGGCGCGCGCTGCAGGGCGATCTCGGCCGCTCCTTCGTGTTCAACGAGCCGGCGCTGCAGCTCATCCTCCAGCGCATGCCGGCGACCCTGGAACTGGCCTTTGGCGCCACCTTCGTGGCGCTGCTCATCGGCCTGCCGCTCGGCCTCTATGCCGGACTCCGGCCGAAATCGCCGCTGTCCAAGGGCATCCTGGCGGGCAGCATCCTCGGCTTCTCGCTGCCCACCTTCTGGGTCGGGCTGATGCTCATCATGGTCTTCGCCGTCCAGCTCGGCTGGCTGCCCAGCACGGGGCGGGGCGAGACGGTGGAGGTGCTCGGCATGCGCTGGTCCTTCCTGACGCGGGACGGGCTGGCGCATATGGTCATGCCGGCGCTCAACCTCTCCCTCTTCAAGATCAGCCTCGTCATCCGCCTGACCCGCGCGGGGGTGCGGGAGACGATGCTGATGGACTACGTGAAATTCGCCCGCGCCAAGGGGCTCTCCCCCTCCCGCGTCACCTTCGTCCACGTCTTCAAGAACATCCTGATCCCGGTGGTGACGGTGGTGGGGCTGGAATTCGGTGGCACCATCGCCTTCTCCGTCGTGACGGAAAGCGTCTTCGCTTGGCCGGGCATGGGCAAGCTGATCATCGACAGCATCAACGTGCTCGATCGGCCGGTGATGGTGGCCTATCTGATGATCATCGTGCTGCTCTTCATCACCATCAACCTGGTGGTGGACATCACCTATTCGGTGCTGGATCCCCGTGTCCGGCTGGAGGGCAAATCGTGAGCAGCACCACCGCGGGCAGCGTTGCCCCGCCGCGGGTCGAGACGCCCTTCCGCCGCTTCGCCTCGGAATTCGCCGAGAGCAGGCTGGCGCTGTTCGGGCTCGCACTCTTCACCCTGATTGCCCTGGTGGCGATCTTCGCCCCCTGGATCGCGCCGCAGAACCCCTACGACCTCGCCCAGCTCGACATCATGGACGGGCGGCTGGAGCCGGGGAGCGTCGGCGGCGCGGACTTCACCTACTGGCTCGGCACGGACGACCAGGGCCGGGACATGCTCTCCGGCATCATGTACGGGCTGCGCATCTCCCTCCTCGTCGGCGCCGGCTCGGCCGTCATCGCCTGCCTGGTCGGCGCCTCGCTCGGCATGATCGCCGCCTATGCCGGCGGACGGACGGACAGCCTCATCATGCGGCTGGTCGATCTGCAGCTCTCCTTCCCGGCCATCCTGGCGGCGCTGATGATCCTCGCCTTCCTGGGCAAGGGCATCCTCAACGTCGTCATCGCCCTGGTGGTTGTGGAATGGGCCTATTACGCCCGCACCGTGCGCGGCTCCGCGCTGGTGGAGCGGCGGCGGGAATATATCGAGGCGGCGCAATGCCTGGCGCTGCCCACCCGCCGGATCATCTTCCGCCACCTGCTGCCGAACTGCCTGCCGCCGCTCATCGTCGTCGCCACCATGCAGGTGGCGCGCGCCATCGCGCTGGAGGCAACGCTCTCCTTCCTCGGCCTCGGCGTGCCGATCACCGAGCCCTCGCTCGGCCTGCTCATCGCCAATGGCTATGAGTACATGCTGAGCGGGAAGTACTGGATCAGCTTCTACCCGGGCATCGCCCTGCTGGTGACCATCGTCTCCATCAACCTGGTCGGGGACCAATTGCGCGACGTGCTGAACCCGAGGCTGAAGCGGTGACGACGCCGACGCTCGAGGCCCGCAACCTGCGGACGCATTTCTTCACCCGCGCCGGCGTGGTGAAGGCGGTGGACGATGTCTCCTTCACCGTGGAGCGCGGCAAGGTGCTCGGCCTGGTGGGCGAGAGTGGCTCGGGCAAGACCGTGACCGGCTTCTCCATCCTCGGCCTGGTCGATCCGCCGGGGCGGATCGTCGGCGGGCAGATCCTGTTCCGCGGAACCGATCTGGCGACGCTGAGCGAGGCGGAGATGCGCCGCCTCCGCGGCAACCGCATCGCCATGATCTTCCAGGATCCGATGATGACGCTGAACCCGGTTCTGCGCATCGATACCCAGATGATCGAGACGGTGCTGGCCCATGCCAAGGTCAGCAAGGCGGAGGCACGGCAGCGGGCGCGGGATGCGCTGGGCCAGGTAGGCATCCCCTCGCCGGAGGAGCGGCTGCAAGCCTATCCGCACCAATTCTCCGGCGGCATGCGCCAGCGCGTCGCCATCGCCATCGCCCTGCTGCACAAGCCGGACCTCATCGTGGCGGACGAGCCGACCACCGCGCTCGACGTGACGATCCAGGGTCAGATCCTGGCGGAGGCGCAGAAGCTCTGCGCGCAATACGGCACGGCGCTGATCTGGATCACCCACGATCTCTCGGTGGTCGCCGGCCTCGCCGACGACATCGCCGTGATGTATGCCGGCAAGGTCGTAGAAAGCGGACCGGTCGGCGAGGTGCTGGACGCGCCGCTGCATCCCTATACGAATGGCCTGATCGGCAGCGTGCCCAGCCGCAACCATCGCGGCGCGCCGCTCAGCCAGATCCCCGGCATGACCCCCTCGCTGCTCAACCTGCCGCCGGGCTGCGCCTTCCGCGCCCGCTGCCCGCGCGCCGAGGCCCGCTGCGCCGAGCCGCCCCCCTTCGCGGAATACCTGCCCGGACGGCATGCGCGCTGCATCCACCCGCATCTCGATCAGGCGGTGCCGGCATGAGCGAGACCCTGGAAGCCCCGGCGATGCGGACCACCGACGCACCGCCAATCGTCGAGGCCCGCGGCGTCTCCCGGCGCTTCTCGAAGACGCTGGATTTCGCCGCGAAGCTCGCCCGCCGCCTCGGCGTGAATGTGCGGGAGGAGGTGGTGCATGCGGTGGATGGCGTCGATCTCGCCATTCGCCGCGGCGAGGTCGTCGGGCTGGTCGGCGAGAGCGGCTGCGGGAAGTCCACCCTCGGGCGGATGATCGCCGGCATCCTGCCGCCGAGCGATGGCGTCATCCTCTCCCATGGCCGCGACCTGCGCAGCCTGGACGGGCCCGAGGCGCGGCGGGTGAAGCTCGCCACCCAGATGATCTTCCAGGACCCCTACGCCTCGCTCAATCCGCGGCTGAAGGTGGAGGAGATCGTCGGCGAGGCGCCGCTGGTGCATGGGCTGGTGCGGCGCGGGGACCTCGCCGGCTATGTCGATGAGCAGCTTCGCCGCGCCGGCCTCGATCCCGCGCTGAAGAAGCGCTACCCGCACCAGTTCAGCGGCGGCCAGCGGCAGCGCATCGGCATTGCCCGCGCGCTGGCGGTGCAGCCGGACTTCCTCGTTTGCGACGAGGCGGTGGCGGCGCTCGATGTCTCCATCCAGGCGCAGATCCTCAACCTCTTCATGAAGCTCCGGAAGGAGCTGGACCTTACCTACCTCTTCATCTCGCATGACCTTGGCGTGGTGGAGCACCTCTCCGACCGCGTCGTCATCATGTATCTGGGGCGGGTGGTGGAGGAGGCGCCGGCGGAGGAGGTCTTCCGCTCGCCCAACCACCCCTACACCCAGGCGCTGCTGGCGGAGGTGCCGCGGATCGACACGCGCAAGCGCAGCTTCGCGGGCGTGCAGGGGGAAATCCCCTCGCCGCTGCACCCGCCCAGCGGCTGCCATTTCCACCCGCGCTGCCCGCATGCGATGGAACGCTGCAAGCTGGAACGGCCGGCGCTGAAGGCGATCGCGCCGGGGCGACGGAGCGCGTGCCATCTGAACGATATGGTGTGAGGTTGGGGTCCTGCCCCCAAGGCCCCCGGCAGGAGGCTTTGCCTCCTGCACCTCCGCCGGGGAGGGGACCCCTTCCCGGCCCCCGGTGTGAGTCGGCAGGTTCAAACCACGGGTCTGGAACTCGGACGGGGGTCCGGGGCCCGGTCCTGGCCCCGGCGGGGGTATGGGGGCAGAGCCCCCATCGCCGCCATCACCGCGCCGCCCGGAAGAACGTCGCCGCCGCCACGCAGCCCAGCCCTGCCAGCAGCCAGGGCACCGGCCCGTAGCCGCCCATCCCCTCCCACAGCAGCGCGATCGCCAGCGGCGCCAGGGTCCGCGGCAGCAGGGAGAGCATGGTGAGCGCCCCGGTGATGGTCCCGTAGGCTTCCCGTCCCAGAATCTCCGCCACCCCCGCCGCCCGGACGATGGTCATCAGCCCGTCCGCCATGGCCCAGAGCAGCGCGTAGAGCAGGAAGGGCAGCAGCGCCGGCGGCGCCAGGGCCAGCACCAGCATGGCGCAGGGCGTCAGCAGCGTCGCCAGCTTCCCGACGCCCCGCATCGTCACCCGCTTCCCCAGCGCGAACAGCAAGGCCCGCGCCGCCACCTGGAAGGGCCCGTGCAGCGAGACGATGAGAATCACCATCGGCTCCGCCAGCCCGCGCTCCCGCAGCATGGGGATGACGTGCGCCGTCAGCCCGATGCTGACGAAGCTCAGCGCGGCGAAGCAGGCGGCGATCTGCAGGAAGGCCGGGCGCCGCACCGCCTGCCACAGGCTGAAGCCCGGGCGCGGCGCGGTGCTCGGCCGCTCGCCCTCGGCCGGCAGCAGCCAGAGGGTCAGCGGCAGCACCACGGCCTGCAGCGCCGCCAGCGCCAGCAGCGCGCCGCGCCAGCCGAGGCCCTCGATCAGCAGCGCGGTCAGCGGGGTGAAGATGGTGGCGGTGAAGCCGGTGACGAAGGTGATGCCGGTGATGGTCCGCGCCGGGTCCCGCGCCATGGCCACCACCACCGCCATGGCCGGCGCCCAGAGCGAGGCGGCATGGGCCAGGCCCATCAGCAGCCAGATCCCCCAGAAGACGGGGAGGGAGGAGGTGCCGGCCCAGGCCAGCAGCAACAGCGCGCCCGCGCCCGCGCCCCAGGCCACCATCCGCCGCCCGCCGGAGCGGTCCACCATCCGCCCCACCGGAATGGCGGCGAGGCCGGAAACGAGAAGGGAGAGGGTCAGCCCGGCATTGAAGGCCGCCCGGCTCCAGCCGAGCTCGGCCTCGAGCGGCGCCCCGAAGAGCGGGAAGGCATAGTAGAGCGTGCCCCAGCCGATGGTCTGGCCAAGGGCGATGCCCCAGAGGAGACGGGTGTCGGAGGCGGACGGCGCCGCGTCCCCGGGCGCCGCCTCCTCCGCCCTCGCAGCCGGCTGGCTCACACCGTGAACTGCTCCGCGATGATGCGCTCGGACAGGCCATGGTCGGGGTCGAAGAGCAGGGTCAGCGACATGCTGCGGTCCTCCCGCACCTCGACGCGCCGCACCTCCCGCACCTCCGTGTAGTCCGCCACGGCGGCGACCGGGCGCTTCTCGCCCTCCAGGATCTCGAAGGCCACCTCGGCATCGGCAGGCAACAGCGCGCCGCGCCAGCGCCGCGGGCGGAAGGCGGAAATCGGCGTCAACGGCAACAGGTTGGCGCCAAGCGGCACGATGGGCCCATGCGCCGAGAGGTTGTAGGCCGTGCTGCCGGCGGGGGTGGAGACCAGCACCCCGTCGCAGATCAGCTCCGCCAGCCTCTCCTTGCCGTCGATCAGGATGCGGATCTTGGCCGCCTGCCGCGTCTCCCGCAGCAGCGAGACTTCGTTGATCGCCAGCGCCTCCCGCACCTCGCCGCTGGCGGTTGTGGCGCGCATGCGGAGCGGGTGCAGCATGGCGGCCTGGGCATCGGCCAGGCGTTCCGGCAGCGCCTCCTCCCGGTAGTCGTTCATCAGGAAGCCGACGCTGCCGCAATTCATGCCATAGACCGGGATGTTCCGGCCCAGCAGCCGGTGCTGCGTCTCCAGCATGCAGCCATCGCCGCCCAGCGCCACGATCGCCACCGCCTGGTCGAGCGGCGCATCTCCGTAGCGGGCGACGAGGCGGGTCCGGGCGGCGCAGGCCACCTCCGCCGAGGAGGCCAGGAAGGCGATGCGCCCGGCGAAATCCCCGGGGCTGAGGGTGACCGGCAGCGGGAAGCCTGGCGCGGCGTCGCTCACAGCGCGATCGGCCGGGCATCGCGGTGCGCCAGCACCGGCATGTCCCGCCGCACCCGCGCCGTCACCCCGCTGTCGATCCTGGCAGTGGCCCAGCCCACGCCGTCCGAGACCTTAGCCACCACATGCCCCCAGGGGTCCGCCACCAGGGAATGGCCATAGACGGCGCGCATCTGGCCCCGCTCCTCATATTGCCCCCAGGAGGCGGCGGCGAGGATCCAGCACTGGCTCTCGATGGCGCGGGCGCGCAGCAGCACCTCCCAATGGTCCTTGCCGGTGGCGAGGGTGAAATTGGAGGGGACGAGGATCGCCTCTGCCCCCGCCCGGCGCAGGGCGATGTACTCCTCCGCGAAGCGGATATCGTAGCAGATGGTGCAGCCGAAGGTGAGGCCACCGGCCTCAAAGGTCACCAGCCGGTCGCCGGCGCCGTAGAGCGCGCTCTCGCGGTAGCCGGTGCCGTCCGGGCCGGTGATGTCGAAGAGGTGGATCTTGCGGTAGCGGGCGATCTCCATCCCCGCGGGGTCGAAGACCACGGTGGTGTTGAACAGCTTCCCGTCGCCCGCCTCGACCATGCTGCCGCCATGCACATGGATGCCGTGGCGGCGGGCGAGGCTGCGGAGCAGCTCATAGGCCGGGCCGCCGGGTTCGCCGCTGCCCTCGGGCGGCAGTACCTCTGCGGCAGCCATGCGAGCCTCGCGGCCGCCGCCGAGATTGGTCCAGGTCTCGGGCAGGGTGACGAGGCCGGGGCGGTCGGCCTCGACGGCGGCGGTGATCAGCCGCTCGGCCTCCGCCAGGTTCCTCGCCTTGTCGCTGCCCTGGTTCATCTGGATGACGCTGACGCGCATCGCGTGGAATTCCTGCTCCAGTCCCGCGCATCAAGCCGTGGCGGGGGCCTCAGGGCAAGGGGAGGGGAGCAGGGGAGCGGCATGGCCGGCAGCCTGCCCTCAGGCCGAGGGGCCTGCGGCAAGAGGACGGGCCGCCCGGCTCAGCGGCGGGGCCAGTCGAGGCGCGGCTCGGACCGGCTGGCGCGGCCGCTTTCCGGCCAGGCGGCGGGGGGCGGCACCGGCGGGGCGGTGCGGGGCAGGCTGTCCTCCGTGGCGCGCATCCCGTGGCCCGGCACCTCCAGCCAATCATCCGCCGCTGCCGAACGGCGCGGCGCGTCCGAGAGGCGAAGGGACAGGCTGCGCAGCTCCGCCTGGATCTCGTCGAGCTGCGCCTCGATCAGGTCCAGCCGGCCCTTCAGGCCGAAGACGCTGAAGGGCATCAGCAGGAAGGCGAGGCCCAGCAGCAGCAGCAGCAGAAGGGCCAGCAGCCCGGTCCATTCCGGCATGCCCGGCACGGCGAGGCGGGTCGCCATCTCCTGCAGCAGCTCCATCGCCTCATCCCCTCGCGGCAGGCCCGCGGGCGACTGGCCCGGCAGGCTGGAAAACCTGGCCCCGACACTAGCTTGAGCGGCCCTGGCCGGGCAAAGCCATGCGCCGGTCGTTCCGCCAGGGAGGGAGCGGCCTGTGTCTTCGCCGCCGCGCCGGTCATGCGGCGACGTCGTGGGCGGGAGGGCAGGGGAGGACACTCTGCCGGTGCGCGATCGCTCTGACTCGTGGCTCAGTCGCGAATTCGTGGCGCTGGAATTCGTGGCGCTGGGCGACGCTGCCTGGCCGACATGCCCGGAGCGTGATGGCCGGCGGCCGAACCTCGAAGTCTGCGCGACTTCGGGATTGGCTGCACTAGCCGCCGGTCACGCTCATATGCCGGCCCACTGCCGGCCGGTTGTGGCGGCGGTCGATGACGAAATCATGCCCCTTCGGCTTGCGGGCGATCGCCGCCTCGATGGCGGCGCGCAGCCCGGCATCGTCCACCTCCGGGTCGCGCAGCGGCCGGCGCAGATCCGCCGCATCCTCCTGGCCCAGGCACATGTAAAGGGTGCCGGTGCAGGTCAGCCGCACCCGGTTGCAGGATTCGCAGAAATTATGCGTCATCGGGGTGATGAAGCCGAGCCGCTGGCCGGTCTCCTTCACCACGAAGTAGCGGGCCGGCCCGCCGGTGCGGTAGTCGGTCTCCTCCAGCGTCCAGTGCTCCCGCAGCCTGGCCCGCACCATGGAGAGCGGCAGGTACTGGTCCACCCGCTCCCCGGTGATCTCGCCCATCGGCATGGTCTCGATCAGGGTCAGGTCGAAGCCGTGCTCGCCGCACCAGGTGATCATCCGGTCGTACTCGCCCTCGTTCACGCCCTTCATCGCCACGGCGTTGATCTTCACGGCGAGGCCGGCGGCCTTGGCGGCGAAGATGCCGTCCAGCGTCTTTTCCAGCTCGCCCCAGCGGGTCATCGCCTTGAAGGTGGCGGGGTCCAGGCTGTCGAGCGAGACGTTGATGCGCCGGACCCCCGCCGCGTACAGCCCCTCCGCCATGTGGCCGAGCTGGGTGCCGTTGGTGGTGACCGTCAGCTCTTTCAGCCCGCCGGCGCCGAGGCGCGCGCCGAGGCTCTGGAACAGGGTCATCACCCCCTTCCGCACCAGCGGCTCCCCGCCCGTCAGCCGGATGCGCTCCACGCCGAGGGAGATGAAGGCGCCGCAGAGCCGGTCCAGCTCCTCCAGCGTCAGCACCTCCCGCTTCGGCAGGAAGGTCATGTCCTCCGCCATGCAGTAGACGCAGCGGAGATCGCAACGATCCGTGACGGAGACACGTAGATACGAGACCCGACGGCCGAACGGATCAATCATGGCGCCATGCCCGGGCTTCATCAGCTTGTCCACGCCACGCATTTGGTCCGCATCCCCCGGGGGCTGCAACCCCCGCCATGCCCGCGCCGGCCGGTTTCCCGGTGGTGCCCGAGTCGGGGGTCAGGCCTCGTCGCGGTCCAATATGTCCAGCGTGACCTGTTTCGCATTGATCAGCAGCTTGCCCGCATGCTCGAAATTCACCGTCACCCGGTCACCGATCACCGACTGGACCTGACCGATGCCCCAATCCGGACGCGCCGGGTGCCGGACCCACATGCCCGGCTCGATCAGGCCGGTCACGATTTCCGCCCCATGGCGGCGCAAGGATTGAATAACCGGAATGTGATCAACACGAGACGACCCGTTCCCCGCAGGATGAACCAGCAATGAGTGCCGCTTCCCGCCTTTCCCGACTGGTCGCCGCGCGGCTGTGCCATGACCTCGGCGGCGTGGTCGGCGGCCTTTCCGGCACCCTCGACATGCTGGACCAGGGTGATGCCGAAATGCTCGCCCTGTCACGTGAATCCGTGGGCGCGCTGCGGCAGCGCCTGCGGCTCTATGCCGCCGCCTGGGGCGCGCAAGGCGGGCCGCTGGACGCCCCGGCATTGGCGGCGCTGCTGAGCGGCGCCCCGGCCTCCCCCCGGGTGCGGTTCGAGGTGCCGGCGCTATCCCCCGCCGCCCCGGTGCCGGCGGCGCTGGTGCCGCTGGTGCTGAACGCCGCGCTGCTGGGGGCGGAGGCGCTGCCGCGGGGCGGGCTGGTCCATCTGGCGGGCGATGCCGAGGCGGGCTTCACCATCCTGCCGGAGGGGCGGAACGCCGCCTGGCCGGCCGGGATGCTACGCCTGCTGGCGGATGACGACCTGGAGGCTGCCCTGGAGGAAGGCCCGCGCCGGGTGGTGCTGCCGCTGCTGGTCACCCTGGCGGGGGAGGCAGGCTACGCGCTCTCCCTGGTCATGGGGGTGGGGCCGGTGGCGCCGCTGCTGCTGGCCAGGGCCTGAGCGGGGCCGCGCCATCACCCGGCACGGCGCACCCTTCCCCCGCCCTCTCCCCCGCGCTACGCATGGTCGCGGGAGCTCGCAATGAACGCCATCACCGACACCACCCCTGCGCTGGACGCCATCGTCCTGCTCGAGACCGCCGCCCGCGCCGCCCGCGCGGCCGCCGCGGAGCTCGCCCGGGCGCCGCGACCGGCGAAGGACCGGGCGTTGCGGGAGGCGGCTGCCGCGCTGCGCCGGGCCACGCCCGCCATCCTCGCCGCCAATGCCGCGGATGTGCTGGGCGCGCCGGACCTGTCCCCGGCCTTCAAGGACCGCCTGACCCTCACCCCCTCCCGCATCGAGGCGATGGCGAAGGGGCTGGAGGAGGTCGCCGAGCTGCCCGACCCGGTGGGTCGCACCCTGGCGGAATGGACCCGGCCGAACGGCCTGCGCATCCGCCGCATCGCCCAGCCGCTCGGCGTCATCGGCATGATCTTCGAGAGCCGGCCGAACGTCGCCGCCGATGCCGCCGCGCTCTGCCTGAAATCCGGCAACGCCGTCATCCTGCGCGGCGGGCGGGAATCGCTCCGCAGCGTCGCCGCCATCCATGCGGCGATGGCGGCAGGGCTGCGCGAAGCCGGGCTGCCGGAGGCGGCGGTGCAGGTCGCGCCCAATGCGGACCGCGCCTTCGTCGGCGCCATGCTCGGCGCCGCCGGGCTCATCGACCTCATCATCCCGCGCGGCGGCAAGGGCCTTGTCACGCGGGTGATGGAGGAGGCGCGGGTGCCGGTCCTCGCCCATGCCGAGGGGCTCTGCCACACCTATGTCCATGCCGCGGCGGAACCGGAGATGGCCCGCCGGGTCCTGACCAATGCCAAGATGCGCCGCACCGGCGTCTGCGGCGCGACCGAGACGCTGCTGATCGACGCCGCCATCGCGCCCTCGCTGCTGCCTCTGCTGGTGGCGGACCTCAAGGCGCTGGGCTGCGATTTCCGCGCCGATGATCGCGCGCGGGCGATCTGCCCGGCGCTGCCGGCCGCTTCGGCCGGGGATTTCGGCACCGAATGGCTGGATGCCATCCTGAACGTCGCGGTGGTGGACGGGGTGGCGGCGGCCATCGCGCATATCCGCCGCCATGGCTCGGAGCACACCGAGGCGATCATCACCGAGGATGCGGCGGCGGCCGAGGAATTCCTCGCCGGCATCGCCTCCGCGGTCGGGCTGTGGAACGCCTCCACCCAGTTCTGCGACGGCGGGGAATTCGGCTTCGGGGCGGAGATCGGCATCGCCACCGGCAGGCTGCATGCCCGCGGGCCGGTGGGGTTGGAGCAGCTCTGCACCTATCGCTACCATATTCTTGGCACCGGGCAGGTCAGGCCCTGAGGACTGGTGCGGCATCCCGTGCAAGCGGCACGGGCGCCTGCGCCGGCTTCCTCCTTGGTCGCGCGGCGCGCGCTTGCGGCCAGGTCGCGGGGGAGAGGTGCAGCCGGGGGCCGGTCGCGCGATCCGCGCCTTCGGTGAAGATCGCCGCATGCGATCGCGCTTTGGGTATCTGGTCGTGCGATTCACGCTTTCGGCGGAGCGCCGGAGGTGATCGCGCTCTGGGAGGGGACGACAGGACCATGCCGGGATTGCCCGGCCCCGCCGGGGATCGGCGGCGGGCGCGCATCGGGCTGCTGGGCGGCAGCTTCAACCCGGCCCATGCCGGGCATCGCCATGTGGCGGAACGGGCGCTGCGGGCGCTGCGGCTGGACCAGGTCTGGCTGCTCGTCTCCCCGGGCAACCCGCTGAAGCCGCGCGCCGGCATGGCGCCCTTCGCCGAGCGCCTGGCCTCCGCCCGCGCCATCGGCGACGGCGTCCGGGTGCTGGCGACGGAGCTGGAGGCGCGGCTGCACAGCCGCTTCACCGTGGACACCCTGGCCAAGCTGGTCAGGCGGTTTCCTCGCGCCCGCTTCGTTCTGCTGATGGGCGCGGATAACTTGCACCAGTTGCCGCGTTGGCGGCGGTGGCGGCGGCTGGCGCGCGGCACCCCCATTGCGGTGCTGCCGCGGCCGGGCGAGACCCGGAAGGCGCTGAACGGCCAGGCGGCGCATGCCCTGGCGCGCTGGCGCCGCCGCCCGGCGGCGCTGCTGGCGCAGCCGGCGCCGGACCACGCCCCCTGGTGCCTGGTGCCGGCCCGGGAACATCCGGCCTCCGCCACCGCCATCCGGGCGGCGCGGGGCGGATTGGGCTAGAGTGTACTGACGCGTTGAGAGAGGAGGCGGCCATCGCCCGCAGCCCGAAGAAGGCCCCTGCCGGGGAGGAGAGCATCGCAATCCCGCCTGCCGCGCCGAAGCGCCGGGCCCGCCCGGCGGCTGCCGCGGACGCGGCGGCTGCGCCCGAGGCGGCGGCCAAGCCGCGCACCCGTAAGGCAGCGCCGGCGGTGG